>NZ_JBIVIF010000020.1:89154-107682 GCF_044749595.1 Pseudomonas sp. NPDC089392
CCATGGCCATTCACCGTTGCAGCCGCCACCGCATTCGCGGGTAAACCCGCTCCCACAGCGGCCCTCGGTGTTTGAAGGCTATTGAAAAACCTTGCTCATTCCTCGCTCCATATCATCGATCAGCGCCTTAGCCATCTCACTGAGTATCCGCGCCGCGCTACCGGCAATACGGTCGTTTTCCATTTCCGCCTCGGTGGTGAGGTGGCGGATACAACCGAGTAATACCGACAACTGCGAAAAGGCATGGCTGAACGGCACATTGGGCTGCAGGCGGAACAGGTCGAAGGTTTCCACCCCTGCGGTTGCAGAATCTCTTGGATCATTGCTCATCGGGTCGCTCCTTGATCGTGGTGGGTTGCATGTGTGTGATCACACACGGCATTGATCAGGCGGCAGAGCAAACGAATATTCATGCCCATGGCATTGCGCATGTCACCGGGAGGGTTGTCGAGCAGGGCTGTGGTGGTGTGGTCGATCGTCAGAGTGAGGGCGCTGATCAGCTCTTCGCAGTCTTTGGGGCTAAGTGGCTCGATTAGTGAAAGCGCGGGAGGGTCGAGCAGAAGCAGATCGGTAACAGGTGGGTCGGGGATGAGTTTTTTCATGATCGCATTCCTAGTGAATGATCTATGAACTGCAATCCTCTTCGTCTCACGGAATTGGGTGGCAGTCGTGCGAGGGATGAGACCCGGGCTCACAGGAAAACCCGACCAGGCGAAAGCCTGCCCGCGCACGACCACCATTAAGCGGTGCGTTCTGTGAGTACCGGGGGTCTCAATCCCGATCGCCTTGCGAGGCGACCCCACGACAGTAGTCTGGGAACACTTCCCAGCCAAGACAGCACCATCCGACAGGTGCTGTAGGATAATTCGACAGAGAGCTAGAACTGAAGCATTTGGTTTCAGGTTCGGAAATGTCTTACGAACGCAAGGGAATTGCGTAGGGGCTGCGAGGTGCCTGTCTTAAGTCCTTCAGCGCTTATGAGATCGAGCGCCGCCCGCGCGGCGCTTCGCGGGGCAAGCCCGCTCCCACAGTCTGTTTCGGGCCAGTCAATCCTGTGAGATCACCTCTGCCCGCCTTGTTTGTTCCATTCGATATCGGCTGCGCCACTGCTCTTCATCAATCTCAAGCCATGCACCCAGGGTGCGCGCGCCAAAGGCACAGGAATAATTGGCCCGAAACAGATGTGGGAGCGGCCTTGTGCCGCGAAGCGCCGCGCGGGCGGCGCTCGATCTCATAAGCGCTGAAGAACTTAAGACAGGCACATGGCAGCTCTACCTCAATGCCTAGCCGAATCCTTCCACCCCCCACCCAACGCCAGGAACACGCCAACCTGCCCCAACGCCACCTGGCTATTGGCCGCCGCCAGCTGCGCACGCATGTCGGTATAGGTCCGCGTCGCCTGCAAATCTGCCAGGAACGATTCACGCCCTGCCTGGTAATAGCGGTGCGTCTGATCCGCCGCTTCCTTTGCCGATTTCTCCGCCTCGGCCAACGCATCGCGCCGATCCAGCAGAGCACTGTACTGCGCCAGGCGGGTCTGGGTTTCACGAATAGCGTTCAGCACCACCCCATCGAAATTCGCCAGCGCAGCCTGGGTCGAGGCCTCGGCCATGCGAATCCGCGCACGGGTGCCATTGGTGGGGATGCTCCAGCTTACCTGCGGGCCGAAGCCCCAGCGGTTGGTCGACGGATCGCCAAGGTCATCGAGGATGCCGATGGTACCCACCTGGGCACCGATGCTGATATCCGGGTACAGCGCGCCGGTCGCTACACCTATGTAGGCAGTGGCTGCCGCCAACTGGCGCTCGGCCTGGCGCACGTCCGGGCGGCGCTTGAGCAAGGCCGCACCGTCGCCTACCGGAACCAGCTGGCTCAAGTGCGGCAATTCGGCACAATCAGCGGTGCCAGCAGGCAGCTGGTCAACTGGCTTGGCCAGCAACGCAGCCAGGGTGTACATGCCGGTTTCACGCTCTGCCTTGAAGCGTGGCAGTTCGGCACGCAACGATTTGAACTGGGTCTGCGAACGGGTGACCTGGGTTTCATCACCGCGGCCGGCATCACGCAGGCGTTGGTTGAGCTTCACGCTCTGCTCCTGCAAGTCGAGCGACTCGCGGGCGATGTGGTATTCCTCGTTGGCCGAGCACACTTGGGTGTAAGCCTTGACCACGTCCGCCACCAGGGTGATGCGGGCAGTGTCGGCCGCAGCCTGTACAGCGTCGGCATTGGCTTTGGCGGCCTCGGTGCCGCGCTTGAAGGTGCCCCACAGGTCGAACTGGTAAGAAGCGCTGATGATGGCTTCACCAATGTTGGCCACTGGCACCTTCTCGGGTAGCAGGAATGCCTGACCAGCTTCTTGCAGGCGCTGGGCACCGAGTTTGACGCCACCGTTGAAGCCACCCTGCGATTCAGCCACTTCGACCTGGGCGCGAGCCTTGGCAATGTTGGCGGCGGCCACGCGTAGCTCGGTGTTGGCACTCAGGGCCTGGCGCACCAGTTCGTTCAGCCGTTGATCCTGATACAACTGCCACCAGTCCTCGGGCACCGGCGCCGAGACCACGCTGTCGGCATCCTGGCGCAGCGGGCCGTTGAGGTCGCTGCGTTGCACCGCCGCGTCCTTCGGCACCTCATAGTCGGGGCCGACCATCATGCAGGCACCCAGCGACAGGCACAGGCCGGCCAGGATCAGCTGTTTCATGGGCGCTGGCCCTCGATGATCGACACCGTGGCAGTACGCCCGGCGATCATGCGGAAGTCCTCAGGTACTTCGTCGAAGGCGATGCGCACCGGAATACGCTGGGCCAAGCGTACCCAGCTGAACGCCGGGTTGACGTTGGGCAGCAGGTTGGCGCCGCTGCTGCGGTCGCGGTCTTCGATACCGGCGGCAAAGCTTTGCACATGGCCGCGCAGGCGGGTGTTGTCGCCCATCACGCGGATATCCACGGCATCGCCAATGTGGATGCCGCCAAGCTTGGTTTCTTCGAAGTAACCATCAACGTGGTACGAAGCGCTGTCGACCACCGACAGCACCGGGCGGCCGGCGGTGACGAATTCGTGGTTACGCGGCGCGCGGTCGTTGAGGTAGCCGTCCACCGGGCTGCGTACCACCGAGCGGTCGAGGTTGAGCTGGGCGGTATCGACCGCCACCTGCGCCTCGCTGACGGCCGAGCGGGCGCGGGCCTCGCGGGACTGGCTTTCTTCCAGCTGCTCAGCAGCCACCAGGTTGCCCAGCTTGCGGTTGCGCTGCGCTTCGCGGGAGGCCTGGGCCAGGGTTTCCTGGCGCTCGCCAAGGGTGGCCTTGGCCTGGCGCAGGGCCAGGGTGAAGCGGTCCTGGTCGATGGTGAACAGCACGTCGCCGCGCTTGACAGTCTGGTTGTCGCGCACTTCGACCTTCTGGATCAGCCCGGACACATCCGGGGCGATCTGGATCACGTCGGCGCGGATGTGGCCGTCACGGGTCCAGGGGGCAAACATGTAGTAGACCACCATCTGCCACACGAGCACGGCGGCGAAGGTCACTACCAGCAAGGTCAGGACCACACGGCCCAGGGTCAGCAAAGGTTTTTTCATGGCAGCATCAGGTTTCGGCAAAAGTGGTCCACCGCGCCAAGCAGCACGGCATACAGGGCAACGTTGAACAACGCCCGGTGCCAGACCAGGCGGTAGAAATGCAGGCGCACCAGCACCGCGTGCACCCCCAGGAACAGCAGGTAGGTGCCAAACATCATCACCAGCAGCGTGGGCAGGAACACCCCGCTGATATCCAGTTCACCAATCACAGGGGCGCTCCGTCGAGGCCGGGGGGCAGTTGTGGTTGTTCGGTGGGTTCGAGCATCACCTCCACCCCCGGCAACAGCGCCAGGCGCAGGCCGCTCAGGGCATGCAGCAGGTGGGTGCGGGCGTCGCCGCGCTCGTACAGTTCATCCAGGTTCAGCGCCAGCCGCGCACGCTCCATGTTGCGCAGCAGTGCGGCCGGGGCATGCAGACGCTCACCGGCACGCAGGCAGGCGGCGTAGTGCGCGCCGACTTCCTCGATCACTGTGTTCAGGCGCTCGCGGGCCTGCTGGCCGGCACGCGGCATGTACGCCAGCAGGTCGAGCAGGTTCAGCCCGACGCGCAGGTCGCGCAGTGCCACGCCGCTGTCCTGGCCGGTTTGCGACAGCCGCGGCAGGTGCTGCATCAGGCGGTCGAGCATCTGCACGCCGACCTGGCGGTGCTCGGCCAGGGTTGCCGGCTCGGTCATTTCGACGATGTCGCGCCAAGCGAAGCGGGTCATGCGCTTGGCCGCCAGCTCCACGCCGAACGGGCGCATCACCAGGGTCCAGATAAAGGCGAACAGCAGCCCAACCGGGCCGGCCAGGTTGGAGTTGAGGAAGGTGAAGAAGTCGGCGTCGTAGGCGCCCTGGATGCTGATGAAGGTCGAGGTGTTGACGATGGTCAGCAAGGTACCCAGGTAGAAGCGCGGCTGCACGGTCAGGGTGCCGACGCAGATGAACGGCACGGCAAAGGCCAGCACCAGCATCGGGAAGTCGTGCAGGTTGGGCAGCACCAGGAACAGGTACAGGCTGGAGAAGATGACCGACATCAGCGTCCAGAAGAAGAATTTGTAGATCTGCGGCGCTGGGTCGTCCATGGCGGCAAAGAAGCTGCACGACACGGCGGCGAGGATCACCGCGCTGGCGCCGTCGTTCCAGCCCAGGCCGATCCACAGTCCGCAGGCGACCACGATAGCCAGTACCGTGGAGGCCACCGAATACAGCATCAAGCCACGGTCGAAGAACGCTGTCAGGCGGCCCAGGCGCCAGTGGCGGTACACCGCGCGCCAGGGTTTGGCGTCGTCGGTGCGCAGGGCATGTTGCAGGGTGCAGCAGTCCTGCCACAGGTCGGCCCACTCGGTCAGGCGATACAGGGCGTTGGACAACAACAACTCGGCGCGCTGGTCGAGGGCAGCGGCGCCAGGCTGCAAACGCTCGATCTGCTCGTGCAGGGCGGTCCAGCGTGCAACCGAAGCGCTGTCGGCGGTGCCCTTGAGCCATTCACGGGCGCTTTCCAGCAAGGGTTGCAACTGGGCGAACTGCGCCTGGGCGCGGCCTTCGAGGGCCAACAGGGCGTCGTCGAGCGCGTCGATCACCGGCAGCAGGTGGATCATGCGGCCGCGCAGCTCGCGGGCGTTCTTCAAGGTGTGCGGGCCGGCGCCTTCGTGGCCGAGCTGGCCGATCATCAGCTCCAGCGAGTTGAACGTGGCAACCATCGCCCCGCGCATGCCGCCGACCTTGTCGGCACTGACGTCGCGGGCCAGGTAGGTGTCACTGTAGCGAATCGCCTCGGTGAACCAGCTACCGGTGGCCCCGACCACCACCGGCGCTAGCCGGCGCGGCCAGAAGATGGCCCCGACCACTGCCGCGCAGACGATGCCCAGACAGATTTCCTGGGCGCGGGAAGACGCTACGTCGAACACCGCCAGTGGGTTATCCACAACCGCCAGGGCAATCATCGGCAAGGTGTAGCCGGCCAGCATCAGCACGTAGTTGTTGGCCGTGCGCAGGTTCAGCGAAAGGAACAGCAAGGTGCCGGTCCACAGGGCGATGGCGATGCTCAGCAGCAACGGCGACTGCACCAGCGGCGGCACCAGGAAAATCGCGCCGCCAGCACCTAAAAGCGTGCCTACGGCGCGGTACAGGGCCTTGGAGCTGGTCGGGCCGACGAACGGGCTGGAAACGATGTACACCGTAGCCATGGCCCAGTAAGGGCGTGGCAGCTGCATGAGCAGGGCGATGTACAGGGCGATCATGGAGGCAGCGAAGGTACGCACACCGTAGAACCAGTCGCGGGCCGGCGGTACCGAGCTGAAGAAGCCGTTCATGCCACCCCGCCTGTACTGCCCAGGCCAGCGGCTTCGAAGGCTCGCAGCACGCGCAAGGCAGCTTCCAGGTCGGCCTGGTCGATGCCGTGCAGCACATCGCGACGCAGGCGTACCAGCTCAGCTTCGATGGCTTCGGCCAGGGCACGGCCTTCGGCAGTCAGGCTCAGGGCCTTGGCGCGGCGATCCAGCGGGTCTTCGCTGCGACAGACCAGGCCGGCCTTGCACAGCTGGTCGAGCAGGCGCACCAGCGATGGGCTTTCCAGGCCGGCGGCCTGGGCCACCGCCACTTGGTGCACGCCGTCGCCCAAGCGCACGATCATCAGCAACGGCGCGGCACAGGCCTCGGAAATGCCATAGCTGGTCAGAGCTACGTGGCAGATGCGCCGCCAATGGCGGGCGGCAACCACCATGCCGCTGCTGACTTGCAGGCGCAGGAGATCAAGGGACATGGAAGGAACCAAGGATATTCATAGTTTGCTAACTATCAATATACGCCTGTGCCTCCCCCTGTCGTCAACAGGGGGTGACGGGGGGTATGAATGAATTGTTGTTCATGCTGGGGCTTTTTGCCTGCCTGTGCCGGCCTCTTCGCGGGTGAACCCGCTCCCACAGGTATGGACAACATTCAAGCCATGCACGGGTCCTGTGGGAGCGGGTTCACCCGCGAAGAGGCCGGCACAGGCAACAGAAATTTCAGGGCTGTATCTGGTCTTCCAACTTCATGGTCAAGGCCAATGTACTGCCCATCTGCACCGCCCGGTCCCGCCACTCCTGGTACCGTTCCCGGTCCCGGCTGCTGAAATGCACTGCCAGCTCCTCGGCCGCCTGCACCACCCCGGCCGCAGCCGCCAGCTCCAGCCAGTAAAGCGCGGCCTTGAGGTCGGCCTGCACATACAGCCCGTGCATCAACCGGTAACCCACTTCAAAACGGCAGCGCGCCTCGCCCCGCTCGGCCCCGCGCATGAACCAGTGGTAGGCCTGCACCAGGTCGACCTGCCAATCCAGGTCGCCATCGCACACTTCCTCCTCATACAGGTCGCCCAGCGCCGCAGCGGCATGCAGCATGCCCCGCTCGAAGGCCTGCCGGTAACACTCCGCCGCCTGCACGTAAGAAGGGTCGATACCCTTGCCAAAGTAATGCTGCTGCCCGAGGTTGAACCAGGCGGCGGCATTGCCCTGCAGAGCCGCCATGCGCAGCAGATGGCCAGCCAGCAGGGTGTCGGCGCGCCAGTACTTGCCGTTCAGCCAGATCCAGCCGAGGTCGTTGAGCGCCGCCACGCTGCCTTGCAAGGCCTGGCGGCGCAGGTCGCCATACACCGCCTGCAGGTCGCTGGCTTCGTCCAGGCGGCTGACCAGCAATGACCGCTGGCTAGGCTGCCCTACCCCGGCATACAGCCGCTGTCGCCTCCCGACAGTGGCCGGTGGGGCAATGACCCGCTCGGGCAGAAGGCGGGCAAGCAGCGAATGGATATTGCTGGCAGCAGACATGTTCATCCTCATTGAACGACGCACAACCCCAACCTTCGGTTGTGATGAGGCGTGATTCTGCGTGACGTCACGTCAAAACCTGTCGCGAACGATTCGGCACAAGGCAACCAAATGCGACTTCCTTGATCTGAGCTGGCTGTGGCCAATTGCCATGCCCCGCGTGTGCCGCCATCCTATTGCGGCAAGCCTAGACAAGGACGTTATCTTTTGCCGTTCGCCACCACTCGTGCCACCCTCAGCCGTCAGTGGGCGCTGCTGCGCCAGCTGCCCAGCCGTTCCCCAGGCATCACTAGCGCCGAACTGGTCTGGCGCCTGCGTGACGTGGGTTTCACGGTCAGCAAACGCACCGTCGAGCGCGACCTTAATGAGCTTTCGCTGATATTTCCGCTGGAGCGCAATGACAAGAGCATTCCGTTTGGCTGGCACTGGTCGGCGAGTGCCGTGGGCGAGTTGCGCGGTAATTTCGACTTGCTGACGCACCTGCGTGGGGATGCGTTGCAGCCGGCGCAGGGTGAGGGCGTGGAGCTGGTGGCGCGGATCAGCGATGCACTGGCGCGGCAGTTGCGCGAAGCGCCGCTGAGCAGCGACATGCAGCTGACGGCGCTGGAGCAAGGGCACCGGTTGCGGGCCACGGTGAGCGATGGCTGGCCGTTGCGTTGGTGGCTGTTGAGCCATAGCGATGGGGTGGTGGTGGAACAGCCTGGCGGATTGCGCGAGGAGATTGGCAGGATTTTGAGTAATGCGGCGGCTCAGTACCAGAAGTTGTAGCCTGTACCGGCCTCTTCGCGGGTGAACCCGCTCCCACAGGATTTCCATCGGCCATGAGGGCGGTGCATTACCTGTAGGAGCGGGTTTACCCGCGAAAAGGCCGGCACAGGTTTACCCGCTAGCGCTGCATCCCCCAGCGCCGCACGGTCAACCGCTCCAGGGTATTGAATACCAACCCTTCAACCAACAAACCGATCAGGATCACCACTGCCAACCCGGCAAACACCTTGTCGGTATACAGCTCGTTACGGTTCTGGAAGATGTACCAGCCCAACCCACCCTTGCCACTGCTGGCCCCAAATACCAGCTCGGCGGCAATCAGGGTGCGCCAGGCGAACGCCCAGCCGATCTTCAACCCCGACAGAATCGACGGCAAGGCCGCCGGCACCAGGATGTGCAACACCAGCCGCAGCCCTTTCAGGCCATAGTTGCGGCCAGCCATGCGCAGGGTCTCGGACACACCGAGGAAACCGGCATAGGTGTTCAGCGCCAAGGCCCATAGCACCGAGTGCACCAGCACGAAGATCAGGCTGTTGTCACCCAGCCCGAACCACAGCAAGGCTAGCGGCAACAGGGCAATCGCCGGCAACGGGTTGAACATCGAGGTCAAGGTACCCAACAAGTCCCGGCCCACTTGGGTCGAAACCGCCAGGCTGGTCAGGCCGAAAGCCAGGACGATGCCCAGCACGTAACCCTTGAGCAGAATCACCAGTGAAACCCCGACCTTGGCTGGCAGCTCACCACTGAGCAAGCCGTCCCACAGGGCTGCGGCGGTTTGCAGGAAGCTCGGTAACAGCAGGTCATTGCCCTGATAGCGGGCAACGGCCTCCCACAGCACAGCGATCACCAACAAGATAACCGCCTTGCGCAGCCAGCCTTGTTGCCACAAGCGCTGGGCCAATGGCAGTTGGCGTTCCACAGGCACACTGAGCAGGGGCTGCAGCTGCACCTCGTATTCCTGGCGTACAGGTGTAGTGGTCATGGCTGATGCTCCTGTCAGTAAGCGATGCGGATATCGTTGAAACCAAGGTCGTCAGGCTGCTCGGGGACATCCGCCTCATCGAACAGCAAACGATGGATACGCCGGGCACTGGCCTGGAAGTCGCTGCCGCCCAGGCTGCCTAGGTCGTACTGGTGGCTGTGCACTTCAGCACGCACCCGCCCCGGGTGTGGCGACAGCAGCAGGATGCGGTTGCCGACCACCAGCGCCTCTTCGATGGAGTGGGTAACGAACAACAGGGTGAAGCGCACCTCCTCCCACAGCAGCAACAGTTCTTCCTGCATCTTGCGCCGGGTCAGCGCGTCCAGGGCAGCGAACGGCTCGTCCATCAGCAAGATCTTCGGCTGCGTGGCCAAGGCCCGGGCAATCGCCACGCGTGCCTTCATACCGCCCGACAGGGTGTGCGGGTAAGCATCGGCGAAGGCGGCCAGGCCGACCTTTTCCAAGTAATGCAGCGCCCGTTCCTCGGCCTCGGCGCGCTTGAGCTGACCAGACACCAGCAGCGGGAACATGACGTTTTGCTTCACCGTCTTCCACGGTGGCAGCTGGTCGAACTCCTGGAACACCACGATGCGGTCCGGGCCAGGGCCGCGGACCGGCTGGCCCTGCAGCAGAATCTGCCCTTCCTGCGGCTGGATGAACCCCGCCACGGCCTTGAGCAAGGTGGA
Organism: Pseudomonas sp. NPDC089392; assembly: GCF_044749595.1. Taxonomy (NCBI): domain Bacteria; kingdom Pseudomonadati; phylum Pseudomonadota; class Gammaproteobacteria; order Pseudomonadales; family Pseudomonadaceae; genus Pseudomonas; species Pseudomonas sp. NPDC089392. The sequence continues at coordinate 98,939 of NZ_JBIVIF010000020.1, forward strand.
CTTGCCGCAGCCGGAGGGGCCGAGCAGCACAAAACGGTCGGCACGGTCGACTTCAAAGCTGACCTGGTGGGTGGCCCGCACCACGCGTTGCGCGGTGCGGTATTCGAGGCTCAAGTTTTCCACCTTGAGCAAAGGTGGCGTTGCGACACGGCTCAGGTTGCTGGCCGTGTGGCCTGGCAATGGGGCGGTCATGATCGGTCAGCTCCCCTGCAGCGGGCGTTCATCCTGGAAGAAATAGTCCTTCCACGATTCCGGCTTGTGCTTGATGGCGCCTACCCGATACAGGAAGTCGGCCAGTTTGTAGGTGTTCTTGGGCGTGACGGTGAATTCGTACTGCGGGTTGTCGATCAGCTTGATCAACGCGTCGCGATCGATCTTGGCCTTGGTCACACGGATATAGGTATCGGCGGCGGCCGCCTTGTCCTTCTGGGCGAAGTCTGCGGCTTCGGCCAAGGCATCAACGAAGGCTTTGTAGGTCTTGGGGTTGTCCTTGCGGAATTTCTCGGTGGCGAACAGCAAGGTCGGCGAGTTGGGGCCGAGCAGGTCGTAGCTGTTGAGCACTACGTGCACATCCTTGTTTGCCAGCACCTGGTCCTGGAACGGCGGGTTGGAGAAGTGCCCGTTCAGCTCGGTGCCGCCGGCCAGCAGCGCGGCGGTGGCGTCCGGGTGCGGCACGGCCAGGGTGTATTTGTCGAGGCGGTTGTATTCCTTGTCGCCCCACTGCTGGGCGGCGGCGTACTGCAGGAAGCGCGATTGCACCGAAACGCTTACTGCCGGCACGGCGATGCGGTCCTTGTCGGAGATATCGGCGATGGTTTTCACGTTGGGGTTGCTGCTGACCAGGTAGTACGGGAAGTTGCCCAGCGAGGCCACGGCCTTGACGTTCTGCCGGCCCTTGGTGCGGTCCCACACGGTCAACAGCGGGCCGACACCGGCACCGGCGATGTCGACCGAGCCGGACAGCAGTGCGTCGTTGATGGCTGAACCACCCGACAACTGGGCCCAGTCGACTTCGATGTCGATGCCCTGCTCCTTGCCGTGTTTTTCGATCAGGTGCTGGTCACGCACCACGTTCAGCAGCAGGTAGACGATGCCGAACTGCTCGGCGATGCGGATCTTGCCTTCGGCCTGGGCCACGGCGGGGGCAGCCAGGCTACCAACGACCAGGCTTGCGCCCAGGCCAATGCTTGCCGCCAGGCGGCTGATGGATTTGCGCATGATGGGTTTCCTCAGTCGTCAGAACGGGGCATCGCCCTGGATGGTGGTGCGATAGAGCTTGCGCCGCAGGTGTGCGGGGCAGCCGGTGGCCAGGTGGATCAGCGAGCGGTTGTCCCAGAACACCAGGTCGTGGGGCTGCCATTGGTGGCGGTAGATGTTCTGCTCCAGCACGCTCAGGGCGTAGAGCTGTTGCAGCACGTCGTGGCTTTCGTCATCGGGCAGGCCGACGATGCGGGTGGTGAAGCCTTCGCTGACGAACAACGCCTTGCGGCCGTTTTCCGGGTGGGTGCGCACCACCGGGTGGATGACTTCCTGTACCTGCGCCAACTGCTCGGCGGTCAGTGTCGGGCGCCAGTTGCCTTCGAACTTGGTCTCGGCGTAGCGGGCGGTGTAGGAGTGAGCGGCACTGCGGCTCTCGACCACTTTGCGCAAGGCTTCGGGTACGGCGTCCCAGGCTTTGTGCATGTCGGCGAACAGGGTGTCGCCGCCTTCGCTGGGCAGTTCCTGGGCATGCAGCATGGAGCCAAGGCTGGGCAGTTCTTTATACGACAGGTCTGAGTGCCAGAACTTGCCGGCATCACCCAGGCCGATGTTCTGGCCGTTTTCGATGATATTGGAAACGATCAGGATCTCGGGGTGGCCTGTAAGCAGGAACTGCTTGAGCACGTGGATCTGCAATTGGCCGAAGCGGCGGCTGAAGGCGATCTGCTGTTGCGGGCTGATACGCTGGTCGCGGAACACCAGTACATGGTGGTCGAGGTGGGCGCGATGAATACGGGTGAAATCCTCGGCGGTGACCGGTTTGGCCAGGTCCAGGCCGATGATCTCGGCGCCTGTGGCACCGGAGAACGGGCGGATTTCGAAGAGTTGCGGCTGGGCGCTGTCGATGGTCGACAAGGCGTTCGAGGCGGCTGACATTTTTCACTCCCACGCAGTGCGCGACTTCAATGGCGCGCAACGATCAGAAACGCACGGGGATTTCCCGTGTGGGTTCAAGTCGTGCGGCGCATCGATTGGTCGACGGGTACGCAGTGGAAGCGACTATAAAGTCATAAGAGCAATAATTTAAATATCTTTAAAGAATAACCATAGCACTGGGGTTTGCCCGCCCCGTGATCAGATCAGCCCGCCCTGCTCGTCTTCCTCAATGAGATTGGTCAGGCTGCTGAGCGCCTTACGCGCTGTGGAGCGGTTGAGCAGCTTGGCCTGAGCGCCGGCGGGCAGGTCAGTGATCTTGAACACGCCTTTGGCGGTCAGTACGTCGATCAGGTCCTCGAGCACGCGGATCATGTCCAGGTCACTTTGCTTGAGCTGGTTGAGGCTGTTTTCCACCACATCATCGGCAAACCATTCCTGGATATCGGCATGGTCGGCTGGGAGCATTTCGGTGTAATGGTCAAAAGCAGCTGCTTCTACCCGCAGCAGCTGGCCGGCGGCGTCGCGTTGCACGTAGAACATGGCGGTATCCCTCGTCACGTTGGTTCCTGGGTGGTAGGTAGACAGCAGCATAGGCAAAGATCGCCGGGCACGCAGGCCCGACGCCAGAGTATGCGCTGCCGGAAGATGGCAGGAAAGGGCCGGAGTGGCCACTGCCAGGCTAACGCGATCCCTTGTAGGAGCGGCCTTGTGTCGCGAAAGGGTCGCAAAGCGGCCCCACGATTTCAGCATCAACGCCGAAATCGCCGGGGCTGCTTTGCAGCCATTTCGCGACACAAGGCCGCTCCTACAGGGGGACCGCGCCAGTCGGGCAAAGGCCGCGCCTGTCAGGCACAGCCCACTAACGCATCAGCTGTCCTTGTTGTGGATGATGATGGTTGGGTCAGCACCGCTGATCAACGAATTGATCGTGGTGTTGGACCAGTTCACCCCTTCCAGCTTGATGGTCACGTCGGCGTTGGCGGTGCCCCCCGCAGCATTGAGCTTGCCTTCGCTGCTGACCTGCAGCGTTGTCGTACCGTCCACCGTGGTGAGTTTCAGGTAGTTGTCGATGGCGCTGCCTTTCTCGCCCTGAAGCAGGTCCTTCAGGTCGATACGGTCACCCTCGGCCACCTTGAAGTCCTTGATCACGTCATTACCGGTATCGCCAGCCTTCCACACGAAGGTGTCGGCACCGCTGCCGCCGGTCATGGTGTCATCACCCTTGCCGCCAAGCAGGATGTCATTGCCTTCACCGCCAAGCAGGGTGTCCTTGCCCAGGCCGCCGATCAGGATGTCATTGCCCTTGCCGCCGTCGAGGGTGTCGTTGCCGCCCTGGCCGAAGAGGATGTCATTGCCATTGCCGCCGTTGAGGATGTCGTTGCCATCGTTGCTGCGCGAGACATCGAATTCGCTGACGTGCTCGGCGATGTACTTGTGCAGCATGCGGCCATCAACATCGCCCAGTGCCACCCCCAACTGGCCTGCGACATAGCCCTGAATGGCTTCGATGCCGTTGCCGGCGACCGAACCGAAGGTCACCAGGTCACCGAAGATGATGTCGTTGCCATCGCCCCCGTTGACGGTGTCGTTGCCCGGCACGGTAGCTTCGCTGTGGCCCAGGATCGCTTCCGCCAGCTTGCTCGGGTCGATATTGGTCTGCGGCTTGCTATCGGTGTCGTAAGGCTTCAGGTCGTTGAAATTGACCGCGCTGTTGAGGCCGATGGCCTCAACGCCAGACAGCTTGGACAACAACAGGAAGCTCTGTTGGGAGTTCTGGTCCACGTAGTAGTCATAGTAGGAACTGGCTACGTAAGAGAACTCATAGGTCCCGTCACCCTGGGCATGCAATTGCCCGGAAGCATCACCGTCGCTACGCCAGTTGTTGTTGCCGGTCTTGTACTCGGAGGTCACGTTGCCTTTGGCATCGATGCTGAAGCGGTTGTTGGTACCTACCAACTTGTCGGTGACTACGTCGCCCATTTTGTAGTTGATCGATTTGAGCGCGGCATCCAGCGTGGTGCTGGTGTTTTTGAAGACGGCGTCGTACTCGCCGCTCATGAACCTGTTCGGCTGACCGTCAGTGATGAAGAACGTCTGGCGGCTACCGGTGTTACCGGCATCCTTGAGTTGCTGGAACCAGTTGGCGGTAGTCTTGAAGGCGTCCTCGTAGTTGGTCGTCCCGTCGGAGTACATCGCATTGAGTGCTTTGTAGAGGCTGCTCAGCGCGTTCTTGTCGCCCAGGTTGACAGAGATCGTACTGTTCACCTGGGAGGAGAAATCCACCAGCAGGATGTTCACTGTGCCGGATTGTGCGCCCTTGACACTGTTGGCCAAAGTATCGAACACCGACTTCAGCGAGTTGCGCGCGGCATCGACCGCATTGCCCATACTGCCCGAGGTATCGACGATAAACGCAATGTTGTAGTCCTGACCCGGCGTCACGTGTAGGCCACTGATATCGGCAACGATGATGTCGCTGGTGACGGTGCCGGTGAACGTGTCGCTGTCGGTGGACAGGTTGGCGGTGGTGTAGGTGTCCGGATAGACGGTTACCTTGATCGTGCCTTCGTTGGTCGCCTTGCTGGTGCCCACGCTCTCGGTGGCGGTCGAGGTGACCTTCACGTCGAACTGGCCTTGGTAGTACGCAGGCGGCTTGATGCTCAGGCCGTTGAGGTTCCAGCCGGTGACATCGACCGAGGTAGCGCCGACGGTGACGGTATGACCAGCGCCATCGCTGAGCACCGAGCCTGCCGGAATCCCGTCGAGCTTGACGGTCAGGCTTTCCGAGCCGTCGGTGTCGGTCAGGTTGGTCGAGATACCGACCAGCTTGACGGTGCCGTTCTCCGGCCCTTCGTTGAGCTTGTAGCCGTCGTAATAGCCCTGGCCGTCGCTGCCGTGCAAGTCGGACACGGAAAGCCCGGCGTTGCCCATGGCAGTCACGTTCGGGTACATCGGGATGGCCGAGCTGTTCAGGTCGGTCACCGGGCCGTTACCGATCTTGACGTTGATGTCCAGGCTGCCCGGGCCGGCTTGGTTGGCGTGGTAGATCTCCAAGGTGTAGTAGCCGCTGACAGACGGCGTATAGCTGCCGGAAATCGTGCCGTTCGCGCCCCAGGTGGCGCCGACCACGCTGTCTTTGCCGATGTAGACCTGCAGGCTGTCATCGGCGACGCCGCTGAAGGTGTAGGTCTTGCCAGCTTCCAGGTAGATCAGGCCGGAGGTCTTTGAGCCAGTACCGGCGGTAACGCTACTGCTCGAATCGACGCTGGTAACCTGCTCGGTCTTGCTGGCACTGCCGGAGTTGGCGAACACGGTCTTCAGCGCAGCACCGCTGATGCCGTTGCCGTTGGTGCCCAAGCCAGTGAGGCTGTTCCAGGTTTCTCGGGTCAGGCCGAGCGAATCGGGGGTGTTGCTGCCGATGTTCAGGTCAGGCTTGTCGGCCACAGGCGCGATGTCGACCTTCAGCGTGGCCTCGTTGCCCGCAGCGATACCGTCGGTAGGCTTGTACTTGATCTGGGCGTAGTCGGCCTGCTTGTTGCCGATGCCGCTACCGCCGTAGCCGTCGATACCCGACTCGTTGAGTTTCGGCACGAAGCGCAGGTTGCCGGCAGCGATGTCGACCTGGCTGACGGTCTGGTTCTGGGCCACGTTGACCCAGGCGGTGCCATTGAACAGCTGCAGGGAACCCGCAGGCAGCTGGGTGAAGGTTACACCCAGGCTCGACAGCGCGTTGTCGACGTCGGAAACGTTGAAGTCGTTCCAGACCAGCACCAGTGGCGTGTCTTCGACGCCGCTGACGGCGCCGCCAGTGGCGACCGGTGCGTCGTTGACCGCGATGACGTTCACCGTGGTAGTAGCGGTATTCGAGGTGTTCACGCCGTCGGTTACTGTCACGGTAATGACGCGCGGCGTGGTGCTCGGGTTCTCGCTGCTATTGATGAAGGTGATGTTCTTGATCGCCTGGATATAGTCGGCCAGCGTTGCCGAGCCGCTCAGGGTCAGCACTACCTTGCCTTCGGTGCTGTTGGCGTTGATCGAGATACCGTTGACACTGTTGCCCAGGTTCAACGCATCACCCGGCTGGCGGTTGGTCAGGGTGACCGTCGCACCGGTCAGCCTCGAACTGTCGAAGTCGGTGATGGTGACGTCCACATCGCCGATCGACACGCCGCTGCCCGGCTGGTTCTCGGTGAAGGTGGTCTGGTAGTCGGCACCGGTCTTGCCGCTGGAGTCGTTGCCATCCAGGTCCAGAACCGGAGCCGGCTCGAAGATCTGGGTGGTCACGCTACCAGCGCTGCTGCTGATGTCGAGCTTCTCGAAGTTGCCGCCAGTGGCCGAATCGATCCTGACGGTGAAGTTTTCGGTGCCCTCGGTGACGTTGTCCTTGGTGGTCGGGATGATGAATGTTGCCTGCGTGTCGTTGGCCTTGATCACCACAGTGGCCACGCCGGTGAAGTCCACACCATTGGTCGCAGTGCCGGTGTAGGTCAGTTTGACGGTAACGTCGGTCTGGGCCTTGTTGGACAGGTTCAGGACGTACGTCGCGTTGCCACCTTCGGCGACGGCAGTGCTACCGCTGATGCTCAAGGTGGTGGCCTGGATAGTATCCGTGACCGCGGTGACTGCCGCTGTTTCGCTGACGTTCAGTTTCTCGAAGTTGCCACCGCTGGTTTCGGTGATCTTCGCCGAAACGTTGCCTGCGTCGATATAGACGTCATCGGTGGGTGCCGGAACGGTAACGCTACCGGAGAGCTTGCCCGCTTCGATGCTGATGACGGCGCCGTTGTTGAGCTTGATGGTCATGTCGGTGCCGGCCTTGTTGGTCAAGGTGGCGGTATAGGTGATCTGGCCACCTTCTTCCACGGTTGGCGTGGCGCGCAGGCTCAGGCCGGTAGGGTCAATGGTGTCCTTGACCTGGGTGACCGCGTAGGCGCCGTCGGTGGACAACAGCTCGAAGTCGCCACCCGTGGTGCCGTTGATCTTGGCTTGTACCGTGCCGGCATCGATGTACGGGTCGTCCCCAGGTGCCTTGATGGTGATGCTGCCTTGGGTAGCACCTGCGGCGATGGTGATCGTCTCGCCGTTGCTTAACTGGACGTTCATCTCGGTGCCGGCCTTGTTGGTCAAGGTGGCGGTATAGGTGATGTTGCCGCCTTCGTCGACAGTTGGGGTCGCGGTCAGGCTCAGTGCAGTAGCGTCCTTTGTTCCGGGGACGTCGGTTACGACGGTGACAGGGCTTCCGGTAGAGACCACTTTCTCGTAGTTGCCACCGGAGATTTCAGTGATCTTGTTGGTCAGGTTCAGGTTGGTGTTGTAGACGTTGTTCGGTGCGGTGAACGGTACCGAAGCAGACGACTGGCCCACTGGAATGGTGATGGTCTGGCCATTGTCCAGCTTCACCACCAGGTCGGAACCGGTGACTTTGTGATTGACCGACGCGGTGTAAGTCACCACGCCGCCTTCGATCACGCTTTGTGTGGCAGTCAAGGTGACCGTAGTGGTGTCGATGGTGTCGGTGACCTTGGTCACGGCCGCTGTGCTGCTGACGTTCAGTTTTTCGAAGTCGCCACCGGTGGTGCTGGTGACGGTCACGCTCAAGTCTCCGGCATCGACGTACACGTCGTCGCTCGGCGCGTCGATGGTGATAGAGGCTTCCTTCGAGCCGGCAACAACGGTGATGGTCTCGCCATTGCTGAGCTTGATCACCAGATCAGTGCCCGCCTTGTTGGTCAAGGTGGCGGTGTAGGTGATCTTGCCGCCTTCAGCGACAGTGCCGGTGGCACTGAGGCTCAGGTTCGTCACGTCTGGCGTGGCTGGGTTGTCGGTAACGGTGGTCACCGGCTCGCCAGCTGCCACGGTCTTCTCGTAATTACCACCGGAGATGTCGGTGATCTTATTGGTCAAGTTCAGGTTGGTGTTGTAGACGTTGTTCGGTGCGGTGAACGGTACCGAAGCAGACGACTCGCCCACCGGGATGGTGATGGTCTGGCCGTTGTCCAGCTTCACCACCAGATCCGAACCGGTGACTTTGTGGTTGACCGAGGCGGTGTAGGTCACTACGCCGCCCTCGACCACGCTTTGCGTGGCGGTCAGGGTCACTGTCGTGGTGTCGATGGTGTCGGTGACCTTGGTCACGGCTGCCGCGCTGCTGACGTCGAGCTTCTCGAAGTCGCCACCCGATGCTTCGGTGATTTTCACGCGAAGGACTTCAGCATCGACGTACACGTCGTCACTTGGCGCGTCGATGGTGATCGACGCTTCCTTCGAGCCGGCAGCAATGGTGATCGTCTCACCGTTGCTCAGCTTGATCACCAGATCGCTGCCCGCCTTGTTGGTCAAGATAGCGGTGTAGGTAATCTTGCCGCCTTCAGCGACAGTGCTGGTGGCACTGAGGCTCAGGCTCGTCACGTCTGGCGTGGCTGGGTTGTCAGTAACCGAGGTTACTGGCTCGCCCACGGCCACGGTCTTCTCGTAGTTACCACCCGAGATGTCAGTGATCTTGTTGGTCAGGTTCAGGTTGGTGTTGTAGACGTTGTTCGGCGCGGTGAATGGCACCGACGCCGAGGACTCGCCCACCGGGATGGTAATGGTCTGGCCGTTGTCCAGCT
>NZ_JBIVIF010000021.1:0-106792 GCF_044749595.1 Pseudomonas sp. NPDC089392
GGCGGTCGCGCGCGCCTGGCACAGGATGGACTGGCCCGAAACAAATGTAGGAGCGGCTTTAGCCGCGAAGCGCCGCGCGGGCGGCGCTCGATCTCGTAGGCGCTGAAAATGTTGCGGTGAACACCTGGCGGCGCTCGATCTCATAGGCGCTGCAAATCTTTCGCCAGGCCCCCGGGCTCAGCGCCCCATCAAGCGCTTGGCCCAGTCGCCGCCGTGGCTCCGCTGGCAGGCTTCTTCACTGTCAAACCGCACATGCCAGGCCGGATGGTCCAGCGTAATGCCGGCCTGCTCCAGCGCCAGGCTGGTCAGCGCCAGCATGCGCGCCTTGGCGTCACCCGCCACGGCAGCGGTCTTGTCGGTTTCGTGCTCGAACACCCAGGTAATCCGCAGGCTGGCAGGAAAATTATCCGGGTCAAGCCGATGGGTAAGCCAGCTGAAACCGACGATTTCCGCCTTGGCGGTTTCGCAGGCTTCAGTCAGGCACGCCACCAGTTCCCGCTCCAGCCGGGCCATTTCGCGTTTGCCCATAGCCTTCACGGGTTGGCCTCGTCATCTATCTGCTGGCAAAAGCGCAGGCGGTTGCCGAACGGGTCGTACACCTGCATCTGCAGGCCCCAGTCCAGGCATTCGGCTTCGGGTCGGGCGTAACCGTACTGTTTATCCTGCAGCTCACGCTCCAGCGCCCGCAAATCGTCGATGCGGGCAAACACGGTGGAGCCTGGGCAAGCATCGCCATGGTGCTCGGACAGGTGCAGGATCAGGCCGTCGCGGTGAATCTGCAGGTACAACGGCAGGTCGGGGCTAAATCGGTGCTCCCAGTCGACGCTGAAACCAAGGAAGTCGAGGTAGAACTCCCTGGCCTTGTCGACCGAGAAAATGCGCAGTACCGGTATGGCGGGGGCGAGGGGCATGGGGCGTCCTTGACCGTAAGTGAAGGCGCCACTGTAACCCAGTTGCACCGCTTGTGGTCGCCCGGCCCGGCGGCAATGGTTGACCACCCGCCAGCCACTGCGTAGCCTTGCCACTTCGAGGTTCTTCGGCCAGGCCGAAGCTAAGACGGGAACGCGGTACAAGCCGCGGCTGCCCCCGCAACTGTAAGCACCGACAACGGATCGACACAGCCACTGCGCCAACGCGCGGGAAGGCGTCATCCCGCCAGCCCACTGCTTATATAGCATTGGCAACTGGAACGGTGCGAGCCAGGAGACCTGCCTCGTGACGTTTTCGACTTTCAACCGGGCGGGGTGATCCGGTGGCGAACAAGCCCGGCCGGCCTGGCCCGCGGCTGTCGTCCTGCATGCCCGCGCCACACTGCCAAGGGCAATGCGACATGAAAACACTGGCCAAGCTCCCCGTTACCATCGTCACCGGCTTCCTCGGCTCGGGCAAGACCACCTTGCTGCGCCACATGCTCGACAACGCCCAGGGCCGTCGCATCGCGGTCATCGTCAACGAGTTCGGCGAACTGGGTATCGACGGCGAAATCCTCAAGCAATGCAGCATCGGTTGCACCGAAGAAGAAGCCAGCGGCCGGGTCTACGAGCTAGCCAACGGCTGCCTGTGCTGCACCGTGCAGGAAGAATTCTTCCCGGTGATGCGCGAACTGGTGGCACGCCGTGGCGACCTCGACCACATCCTCATCGAAACCAGTGGCCTGGCCCTGCCCAAACCACTGGTGCAAGCCTTCCAGTGGCCAGAAATCCGCAACGCCTGCACCGTCGACGCGGTAATCACCGTGGTCGACAGCCCGGCCGTGGCCGCCGGCACCTTCGCCGCCTATCCGGACCAGGTCGATGCGCAGCGCAAGCTCGACCCTAACCTGGACCACGAATCGCCGCTGCACGAGCTGTTTGCCGACCAGTTGGCCAGCGCCGACCTGGTGGTGCTGAACAAGGCTGACCTGATTGACGCTGAAGGCCTGGCCAAGGTCCGCGCCGAAGTGGCCGAAGAACTGCCGCCAGCGGTGAAAGTGATCGAGGCCAGCAGCGGCAAACTGCCACTGGCAGTGCTGCTGGGCGTGGGTGCCGAATCCGAGGCGCACATCGATGGCCGCCGTACCCACCACGATTCGCACCACGACGGCGACGACCATGACGATCATGACCACGACGCCTTCGACTCCATCTCCATCGACCTGCCGGAAGCCGACGAAAGCCTGCTGCTCGACGCCCTGACCCAGTTGGTTGTGGAATTCGGCATCCTGCGCGCCAAAGGCTTCGCGGCCATCCCGGGCAAGCCGATGCGCCTGCTGGTGCAAGGCGTGGGTACCCGTTTCGACAAGCACTTCGATCGCGCCTGGCGCGCCGACGAGCCGCGCATCACCCGCCTGGTGCTGATCGGCCAGGACCTGGATGCGGCCCAGCTGGAAGCGCGCCTGCGCCAGGCCCTGGGCGCCTGACCCATGCACCTGCTGCGGACCCAGCCCGGCGGCTTCGTGCCGGATGACAGCATTGCCGACCTCGGCCAGACACCCGCCGAGCTGGTGATTCTCTGCAGCGGCGATTCGCACCTGGCATTGCTCGCCGATACCGCCGAGCAATTGCCCGAAGACTTCCCCAGCCTGCGCCTGGCCAACCCGATGCAGGTGCAGAACCACGCCTCGGTCGACCTTTACATTGACGAAGTGCTGCGCCATGCCAAGGTCATTCTGGTGTCGTTGCACGGTGGCGTCGGCTACTGGCGCTATGGTGTCGAGCAACTGGTCGAGCTGGCCGCCCGTGGCGTGCAGCTGATCCTGGTGCCGGGCGACGACCGCCCGGACCCAGAGCTGACCAGCCTGGGCACTGTCAGCGGTGAACAGGCCGAGCGCCTCTGGCACTACCTGCGCCAGGGCGGCAAGGCCAACGCCATCAACCTGTTCAACTGCCTGGCCAACCAATGGCTGGGCCGCGACTATACCTGGGACGAGCCGCAGCCCTTGCCGCGCACTGCGGTGTATCACCCGGCCAAGGGCAGCGCCACGCTCGAAGACTGGTACCCGCAGTGGCACCCTGAGCACCCGGTGGCGCCGCTGCTGTTCTACCGCTCGCACTTGCAGGCGGCCAACACCGCATTCATCGACGTATTCTGCCAGCGCCTGCTGGCCGCCGGGCTGAACCCGTTGCCGATCGCCGTGGCCAGCCTCAAGGAAAGTGCCTGCCTGGAGCAGGTCGAAGCCTGGCTGGACGAGGTCGGCGCCGAGGTGCTGGTCAATACCACCGGCTTTGCCCTGTCCAGCCCCGAACGCCCCAACCTGCGCCCGTTCCGCCGCGACATCCCGGTGTTGCAGGCCATCTGCGCGCAAGACAACCAGCCCGGCTGGGAAGCCAGCGACCAGGGCCTGGGTGCGCGCGACCTGGCCATGCACATTGCCTTGCCCGAGCTGGACGGGCGCATCATCACCCGCCCGGTCAGTTTCAAGGACATGGCCTGGCGCAGCGAGCGCAGCCAGTCCGACGTGGTCTGCTACCGCGCTCACCCCGAACGCATGGATTTCGTCGCCGAACTGGCCCGCCGCTGGGTCGAGCTGGCGCGCCTGCCGAATGCCCAGAAACGCGTAGCGCTGGTGTTGGCGAACTACCCGACCCGGGATGGCCGCATTGGCAACGGCGTCGGCCTGGACACACCAGCAGCCGCGTTGAACATCCTCAAGGCGCTGCAGGCCGAGGGCTATCCGCTGGCCGAGTTGCCGGGCAGTGGCACGCAACTGATCCACCAGCTGCTTGGCGGCGTGACCAACGACCTCGACCACCTCGACCAGCGCCCCTGCGCGCAGAGCCTGAGCCTGGCCGACTACCAGGCTGCGTTCGAACGCTTGCCCGAGGCCAACCGCCAAGCGGTGCTGGAGCGCTGGGGGTCGCCCGAGCAGGACCCGATGTACCGCAGTGGCCGGCTGATGGTCGCCGGCCTGCGCTTTGGCCTGACCTTCGTCGGCATCCAACCGGCACGGGGCTACCAGGTAGACCCGAGTGCGGTGTACCACGACCCAGACCTGGTGCCGCCGCACGGCTACCTGGCGTTCCACTTCTGGCTGCGCCATGCCTTCGCCGCCGATGCGGTGATCCACGTCGGCAAGCACGGCAACCTTGAGTGGCTGCCCGGCAAGGGCGTCGGGCTGTCGGCCCAGTGCTGGCCGGACGCCTTGCTCGGCCCGCTGCCGAACATCTACCCGTTCATCGTCAACGACCCGGGCGAGGGCGCCCAGGCCAAGCGCCGCACCCAGGCAGTGATCATCGACCACCTGATGCCGCCGCTGACCCGCGCCGAAACCTATGGCCCGCTGCGCCACCTGGAACAGCTGGCCGACGAGTTCTACGAAGCGCAGCTGCTCGACCCACGGCGTGCCCGCGAGTTGCAGCGCGATATCCTCGAACTGGTCAAGGCCAACCACATCGACCGTGAGCTGCAGCTGGAAGGGCAGCTGGACGATGCCGCCGTGTGGCTGCCACGGCTGGATACCTACCTGTGCGACCTCAAGGAATCGCAGATTCGCGATGGCCTGCATGTATTCGGCGAGTCACCTGGGGGGCGGCTGCGCCTGGATACCCTGCTGGCGCTGGTGCGCGTCGAGCGTGGCGACGGTCGTGGCGGCAATGCCAGCCTGCTGCGGGCCCTGGCCAAGGCGCTGGTGCCGGGCTTCGACCCGCTCGATTGCGAACTTGGCCAGCCGTGGCAGGGCGCACGCCCTGAGCAGCTGCAGGCCGTGAGCAGCGAGCCTTGGCGCACCTGTGGCGATACCCGCGAGCGCCTGGAGCTGTTGTCGCTGCAGGTGATCGAGCAGGCGTTAAGTGGCGCAGCACAGTTGCCCGACCAGAGCGAATGGCAACCGGTGCACGACGTCGTACAGGCCCTGCGCGACGCGGTGGCACCCGGCCTTGACGCCTGCGGCCCCGCCGAAATGAATGGCCTGCTGGCGGCGCTGGCCGGGCGTTTCGTGCCGGCTGGCCCCAGTGGCGCGCCCAGCCGTGGACGCCTCGACGTGCTGCCCACCGGCCGCAACTTCTATACCGTGGACGTGCGCAACCTGCCCACCACCACGGCCTGGCGCCTGGGCTTCGCCTCGGCCAACCTGATTCTTGAACGCCACTTGCAGGACCACGGCGACCACCTGCGCCAGCTGGGCTTGTCGGTGTGGGGCACGGCGACCATGCGCACCGGCGGCGACGACATCGCCCAGGCCATGGCGCTGATGGGCGTACGACCGGTGTGGGCCACCGGCAGCCAGCGCGTCGACGACTTCGAAATCCTGCCATTGAGCCTGCTCGACCGCCCGCGGGTGGACGTGACCTTGCGCGTTTCTGGCTTTTTCCGCGACGCCTTCGGCAACCTGATCCGCCTGTTTGATGCCGCCGTGCAGGCCGTGGCCGCGCTGGACGAACCCGACGACCTCAACCCCCTGGCTGCCCGTGTGCGCAGTGAGCGGGCCGCGTTGCAGGCACAAGGCGTGGACGCCGAGCAGGCCGCACGCCAGGCCGGTTGGCGAGTGTTCGGCGCCAAACCCGGTGCCTACGGTGCCGGGGTGCAGAACGCCATCGACGGCCGCCTGTGGCACAGTCGCGAAGACCTGGCCGAGGTCTACCTGAACCACGGCGGCTATGCCTACGGCGCCAGTGACGACGGCACCCCGGCCCGCGCCCAGTTCGCCCAGCGCCTGGCCAAGGTGCAGGCGGTGCTGCAGAACCAGGACAACCACGAGCATGACCTGCTCGATTCCAACGACTACTACCAGTTCCAGGGCGGCATGCTGGCAGCGTCGGAAACCCTGAGCGGGGCTGGCGTGGCCAGCTACCATGGCGACCACAGCCAGGCCGACCGGCCGCGCATCCGTACCCTGAAGGAAGAACTCAACCGGGTCATCCGCGCCCGCGCGCTGAACCCGAAGTGGCTCGACGGGGTCAAGCGCCACGGCTACAAGGGCGCCTTCGAGATGGCGGCGACGGTCGACAACCTGTTCGCCTTCGACGCCACCACGCACCTGATCGACGACCATCATTACCAGGGGCTGGCCGATGCCTACGTGCTCGACCCGGCAACCCGCGATTTCATGCGCGAGCACAACCCTGAGGCCCTGCGCGATCTTACCGAGCGCCTGCTGGAGGCCCAGCAGCGCGGCCTGTGGCAGGCGCCGGGTGATTACCGCGAAGCCCTTGAGGAACAGCTGCTCGACGGCGAGGAACAGGCTTGAAATGAGTGAACCCGTACAATTTCCGCTGGCTGCCGTGGTCGGGGCTGACGACCTGAAGCTGGCGCTGTGCCTGACCGCCATCGACCCCAAGATTGGCGGTGTGCTGATCGAAGGGCCGCGTGGCATGGCCAAGAGCACCCTGGCCCGCGGCCTGGCCGACCTGCTTGGCGAAGGCCCGTTCGTCACCTTGCCACTGGGCGCCAGTGAAGAACGGCTGGTCGGCACCCTCGACCTGGATGCCGCGCTAGGGCAGGGCAAGGCGCAGTTTTCCCCGGGCGTGCTGGCGCAGGCCGACGGTGGCGTGCTGTACGTCGATGAGGTCAACCTGTTGCCCGATACCCTGGTCGACCTGTTGCTCGACGTGGCCGCCAGCGGCACCAACCGCATCGAGCGCGACGGCATCTCGCACCGGCACAGTGCCCGCTTCGTACTGATCGGCACCATGAACCCGGAAGAGGGCGAGCTGCGCCCGCAGCTCCTTGACCGGTTTGGCTTGAATGTGGCGCTGGAGGGGTTGCCCGAGCCCGCAGCGCGGCAGCAGATCATTCGCCGTCGCCTGGCTTTTGACAATGACCCGCAGGCCTTCTGCGTGCAATGGGCACAGGCGCAGGCACAATTGCGCGAGCGCTGCCAGGCGGCGCGCCACGCCCTTGCCAGCATTGCCCTGGATGACCAGGCGCTGGCCTGGATCACCGAGCGCTGTTACGCCGCTGGCGTGGATGGCCTGCGTGCCGACCTGGTGTGGTTGCGCGCAGCGCGTGCCCACTGCGCCTGGCGCGGTGCAGCTGCCATCGAAGAAGCCGATGTCGAGGCAGTGGCCGAGTTTGCCTTGCGCCATCGCCGCCGCGTTTCGCCCCAGACCAACCCGCCATCGCAGCCTGAGCAGCAGCCCGCTCAGCAAGGCGCCAACAGCCCTGGCGAACAGGGCGGGCAGGGCGACTGGGGGGCATTGCCGGCGCAGCCGGTGGCCAGCGGTGCCCGCCGCGAGGTGCCAAACTGGGCAAAAAAGCCCTGAGCATCCCCCAGCCACCTGCCACAGGGGCGGATGCCAAAGCGGGCACAGGCAAGCAGCAGGGTACCAGCCGTGGCCGCGCGCGCAATGCGGCGGCCGGCCGGGTAGCCTGGCTGCCGACCTTGCTCAAGGGGCGCCCACGCCAACGCCAGGATTTGTGCTGGCAGCAACGCCAAGGCAAACCCGCAGAGCTATGGCTGGTGATCGTCGACGCTTCGGCCTCGACGCGTCGCCATCAGGCCCTGGCCCAAACCAAAGGGTTGCTGGCGACACTGTTCGACCAGGCCTATCGCCAGCGCGCCCGCTTGGCCCTGCTGACTGCCAGCGGGCGCACGCCACAATGGCAGCGCCACGGCCTGAAGGCTTCGGCCGCGTTGCAGCCCTGGCTACAGGCTTTGGGGGCAGGTGGGGGGACGCCATTGCTCGCAGCCCTTGAGCAGGCCCGGCACTGGCTGCAGGCGCGGCAACGGGCTCATCCACAAGAAGTTGTGCGCTGCCTGGTGTTTACCGACGGCCGCCTGCAGCACTGCAACGCCGTGCAACCGATGCCTTGCGCCACGTTGCTGGTGGATATGGAACTGGCGCCGGTGCGTCTGGGGCGCGCACAGCGTCTGGCAGAACAACTGCAGGCCGATTACCAGCACTTGCAACAGTTCAAGGTAGTGGATTGAAGCGGCTGGGCGCGACACTATGTCGCAATGTGAAAAGTTGCCAGGACAGCAACTATGAAGTTTTACAAGTGCGTGCTGCTGCACGCACTTGGTGTGCCGGCCAATATTATTTTGGCATCGACCACGGTTGCAGGGCGTAACCTTTTTCGCACAGTTCGGCGCGCACTTCCTCGATCAGGCTGGCCCACTGGGCCGGGTCGGAATAGATACGCGAGGACACTTGCTTGGCGCCGATGCGGGTGCTGGTCCGGTCGATCACTGCCAGGCTCAGTTCACCAGTACCATTGGGTGCATCCCAGGCTACGCACTGGAAAGGTTCGAAGGCGTGGTCGGCAATCAGCAGTGCTTCGTTGACACGGAGCGGGGCATTCATGGTTCGGTCTCTCTATGGTCCCAAACATCGAAGTAAAGTCCGCGTTGCTTCAAAGTCGCCTCTTTATATCGCGATGTGCAGCGCGGGGTTATGTGTACTGATGCTCGTTGTCCGGGGGCAAGTCACACGTCAGGTGTAAAAATTTTTGTCAGGGTCGATTCCGTTCTTGCCTGCGCCGCCATGTGATGTCGATAAAGTGCGAAAATTCCCGTGACGCTTTGTAAAAAAATGCTTCGGCAGACAGACGGTACTGGGAACCGTCAACTTCGTTGCTACTGTTAATTGGGCGCCACAACTTGCTGTTTTACTTCAAAAAACCAAAAACTGGCGCCAAGGATTGGTCATGCAGCAGCCTGCCGCCCAACGCCGTTTGCTCATCGTCGACCCGTGCGATGACTGCCACCGTTTATTGCCCGGCCTGCACAACGCCGGCTGGGACGTGGACAGCTGTATGCTCGGGGCCGCGCTGGATCATCCTTGTGATGTGGGCCTGTTGCGTTTGCAGGCTTCGCACCTGAGGCACCCGGACGCAGTCAAGGACATGATCAAGCGCAGCAACACCGAATGGATCGCCGTACTCAGCGCCGAACAGCTGCGCATGCCGGCGTTCGGCGATTTCGTCTGTGAATGGTTCTTCGACTTCCACACCTTGCCGTTCGACGTCTCGCGGGTGCAGGTCACCCTTGGCCGCGCCTTCGGCATGGCGCGCCTGCGTGGCAAGGGCGCCGTCAAGGTAGATGAAGCGAGCCACGAGTTGCTCGGCGAAAGCCGCCCGATTCGCGAGTTGCGCAAGTTGCTGGGCAAGTTGGCGCCCACCGAGTCGCCGGTGTTGATCCGCGGCGAAAGCGGCACCGGCAAGGAACTGGTGGCGCGCACACTGCATCGCCAGTCGCAACGCAGCGAGCAGCCGTTCATCGCCATCAACTGCGGGGCGATCCCCGAGCACCTGATTCAGTCTGAGCTGTTTGGCCATGAAAAGGGGGCATTCACCGGTGCCCACCAGCGCAAGGCCGGGCGCATCGAAGCGGCCCATGGCGGCACGCTGTTCCTTGATGAAATCGGTGACCTGCCGCTGGAGCTGCAGGCCAACCTGCTGCGCTTTCTGCAGGAGAAGCACATCGAGCGGGTTGGCGGCAGCCAGCCAATCCCGGTGGATGTGCGAGTACTGGCGGCCACCCATGTGGACCTGGAAAGGGCCATCGAGCAAGGGCGCTTTCGCGAAGACCTGTATTACCGCCTGAACGTGTTGCAAGTGGTGACTGCGCCGTTACGCGACCGGCATGGTGACTTGTCGATGCTGGCCAGCCACTTTGCCCAATTCTACAGCCTGGAAACCGGGCGCCGGCCGCGCTCGTTCAGCGACCATGCCCTGGCGGCCATGGGCCGGCATGACTGGCCGGGCAATGTGCGCGAGCTGGCCAACCGGGTGCGCCGCGGGCTGGTGCTGGCTGAAGGGCGGCAGATCGAGGCGCAAGACCTCGGTTTGCAAACCCTTGGCCAGGAGCAGCAGCCGCTGGGCACGCTGGAAGAGTACAAGCACCGTGCCGAGCGCCAAGCGCTGTGCGATGTGCTCAACCGGCACAGCGACAACCTGAGTGTGGCGGCCAAGGTGCTGGGCATTTCGCGGCCGACGTTTTATCGGTTGCTGCACAAACACCAGATACGCTGACCAGCCCTACCGAAGCGCTGGCACCGGCTGCGCCGGTGTTCGCGGCTAAAGCCGCTCCTACAAGTACCGCGCAGGCCGCGAGGGCAGCGCGGTCCCTGTAAGAGCGGCTTTAGCCGCGAAAGGGCCCTTACAGGCTAAAGAAGATCAATGCGGCCCGCGCGCAATGGTCTTCAGCAAGTCTTCCGGGCTGATATGCCCGACCACCTGGGCCACCGCGCTGCCTGGGGTCGGCAGGTCGATGATGTGGTTCTTCATCTTGCCGATCACATGCATTTCGCACGGCTTGCAGTCAAACTTCAGGGTCAGCACTTCGTCACCCTGAATCAGCTGCATCGGTGCCACCTTGGTACGCACGCCAGTCACGCCCTTGGCCTGCTTGGGGCACAAGTTGAAGGAGAAGCGCAGGCAGTGCTTGGTGATCATCACCGGCACTTCACCGTGCTCTTCATGGGCCTCGTAAGCCGCGTCGATCAGCTGCACGCCGTGGCGGTGGTAGAAGTCGCGGGCCTTCTGGTTGTACACGTTGGCCAGGAAGGACAGGTGCGACTCGGGGTACACCGGCGGCGGCGTGGTCTCGGCCTTGCGCCCACCACGCGGGTGCGCCTGCACACGTGCGGCAGTCAGCGCCTCGATGGCTTCGCGGCGCAGGGCCTTGAGCTGCGAGTTGGGGATGAAGTACGCCTGCGGGGCATCCAGCTCGATGCTGTCGGCGTGGTACATCGTGGTGCCCAGCTGGCCGAGCAGGTCGTGCAATTGCTCCAGCGCCTGTTGCGGCTTGTTGGCTGCGCCGAACGGGCCTTCCAGGGCCACCTGCACGCTCACGCCTTCTTCACTGCTCAGGGTCAGCATCAGGCGCTGCTCGCGCAGTACCGCGTGCCACTCAACGGCAACCCGGCGCTCGGACGAGGTGCGTTGCAGGGCCTGCTGCCAGTTGTGGTCGAGGTTGCGCGACAGCGGGTGGTTGGGCCGCAGCTTGTGCAGGCCTTCGGGCATTTCGTTAGGTTCTACACGGTAGCGGTAGCGCTTGTGACCGTCTTCATCGAACTCGCCACGCGGCTCGGCGATGTTGGCGCGGAAGCCCACCACCTCACGCTTTACCAGCACATTCAGGCCGTCGCCGTTGGTCAGCGGCACATCGGTGACCACTTGCATGTCACGTTTGCCGACCTTTTCCACCACGCCCACCGGCAGGCCGGTGAAGGTTGGCGAGTCGAAGGCGCCGATATCCACCTTGCGGTCGGTGACGAAATAGTCGGTGCTGCCACGGTGGAAGGTTTTATCCGGGTCGGGCAGGAAGAAGTGCTCGGTACGGCCGCTGGAGGCGCGGGCATACTGCGGGCGGCCTTCGAGGATGGCGTCGAGCTCTTTGCGGTAGTGGGCGGTGATGTTCTTCACATAGCCCATGTCCTTGTAACGGCCCTCGATCTTGAACGAACGCACGCCGGCATCCACCAGGTCGGCCAGGTTGGCGGTCTGGTTGTTGTCCTTCATCGACAGCAGGTGCTTTTCGAACGCCACCACGCGGCCCTGGTCATCCTTCAGGGTGTAGGGCAGGCGGCAGGCTTGCGAGCAGTCGCCACGGTTGGCGCTGCGGCCAGTCTGCGCATGGGAGATGTTGCACTGGCCAGAGAAGGCCACGCACAGCGCGCCGTGGATGAAGAACTCGATGGCAGCATCGGTTTCGGCGGCGATGGTGCGAATTTGCTGCAGGTTCAGCTCACGCGCCAGGACCAGCTGCGAGAAGCCGGCCTGGTCGAGGAACTTGGCCCGCTCCAGGGTACGGATGTCGGTCTGGGTACTGGCATGCAGCTCGATTGGCGGGATGTCCAGCTCCATCACCCCCAGGTCCTGCACGATCAGCGCATCGACACCAGCGTCGTACAGCTGGTGGATCAGCTTGCGTGCTGGCTCCAGCTCGTTGTCGTGGAGGATGGTGTTGATGGTGGTAAACACGCGTGCATGGTAGCGATGGGCGAACTCGACCAGTTCGGCGATATCGCTGACTTCGTTACAGGCGTTATGGCGCGCGCCAAAGCTCGGGCCGCCGATGTAGATGGCATCAGCGCCGTGCAGGATCGCCTCACGGGCGATGGCCACGTCACGGGCAGGGCTGAGCAGTTCCAGGTGATTCTTTGGAAGGGACATGTCGTTATATTTTCGGGCTGTCACGGTTTAGGCGGGCATTGTAGCGGCGAAACGGGCTGGCGGCATCATTGGAGTGCCGGGTGGGCAGGCTTGCGGTGCCGGCATGGTGGTCAATCGCAGATTTCGCAGCCCACCCGGAACCCTGTAGGAGCGGCTTCAGCCGCGAACACCGGCGTAGCCGGTGCCATGCACTGCGTCGCCTTTTTCGCGGGTAAACCCGCTCCCACAGGTATCGCGCTCGATCTTCAAGTCAGCGCTTGGCAGCCATCGCAGTCACTTCCACGCGCATGCCTTCGATTGCCAGCGAAGCCACGCCCACCGCAGCGCGCACCGGCCAAGGCTTGCTGAAGAAGCGCTGGTACACCTCGTTGAACGCCGCACGGTCGGCCATGTCGGTCAGGTAGATGGTCAGGTGCAGCACACGGTCCATACCGCTGCCGGCTTTCTCCAGCGCCACTTTCAATGCCTGCAGGGTGCATTCGCTCTGCTCGACGATGCCGCCCAGCTCCAGGCTGCCATCGGCGCGGGTCGGGATCTGCGTGCTGACCAGCACGCCGTTGTACTCGGCGACGTCGGACGAAATCGACTCGGCGTCCGGGTCCGGGGTGTAGGTGATGTCTGCATTTGCCATGGTGTGTTTTGCCTTGCAACGGAAGGAAAGCGGCAAGCCTACGCGAGCACACCGGTCGGGTCGAGGGTGCCCAATGTTTGAAATGCGCGGCGTTCGCCGTCAAAATCGCGCCCGATTGCAAAACCAGGGGTTTACGTTGAACGAACAGACTTTGTCCAGGCGCCTGGAGCGTGTGGCAGCCCATGTGCCGCAGGGCGCGCGCCTGGCCGACATTGGCTCGGATCATGGCTTTCTGCCGGTGGCCTTGATGCTGCGTGGCGTGATCGAGGCTGGGGTGGCCGGCGAGGTGGCGCAAACGCCGTTCGCTTCGGCGCAGCGCACTGTGCGCCGGAACGGGCTGGAGGATCGCGTCACCGTGCGCCTGGCCGATGGCCTGGCCGCGCTCGAGCCTCAAGACCGTATCTCGGTGGTGAGCATGTGCGGCATGGGCGGCGAAACCATGTGCGAGATCCTTGAAGCCGGCAAGCAGCGCTTGGGCGGCGTCACGCGCCTGGTGCTGCAGCCCAATGGCGCCGAGCGCGATTTGCGCCAGTGGCTGGCGGGCAACGGTTACCAGATCGTCAGCGAAGAACTGCTGCGGGAAAACCGCTTCGACTACGAGATCATCGTCGCCGAGCCGGGCGGGGTGGCCTATAGCGCTGAACAGCTGTACTTCGGCCCGGTGCTGATGCAGGAGAAAAGCGAGGCGTTCATGGTCAAGTGGCGGCGCATGCTACGGCAGAAGCAGCAGACCCTGGCCAACTTCCAGCGGGCCCGCGATGCGGTGCCTCAAGCGAAAATCGACGACTTCAACCAACAGGTTGGCTGGATCACCCAGGTGCTGGCGTGACTCACTGCTGCGAGCAATTGCCCATTTCGCGGTAGTCGACTTCGCGCTTCTGGCCCTGGTGGTCGACATACACCATATGTGCGGTGCCAACTTGGCAGTCGACGGCGTTGCTGGCCGGGGTGATGGAGATGACTTTGGCCACGTCCAGCGGCATGCCGTATTCGTAGTTGCTGCTGCTGACCGGCTGGTTTTTACCGGCGTCGGCCAAGGCACCGAACGAGACGAGGGTGGCAGCAACGGCAAGGACAGCGATCGAACGTTTCATGGCAGGCTCCTTTTTTAAATGTATGGCTAATGATCCATTCATTGGTCATCCACAATAAATGGGCTAACTCGTGATAGATTCCTGCCTCTAACGCAACAATAAGACCGAACAAGGAGCACACCTTCATGGACATGCTGCATGCCATGCGAACCTTCGCCCGTGTGGTGGAATGTGGCAGCTTCGCTGCGGCCGCCAATGCCTTGGACATTTCTGCGGCGCAGGTTTCGCGCATTGTTGCCGAGCTGGAGAACCAGCTACAGACCCGCCTGCTGCACCGCACTACCCGGCGCTTGCGCATGAGCGAGGCGGGCGAGCGGTTTCTTGAGCGGGCGCGGCAGATCATGCTGCTGACCGAAGAGGCGGTAGGCGAAGCCCGTGGCGCGCACCTCACGCCGCGTGGCCGCCTGCGTTTGCATTGCCCGCACGGCCTGGGTCTGTTGCTGATGCCGCTGGTGGCTGGCTATAACGCCCTGTGCCCGGAGGTGGTGATCGAGCTGACCCTGTCCCAGCGCAACCCTGACCCGTTGGCCGAAGGGCATGACGTGGTGATTACCGTTGACGGCGCGTTGCCGGATTCGCAGCTGATCGCCGTTCCGCTGGGCAACATTTTCAGTATTCCCTGCGCGGCGCCCGGGTACCTGGAAGCCCATGGTGTACCGGAGCGACCCGAAGACTTGCACAACCACCGCTGCCTGCGCATGGCTTACCCGATGTATGAAGGCGACTGGGTGTTCCCGCAAGGGGTTGACCAGTGTGTGATCGCACCGAACGACAGTTTCTCCACCAACGTCGCCGACGCCATGCTGGTGGCCAGCGAATTGGGCATGGGCATTGGCTTGCTACCGTTCTATACCGCCAGCCAGGCGATCGAGCAGGGGCGCTTGTGCCGCCTGCTGGCGCCGTATCGGCTGAGGGAAAGTGCGCTGTATGCGATGTACCCGTCACGGCATTACCTGGATGCCAAGGTGCGCACCTGGATCGACTACCTCAAGGAGCAGCTGCCAGCGCTGTTCGAGGGGCATGCCAGGGTGGTGGATGATGCGCGGTATTGGCGCTGAGGCAGGACAACTGTTGTGTTGCATTTCCCAGGCTGTCCCAATTCCCTGTAGGAGCAGCCTTGTGCTGCGAAGAGGCACTCACTGCCACAATTCAACTTCTGGCATGCGGGCCCTTTCGCAGCACAAGGCTGCTCCTACAGGGATGGCGTCAGCATTTAGAGGGGATAGTGCTTCAACTCCCGCGCAATCAGCATGCGCTGGATCTCGCTCGACCCTTCATAGATCTGGGTAATACGCGCATCGCGGTAATAGCGCTCCACCGGATAATCCTCCAGGTAGCCATAGCCGCCATGCACCTGGATCGCCATCGAACACACCCGCTCGGCCATTTCCGAGGCAAACAGCTTGGCCTGTGAAGCCTCCGACAGGCATGGCTTGCCGGCGCTGCGCAGGCGCGCCGCATGCAAAATCAGTAGGCGCGCGGCATTCACCTGCACTTGCATGTCGGCCAGCAGGTTGGCGATGCTCTGGTGCTCATTGATCGGTTTGCCAAACTGCACGCGATCGCGCGAATAAACCAGCGCCGCCTCGAACGCGGCACGGGCGATGCCCAAGGCCTGGGCCGCAATGCCGATACGGCCGCCTTCAAGGTTGGACAGGGCGATTGCCAGGCCCTTGCCACGCTCACCCAGCATATTGGCAGCAGGGATACGGCAGTTGTCGAAGGTGACCGCGCAGGTGTCGGAGGCACGGATGCCCATCTTGTGCTCGCTGCGGTCAACCTTGAAGCCCGGGTTGTCGGTAGGCACCAGGAACGC
The DNA here is from genome assembly GCF_044749595.1 of Pseudomonas sp. NPDC089392. Taxonomy (NCBI): domain Bacteria; kingdom Pseudomonadati; phylum Pseudomonadota; class Gammaproteobacteria; order Pseudomonadales; family Pseudomonadaceae; genus Pseudomonas; species Pseudomonas sp. NPDC089392. The sequence continues at coordinate 15,575 of NZ_JBIVIF010000021.1, forward strand.
CGACAGGCCCTTTTTGCCCAGCTCCGGGTCGGTTACTGCAAAGACGATGGCCAAGCCGGCACGGCGGGCATTGCTGACGAACTGCTTGGCGCCGTTGATCACCCACTGGCCATCCACCAACTCGGCGCGGGTGCGAAGGTTGTGTGCTTCGGAGCCGGCCTGCGGCTCGGTCAGGCAGAAGCAGCCAATCACCTCGCCTGTGGCCAGGCGCGGCAGCCACTGCTGCTGTTGCTCGGCAGTGCCGTAGGCCAGCAGCGGGCCGCAGCCCACCGAGTTGTGGATGCTCATCATCGCCCCGGTGGCGCCGCAACCGGCGGCGATTTCTTCCACTGCCAAGGCGTAGGCGACGTAGTCGGTGTAGCTGCCGCCAAAGTCTTCCGGCACCACCATGCCCAGCAGGCCCAGCTCGCCCATCTTGCGCACCACGCCGTCATCGATCCAGCCGGCCTTTTCCCAGGCCTGGGCATGCGGAGCGATCTCGCCACGGGCAAAGTCCCGGGCCATGTCGCGGATCATGATCTGTTCTTCGCTCAGTTCCAGGTCTTGCATCTGTGTACTCCCGGGCTCACAGGCCTTCGAAGAATTGGTCGACCCGCTGGCGTTGCAGCGCGGCCAGGGTCGGCGGGTTCCAGTGGGGCTGCTTGTCCTTGTCGATGATCAGGGCGCGCACGCCTTCGATGATGTCGCCGTGCTGGAACCACTGGCGGTCCAGGTGCAGCTCCATTGCAAAGCACTCGTCAAGGCCTAGCTGTCGACCCCGGCGCAGCATCTCCAGGGTAACCGCCATGGCCAGCGGCGAGCGGCTTTCCAGCTGGTCGGCGGTGGCAATGGCCCAGGCGTGGCTGTCGCCAATGCTGACTGCGCGCAGTTGCTCGACCATGGCCGGCAGGTCGGGCAGGGCGAAGAAGTGGTCGATGACCGGGCGCAGTTTTTCCAGTGGCGCGTCGCCCAGCACCTGGGTGCCGAGCTTGGCCAGCAGGTTCTGCAGGTCTTTCAGCGGATTGTCGCTGAACGCCAGTTGGTCGAGGCCCTGATCGAGGGCTGTGATCTGCTCGCTGGCCAGGTACCAGTCGGCCAGGCCACAGTACAAGGCATCAGCCGCCTGGATCTGCACGCCGCTGACGCCCAGGTAGATGCCCAGCTCGCCCGGAAGGCGCGACAGGAAGTAGCTGCCGCCCACGTCCGGGAAGTAGCCGATGCCGACTTCGGGCATGCCCAGCCGGCTGCGTTCGGTCACCACGCGCAGGTCGCAGCCCTGGGCCAGGCCCATGCCGCCACCGAGGGTGAATCCGTCCATCAGCACCAGCACCGGCTTGCGGTAGCGGTGGATGACCAGGTCGAGGGCGTATTCCTCGACAAAGAAGGTTTCGTGCAGCGTGTCGCCGGCCTTGAAGCTGTCGTACAGCGAGCGGATATCGCCACCGGCACAGAAGCCCTTGGGGCCTTCGCCGCGCAACACCACCGCGCGCACGTGTGGGTCTTCGGCCCACAGGTCCAGGTGCTGGCGCAGGCTGCGGACCATGTCCAGGGTCAGGGCATTGAGGCCGGCAGGGCGGTTCAGGATCAGGTGGCCGATCTGGTTGCGAACTTCGGCCAATACGTGGTCGGTTGCCGAGGTGTGAGCGTGCGCAGTCATTGCGTTCTCCCTGCTTTGTTATTGATTTTCCAAGTGAAGTCTGGAGTTCGCTGGAGGATCGCAGGATCCTGGCATGCGAATTTGCCTTGCACAATCGACAATTCTGCAAGGGGTATTCTGCATTTTTGCGTGGGGTGGCGCTATCGACACTTCATCCATGTTCCGGCACGACGCGGTGATCATCTGGCGGTCTGCACGCCTGCCGGCGTCATCGCCGCGGCTTCCTGGGCGTGCTGCTGGGCGTCAAATCCAATGTGGGCGGGGTGGGCATCGCCCTGATCATTACTGCTTGGGCTGCCTGCTGGGGCCGTCAGTGTTGTTTTTTTGTGTTCGAGGTTTACTTGGCTGATAGCACGACATTATCGCAACAACAGTAAACGTGATGTCCTTGCTACGCGGCCATACATATGCGTACCTAGCATTTTTACCAGTAGCAGATCCTAATGATTAGCAGGACAATCGGATCCCTAGTTCGATTTTCTTTTGCTCAGTCCAATAGCTATAAGTTGGTGGTCAGTTGATCTCCGCTGCGCACCTTGTGACGGCGAAGCTCATGCTAAGTCATTATCCTGTGGAGGGTTTATTATGGAATGTCCGTCTGTTGCTGAAAGCAGGTCGCTGGATGATTTTTTGAAAGAGATGAGGGAGAGAGCCCAGACCCTCGGATGGGACGCAATTCTGAGTTATGACAGGCAGAAGACCAATATTCTTTTGATTCAGCAGTATATTGACCGCTTCGCAGAGGGGACTTATTTTCCTGTGTTCCCAGCCAGTGAAATCGAAATCGGCGAGGGTATTTATCATGCCTTGATGGGGCTTGTAATGGCCAAGCCGAGAATTTCATTTGAAAACTCGAGCCTTGCTGATTCCAAAGCTATGTTGACGCTGAATATAGTGGGCGGTAAGCATGTTCAGCTCTCGGAGTCTTACCCCGACGGAAAACCGGTCAGAAAAGTGGAGCGATTAGCTAATCAGAATGCTGCGGCAGGGGCTGCGCTGTATATGGATATCACCTTGCAGGCCGTGCCCGGCTCTTTAGAGCAGGGCGGTAAGGTCATGCTTGATATATCCCAAGGAAGCATCCCGCGCTTTAGCGGCGTTGCAACCGATTTTGAGCGAAGCAAGCTGGGTGAGCATCTGCAAAATATCGTTAAGAGTAACTGGGGTGCTGAAATAACAAATTTCGAACTCAGCAAGTTGTCTCCCGGTGAGGATGAGCTGTTTAGCCCTGGCAGGTTCGGTATCCGTACTCAAGCTGCACCGAAGGGTAAAATACTCGATGCCGAAGAGTACGGTGACGGCGCCGTCGTGGTGTTTGCAGCCATGGAGGGTCGGGACACAGGTAAATACCCTGAGCTGGAATCGGACATGTTGTACATGCTGCCGGATTCCTATTCCAGTAATCTGGTGCTTGGCAGCAACTTTCTAATGACGCAAGTCGTGTTGCCTTGGCTTGAGCGGGTAAAGCTCTTCGAAGATGCAAAGTTTGAATTGAGCGTTGTAGGGGGGCGGTTGGCGCTTGTTGCGAAAGGTGGGGTGTATGAAGTCCCGGCGTACACTTCAGGTTTTGTAGTTGAAAATGGGCTTGGAAAAATTGGTTACGAGAAGATCGCAATCAAGATGTATGAGGGAAACAGCCCGTTGAGGTTATTTGTGGACGGCGATCGCTTGAAACTCAGTTGGCGTTCAGAATCCGTGGAGGTGCCGACCGCTTGGTATGTAACGTATAACACGAATCCCCCGAGCGGTGATCAAGGAAGTGGGACAATATCTGTTAAATGTACAATCGACGCCGAGTTCAAATTTGTAGTGGCGCAGCAGGAGGGTCGTGCTGTATTGAAGTTGGAGCGAGTTCCTGTAACTTCGGAGCGCATTGGCGGGCTTCCAGATCCCTACGATTTTATTCGCCTGTACTACGAGAATTTCGATAAGCTGGTTGCGCGTGATATTACACTGGCGACCGCTCAGCTCGCTAAGATCGCGCCTCAGTTAGACGCTTTTCGGCTGAATAACTTGCTGTTCCAAGGCTCAAACATTGTTTTGCCACGCGATGTACACTGGCCTTTGGATTTGACGGTTTTGGGCGACCTCGCACCAGAGCGCACTGAGTTCGTAATCAGTCCATCGGAGCTTGTGGTAAAAGCTGGTGGGGCTGGCGAGTTTAAAGCCTCAACTGTAACAGGTGTAACGTGGGAGCTCGAAAACCTGCCGGGTGAAACGGGAGCGCTTGGCACAATCGTCAATGGCAAATATACAGCCCCCGCAATGGATGATGATTTGCGTGAGAAGGGGCATCGTCAGTTGATCGTTAAAGCTACCTATGAGGGTAAAACCAGCAAGGCATTGGTCAGCCTGGTTGAGTCGGAGATTTCAGTGTATCCCTTTGTCGCGGCTCTTGGCCTGGGGTCAAGCCATTCGATGATTGCAAGAATGCCACGCACTACGGAGTTGAAATGGTCGCAGCCGCCTGAAGGGTTAGGAACGATCGATACGGACGTTGATCCAGTCAACGGGCCTGGTTACAAATACTTCGCACCCACAAGCCTGCCTAAAGTAAAAGATGATGAACCCCTTTATTACCATTCTATCCGGTTGGCCCCGATTGACATTGCAGACCCGGTAGGCGGTAGCAAAGCTACAATCGATATGCTGATCGTTGGTGGCAAAAGCGGTAATTACTGGCTGGAAACTAAGCTAGGGGCGAATGGTGGTATCCTCTTCACCTTTAATCGAAAATTGCGTGATGGCAAGGTGGAAGAAGTACCTCAGGACTCGACAGAGTGGTCTTTACTCAAAGGCCAGGGTAATCTGGACAAGGGCGTGTTCACACCAGCGTCTGGGGCCGGTGATAAATATGCAATTGTTGTTGCATTCTATGACGACGGTGAAAGTACCGACCGTTTTGACTACGTGATCCTGCCTCTACCCTTCATCGACGAAGATCGCTTCGTTAGTCTTGGTTTGGCAACCCAAGAAGCCTGAACCAACAGCAGGCGTTTTAGTAGGTTAAAAGGCCGGTACTATCTTAACCTCACTGCGAAATTGCCGGGGCCGCTCTGCGGCCCTTTCCGACCGGTCCGGCGCCCCGGCAAGGCCGCTCCAACAACTGAGCGCGCCTGTTGGTCATTCGTTAACTTGATCGTAATGATTAGCGACCGAGCTTGATTGATACCCCAACCACCCCCGCCCTAAGGTAACTCCCACGACAGCGAATCCGTGGAGTCACCCATGACAACAACGCAGAATCCACCGCCGCAATGGTCGCGGCGGCGTGCTGAAAAGCAGCGCCGCCTTGACCGGGCCCGCCACCTCGCCGACGGCGTGGTGCTGCCTACCGAGCATATCGTCGAAGCCCTGGAGCTGTTGCTGGCCCCCGGCGACCGGGTAGTGCTTGAAGGCAACAACCAGAAACAGGCCGACTTCCTCTCGCGTTCGCTGGCCAAGGTCGACCCCGGGCGCTTGCACGACCTGCACATGATCATGCCCAGCGTCAGCCGCGCCGAGCACCTGGACCTGTTCGAGCGCGGCATCGCCCGCAAGCTCGACTTCTCCTTCGCCGGCCCGCAAAGCCTGCGCATCGGCCAATTGCTGGAAGACGGCCTGCTCGAAGTCGGCGCCATCCATACCTATATTGAGCTGTATTCGCGGCTGCTGGTCGACCTGATTCCCAACGTCACCCTGGTGGCCGGCTTCATGGCCGACCGCGATGGCAACCTGTTCACTGGCCCCAGCACCGAGGACACCCCTGCCTTGGTGGAGCCGGCCGCGTTCAGCGACGGCATCGTCATTGCCCAGGTCAACCAGTTGGTGGACCACGTCGATGACCTGCCACGGGTCGATATCCCGGCGTCGTGGGTGGATTTCGTGGTGGTCGCCGACCAACCCTTCTATATAGAACCGCTGTTCACCCGCGACCCGCGTCATATCAAACCGGTGCATGTGCTGATGGCGATGATGGCCATCCGCGGCATCTACGAAAAACACCAGGTGCAGTCGCTGAACCACGGCATTGGCTTCAACACTGCGGCCATTGAGCTGATCCTGCCCACTTACGGCGAGTCCTTGGGCCTGAAAGGCAAGATCTGCCGCAACTGGACGCTCAACCCACACCCGACGCTGATCCCGGCCATCGAGACCGGCTGGGTGCAAAGCGTGCACTGCTTCGGCACCGAACTGGGCATGGAGGATTACATCGCCCAGCGCCCGGACGTGTTCTTCACCGGCCGCGACGGCTCGCTGCGCTCCAACCGCATGATGTGCCAGCTGGCTGGGCAGTACGCCGTGGACCTGTTCATTGGCGCCACCTTGCAGGTGGATGGCGATGGCCATTCCTCGACCGTGACCCGCGGCCGCCTGGCCGGTTTCGGTGGTGCGCCGAACATGGGTCACGACCCGCGCGGCCGCCGCCACGCGACCCCGGCCTGGCTCGACATGACCGTACCGGAAACCATGCTCGAACGCGGCCGCAAGCTGGTGGTGCAGATGGTCGAGACCTACCAGGAAGGCGGCAAGCCCACCTTCGTGGAAACCCTCGATGCCGTGGAAGTGGCGAAAAAGGCCGGCATGCCGTTGGCGCCGGTGATGATCTACGGCGACGACGTCACCCACCTGCTGACCGAAGAAGGCATAGCCTACCTGTACAAGGCCCGCAGCCTGGAAGAGCGCCAGCAGATGATCGCCGCCGTGGCCGGGGTTACCGCCATCGGCCTGCGCCACGACCCCAAGGACACCTTGCGCCTGCGCCAGCAAGGCCTGGTCGCCTTGCCCGAAGACCTTGGCATCCGCCGCACCGACGCCAGCCGCGAGCTGCTGGCTGCGCGCAGCATTGCCGACCTGGTCGAATGGTCCGGCGGCCTGTACAACCCGCCTGCACGCTTCAGGAGCTGGTGATGAAAGCACTCGACTTGCAACCGCATGCGCAACTTCGCGGGCACGCCCGCTCCCACAGGTTTAGCACTGAACCTGAAACTGCCGCGGTCGTTGTAGGAGCGGGTTCACCCGCGAAGAGGCCAGCCCAGGCAACAGAAATCCCCCTGGCCGACCACCTGGCCGACCTCGCCGTAGAAGCCCTGATCGACGAAGCCGACCTGTCCCCCAAACCCGGCCTGGTCGACCGCCGCAGTAGCGGCGCCCACTCCGACATGAGCCTGGCCCTGATGCACGCTTCGGCGCTGGCCCTGTGGCCATGCCTGCGCAACATGGCCGCAGCCGCCCAAACCATCGGCACCATCAGCCAACCCCTGCGCGCCGCACTGGGCCAGCTCGGCCGCGAAGGCGAGGCCGCAATGCTGGCCGCCACCCACGGGGTAAACACCCACCGCGGCGCAATCTGGGCCCTGGGCCTGCTGGTAGCGTCCAAGGCCCTTGCCCCCCAGGCCGACACTACCACTCTGGCCGCCCGCGCTGGGCGCATTGCCCTGTTCGATGACCCGGCCATGCCGCATCAGGACAGCCACGGCCAGCAGGTGCGTCAGCGCTACGGCACCGGCGGCGCCCGCGAACAGGCACAACAAGGCTTCCCTGCGGTCATCGGCCACGGCCTGCCCCAACTGCAGCGCAGCCGCGCGGCCGGTGCCAGCGAGCAGCACGCCCGGCTCGACGCGTTGCTGGCGATCATGGCCGTGCTCAGCGACACCTGCGTGCTCTGGCGCAGCGGCCCAGCCGGGCTGGCCGCCGTCCAGCAAGGCGCCCGCGCCGTACTGGCCGAAGGCGGCAGCGCCACCTTGGCCGGGCGCCGCCACCTGCGCGACCTCGACCAAAATCTGCTGCACCTGAATGCCTCACCGGGCGGCGCCGCCGATTTGCTGGCCGCCTGCCTGTTCCTCGACAAAGCCGGGAGCCTGTGACATGGAAACCCTGACCTTTAACTTCCCCGCCGCCGAACCGGGGCGTGGCCGCACGCTGGTGGGCTGTGTCAGCTCCGGCGACCTTGAAGTGCTGATCGAGCCCGGTACTGCCGGCAGCCTGCAGATTCAGGTGGTGACTTCGGTCAACGGCAGTGGCGCCCGCTGGGCCCAACTGTTCCAGCGTCTGTTCGAAGGCCGCGCCTGGCCGGCCGTGAACATCGACATCCATGACTTTGGCGCCACCCCAGGTGTGGTGCGCCTGCGCCTGGAGCAAGGCTTCGAGGAGATCGCCCATGACTGACACCGCACGCTTGCTGAGCAGCCGCAGCTTCGTCGAACTGGGCGCCCGCCAGCGCGCCCGCGCCGTGCTCGACCCCGGCAGCTTCCGCGAATTGCTGGGCCCGTTCGACCGCCTGATGTCGCCCTGGCTGCCGCGCCAGGGCATCGTGCCGCAGGCCGACGATGGCGTGGTCATCGCCAAGGGCCTGCTGAACGGGCGCAACGCCGTGGTCGCCGCTATCGAAGGTGGTTTCCAGGGCGGCAGCATGGGCGAGGTAGGTGGCGCCAAGATTGCCGGCGCCCTGGAGCTGGCCATCGAAGACAACCGCAACGGCATCCCCACTTGCGCGGTGTTACTGCTGGAGACCGGCGGTGTGCGCCTGCAGGAGGCCAACCTGGGCCTGGCGGCGATTGCCGAAATCCAGGCGGCTATTGTCGAACTGCGTGCCTGGCAGCCGGTAATCGGCCTGATCGCAGGCTCGGTCGGCTGCTTCGGCGGCATGTCGATCGCCGCCGGCCTGTGCAGCCACTTGCTGGTCACCCGCGAAGCCCGGTTGGGTCTCAACGGCCCGCAGGTGATCGAGCAGGAGGCGGGCATCGGCGAATACGATGCCAAGGACCGCCCCTTCATCTGGAGCCTGAGCGGCGGCGAGCAGCGCCATGCCAGCGGGCTGGTCGATGGCTACGTTGCTGACGATATCGAGGCTTTGCGCGAGCGCTTGCTGCAGTTGCTCGACGCACCTTCCAAAGACCGCGCCAGCCAGCACACCTGGTACCTCGAGCGCCTGGCCCGGCTGGGCGATGAATGCCCGCAACTGGACGCCGCCGCCGTGCGTGACCTTTACCAAGGAGAAGCCAAATGAACCGTGCCTTGAACTGGCTGCCGGGCCTGGCCGGCGGGCAAGCCTTGCCGGGCTACCCCGCATCGCTGCGGGTTATCGACGGCGAACTGGACAATCGCCTGGCGCGCTTCATTGCCGTGGTGCCGGATGCCGACAACCCGTTCCCCCGCGCCCGCTCGGGCGAGGTCGGCCTGCTGGAAGGTTGGGGCCTGGCCAAGGCCGTGAGCGAGGCGGTGGAGGCTGACCGCAACGGCCAGAAGCGCGCCATCGTGGCGGTGATCGACGTGCCCAGCCAAGCCTATGGCCGCCGCGAGGAAGCGCTGGGTATTCACCAGGCGCTGGCCGCTGCCGTGCAGGCCTATGCCCAGGCGCGACTGGCCGGGCACGCGGTGATCGGCCTGCTGGTCGGCAAGGCCATGTCTGGCGCCTTTCTGGCCCACGGCTACCAGGCCCAGCGCCTGATCGCCCTGGACGATGCCGGGGTGATGGTGCACGCCATGGGCAAAGCTGCGGCGGCGCGGATTACCCTGCGCAGCGTCGAGCAGCTGGAGGCCTTGGCCGCCGAGGTACCGCCCATGGCCTACGACCTGGACAGCTACGCCTCGTTGGGCCTGCTGTGGCGCCGCCTGACGGTGGACAATGCCGAAGCGCCGAGCAGCGCCGACATTGCTCAGGTACGTGCTTGCCTGGCCGACGCGGTACGCGACATTGGCAGCTCGACCGACCTGTCGTCGCGGCTGGCGGGGAAAAACCGCAGCGCCTCGCGCCAGGTACGCGAGCAGCTGCGCCGACAGTGGCAGGGCGCTTGAGATGAGCGCGCCAAGGCCGCACGACCTGCTCTGGGGGATGCCTGCCTCGGGCTTGCCCGCTGACGCGCCGCAGTGGGCGCGGGAGGTGCTGGCAAGCGGCCGGCCGGTGGTGGTGCGCCGTGCCACCTGTGAGCAAGGCTGGGTAGCGGTCGGGCTGCGTGGTCAGGGCCGGGCGCAGCGCCTGGGTGCGCTGATGCGGCTGGCCGATATCCAGCGTCAGCAAGGCCCCGAAGCGCTGCGCTGGCAAACGCAAAGTCCGTGGCCTGCGTTGCGGGCTTTGGCCTCGGTTGCCCCGGTGTTGAATGCCAGCGGCCTGGCTTGGGGGCCAACAGGCGGGGCGGGCTACCAGATCGCCACAGGCATAGAAGTTGTGCATGCCGACAGCGACCTGGACCTGTTGCTGCGCACGCCACAACCGCTGGCCCGCGCGCAGGCGCGGGAGCTGCTGGATATTCTCGATTGCGCGCCGTGCCGTATTGACGTGCAGCTGGAAACCCCGGCGGGTGCTGTCGCCCTGCGTGAATGGGCCAGCTTCGCCCGCCGCGTGCTGCTCAAGTCCCCCCATGGCGCGCTTTTGGTCAGCGACCCATGGACAACGCTGGAGCGTGCCGCATGAGCAGCCTGTTCGCCTTCCCTGGCCAGGGCGCCCAGCAGGTGGGCATGCTGCAGCGTCTGCCTGAAGGTGCCGGCCAATTGCTGGAAGAGGCCAGCGACACCCTCGGCCAATCAGCGCTTGCGCTGGACAGCCAGCAAGCCCTGCAATCTACCCGCGCCGTGCAGCTGTGCCTGCTGCTGAGCGGCGTGGCCTGGGCGCGCTGGCTGATGCAGCGCAGCCCGGCGCCGGATTATGTGGCGGGGTTGTCGATTGGTGCCTATCCGGCTGCGGTCGTGGCGGGTGCCTTGGGCTTTGCTGATGCCGTGCGCCTGGTTGCCTTGCGTGGCGAGTTGATGCAGCGCGCCTATCCGCAAGGGTACGGCATGACTGCACTCAGCGGCCTGGACCTGGCCAGTGTCGAGCGATTGCTGAACGAGGTGAGTGGTGAGGTGTATGTCGCCAACCTCAACAGCGAAAACCAGATTGTCATTGCCGGCAGCGATACGGCGATGGCTGCGGTTGCGGCCAAGGCACGTAGCCTGGGCCAAGGTGTGGCCCGGCGGCTGGCGGTTAGCGTGCCGTCGCATTGTCCGCTGCTGGCTGGCCCGGCGGCGGAACTGGCCAGGGCCTTCGCGGCAGTCGAATTGCAGCGGCCACGCATCACTTACCTCAGTGGCAGCAGCGCGCGGCCGATCTTCGACCCACAGCGCTTGCGCGACGACCTGGCCGGCAACATGGCGCGGGTGGTCGACTGGCGTGCTACGTTGCGCAACGCCTATGAGCGCGGCGTGCGCCTGCACCTGGAAATGCCGCCGGGCAGCGTGCTCAGCGGCCTGGCCCGGCCGGTGTTCGAACAGGGCAGGGTGGTGGCGGTGGAAGGTACCCGTTGGGACAGCCTGGATGCGCTGCTGCGCCAGGAGGTGGCCCAGAACCGATGATGCCAATTGCTCCCGACTAGCAGGATTACGCGGTCATTGTAGGAGCGGCCTTGCGTCGCGAAAGGGCCGCAAAGCGGCCCCGGCTATCTAAGCCGCGAAGCTGAAATCCTGGGGCCGCTGCGCAGCCCTATCGCGACACAAGGCCGCTCCTACAGGTCCGTAGCGATGGCACAAGTGTGTGTTTACAAGAACAACAACAAGCAACTTCGACACTACCCGAGGACAACAACAATGATCATCTATGGTGTGGCACTGCTGGCGGTCTGTACGCTTGCCGGCGTCATCGTCGGCGACTTCCTGGGCGTGCTGCTGGGCGTCAAATCCAATGTGGGTGGGGTGGGCATTGCCATGATCCTGCTGATCTGCGCCCGCCTGTACATGCACCGCAACGGCGGCATGAGCAAGGAATGTGAGTTCGGCGTGGGCTTCTGGGGCGCCATGTACATCCCGGTGGTGGTGGCCATGGCCGCCCAGCAGAACGTGGTCACCGCCCTGCACGGCGGGCCGGTGGCGCTGCTGGCAGCGATAGGCGCGGTGCTGGTGTGCGGTGCGACCATCGCCCTGATCAGCCGCAGCCACCGCGGCGAACCATTGCCAGCCCTCGAACCCACCCCTGAAACCCGTGCGCAGGTTGCCCCTGCAGGAGGTCGTTGAACATGTGGCCACTCATTGACAATGCGCTGGAACACAACGGCCTGATCACCGCCTTTGCGGTGGTCGGCGGCATCATGTGGCTGTCGGTGGTGCTGTCGAAGTACCTGACCTTCGGCCGCGTGCACGGCTCGGCCATCGCCATCGTCATCGGCCTGGTGCTGGCCTGGGTCGGCGGCACCCTTACCGGTGGCCAGAAAGGCCTGGCCGACATGGCGCTGTTCTCCGGTATCGGCCTGATGGGCGGGGCCATGCTGCGCGACTTCGCCATCGTCGCCACGGCCTTCGAGGTGCAGGCCACCGAGGCGCGCCGGGCCGGCATGATCGGCGCGGTGGCGCTGCTGCTGGGCACGGTGCTGCCGTTCATTGTTGGTGCGGCGGTGGCTTATGCCTTCGGTTATCGCGATGCGGTAAGCATGACCACCATCGGCGCGGGCGCGGTGACCTATATCGTCGGGCCGGTGACCGGGGCGGCGCTGGGTGCCAGCTCGGATGTGATGGCCCTGTCGATTGCCACCGGGCTGATCAAGGCGATCCTGGTGATGGTGTTTACCCCGGTCTCGGCGCGGCTGCTGGCGCTGGACAACCCGCGTTCGGCGATGGTGTTCGGTGGTTTGGCAGGGACGGTGTCGGGGGTGACGGCCGGGTTGGCCGCGACGGATCGGCGGCTGGTGCCGTATGGGGCGTTGACCGCGACCTTTCATACCGGGTTGGGGTGCCTGATGGGGCCGTCGATTCTGTACTTCTGCGTACGGGGCCTGGTTGGCTAACACCAAACGCAAACCTGGAAGCCCTGCCCAGATCCCTGTGTGCGGCTTTAGCCGCGAACACCGGCCTAGCCGGTGCCATCCACCGCGGCGCCTGCTTCGCGGGCAAGCCCGCTCCCACATCGACCGCGCCGACTTCAAGTCATGTGCAGTACCTGTGGGCGCTGGCTTGCCGGCGATGAGGCCGCTCGACGCCACATCAATGCCAGGTGATATCCCCGGTCTGCCGGTGGAACAGCAACTCTGCCAAGGCCTTGGTCATCTGCACATGATGCACCGCATTGACCAACATGTTGATGCCGGGCTCACCAGCGTTGGCGCAGATGTATTCGTCCAGCGTGTCTTCGATCCCGGACATTAACTGGAGGGCGTGGATCAGGGCGTCAACCGAGGGCATATCCTGGTTGATGGTGTAGAACGGGCGGGGTGAAAGCTTTGCGGGTGGATCGGGTACGAGCTTTTTCATTATGTAATTCCAGCTTCTAGAAGAATGGAACTACCACCAGAATCTTTCTCATGGATTGAGGGTGGCAGCCGTACGCGGGTGTGAGAAAGCCGAGAAGAAGCTAGCAAAGACCCGGCCAGGCGAAAGCCCGCCCACGTACGGCCACCATCAAGGTGCTGCTAGCTTATCTGTCGGGTTCTCATGCCCGGTCACCGAAGCGACTTGGAAACGTTATCTGTGGGGTGATTTCCCGACAACAGCGATAGTTCGGCAGCGCGCGTAGGATAATTCCTAAGCGGGTTAATTCTGAAGCATTTGGTTGCAGGTTCAGAAATGTCTTACAGGCGATGGCTTTGTTGGCTGTGGGGGGTAGGGCGGGGGATTGGGTGAGGGCTGCCATGTGTCCGGCACCACATTTTCGGCGCCTGTGAGATCGAGCGCCGCCCGCGCGGCGCTTCGCGGCTAAAGCCGCTCCTACGTTTGTTTCGGGCCAGTCCCTCCTGTGCCAGGCGCGCGCGATCGCCTTGTTTGTACGACGCGATATCGAGCCATGCGCCAAGGCGTTCGCGCGCGAATCCCATAGGAATAATTGGCCCGAAACAAACGTAGGAGCGGCTTTAGCCGCGAAGCGCCGCGCGGGCGGCGCTCGATCTCATAGGCGCTGAAAATGTTTCGGAGGACACCTTGCGGCGCTCGACCTCACAGGCGCAAACAATGGCATGGCAAGCACCTGCAACCCCACCCCCAATTCGGGGAAACCCGCCGGGGATTGCCCCCCAATCTGCCACACACGCCGTCGCAACCAACTGAAAACAATACATATTCACACCTGGCACACACCTTGCTGAAGCTCCCCGCAGAGAACCTGTGTCCCGGAGGTGCAGCATGTCGACACCGCTCAAAGGCCCCATCCTGTCATCACTTGTTCTGGCCTTGTTCGGCTGGGAGTCGACCAGCGAGGCGGCCGTACAGTGCCAGCGTACCCTGGTCGCCAACGTGGTGGCGCTGGACCAGCCACTGATGTTCAATCGCCTTGGCGCGCAAAACGCCAATGGCATGATGTTCGCCCTGCGCGAGGATGTGGTGGACGACAAGAACGTCCCCCTCAGCATGGGCGGGGCCGCTGTACCGGGCAAGGTCACCCTGCGCCCGGACAAGCGCCCACGGCCCATCGTGCTGCGTGTGGCCGCCGGTGACTGCCTCACGGTCAACCTGACCAACTTGCTCGATTACCGGGCTAACCCGAACAAGCACGGCATCGAGGCTGAAGAGCCAGAGGGTGAAGAGGAAGGGCCGGAAATCGAAAACGAAGCCAGCGAAAACTTCGTCGCCGATGAGCAGGTAAATGATCGCCACGTAGGCTTCCAGGTCAACGGCATGCAGGCCGTGAACAGCATTGGCGACATCGCTGCCAACACCGGTCGCAATGGCAACTTCCTGGTTTCGCCGGGCAATACCCGCAGCTATACGCTCTATGCGGAACGCGAGGGCGCTTTCGCCGCCACCAGCCAAGGGGCCACCTTTGGTGGGCAGGGTGGTGCCGGCAACGTCGCCAATGGTTTGTTTGGCCAAGTGGTGGTAGTGCCCAAAGGTGGCCGCACCTACCGCAACACGCTGACTGAAGAAGAGATGCGCCTGGCCACCACCGGCCGGACCGCCACCGGCCAGCCGGTGATCGACTACGAAGCCCGCTACCCGCAAACGCAGCCGTGGCTGGCCGAAGGCAAGGCCGGCAAACCGATCATTGCCATGGTCAACGGCAACGAGATCCTCAACAGTGAAACCGATGCCATCGTCATGGGCCCTAACCCGGACGGCAGCTTCCCCAAAGCCACCTACCCGCTGGAGAATATCGGCAAGCGCAACCCGGCGCTGCCCAACCGCCTGGAGGCGTTCCGCGATTTCGCCTCGCAATTTGCCGATGAAGTGGCTGCCACCCAGGCCTTCCCCGGCTACTGGGCCGACCCGGTGATGGGCCATGTGCTGGAGCCGACGCGCGACTCGTTCATGATCAACTACGGCTCTGGCGGCATGGGCGCCGAAGTGGTCGCCAACCGCCTGGGCGTAGGGCCAATGCATGACTGCCTGTCGTGCGCTTACGAGGAGTTCTTCCTCAGCGCCCACACAGTAGGTGACATTGGCACCCTGGTGGACGTGCCGGCCAACGTCGGCCTGGAGAACATCCGCCCAGGTGAAACGCCCCCCGCAAATGCCGTGGGCGTGAAAGCCAACATGGCGCTTTACCCTGCCGAACCCGCCAACGTGCACCACAGCTATATCGGCGATTTCACCAAGTTCCGCAACACCCACAATGGCCATGAACAGCACATCTTCCACTTGCACGGCCACCAGTGGCTGTTCAACCCGAACGACGATAACTCCGACTATATCGATGCCCAAGGCATCGGTCCGGGTATCGGCTACACCTACGAAATCGCCAACGGTGGTTCGGGTAACCGCAACCGGGTGGCGGGTGATGCCATCTACCACTGCCATTTCTACCCGCACTTTGCCCAAGGCATGTGGGCCATGTGGCGGGTACACGACGTGTTCGAGGAAGGCACCCGCCTGGAGGTGAGCGGGCAGGGCGAGAATGGCTTCCACAGCACCCCGTTCGCCCTGCGCAGCGGCAAGCCGGCGGTTGGCGCCCGGGCCCTGCCGGATGGCGAGATCGTTGCCGGTACGCCGATCCCGGCGATTGTGCCGCTGCCCGGCAAGGCAATGGCGCCGATGCCAGGCAAAGTGGTGGTGGTACCGAAACTCTCCGAAGAGCTGGTCGCCGCCAATGACGATGATCACGATGACGAAGAAGAGGGCGACGACGACCACGCCAACCAGGCACCGGTACGCAAAGCCATTGGCTCGCTGGCCATGGTCGACCGCACCGATGCCAACCGCAACGTCGACGGCACCCTGAAAAACCCAGGCTACCCGTTCTGGATCGGTGGCATGGAAAGCAGCGTCGGCAACCGCCCACCAACCCCACCACTGGACATGCTCGACCCGGACCTGGCTCGGCAGCTCAAAGCCAGCGGCAAAGCCCTGTGGGCCAACCTGGATGCGAACCAGGTCGATGGCTGGGACGGCGGCCTCGGTCGCCACGCGCTGGACGGTGTATCCGCTGGCGGCGAGGCCGTGACGACCACCACCAAACTGGACTTCACCAAGGTGGTACACAAGGCCAAGCCGATCTACCTGCCGGAAGAGGGCACCGATGTCGAACAGGCGGCCATGCAGTTCCACGCCATGGCCGAGCACCCCAGCTATGCGCTGATCCCCGGTAGCCAGCCTGTAGCCAAGGTATTCCGTACCAACGGTGCCTTGCCGACTGCCGGCGCGCCGTTCTACGAGCCGTGCATGGATGACCGTGGCAAGCGCCTGACCCAGTCTTCGGGGGTAGGCGAGTTCTTCAGCGGTGAAAGCCTTACTGGCCTGAGCTTCCGTGGCGCCTCAACCTTTACCGCCGACCGCCCTCGCATCTACAAGGGCGCCAACATCCAGTTCGACGCGGTGTACAACAAGGTTGGCTACCACTTCCCGCAAGCGCGCATCATCGCCCTGTGGGAAGACGCCTGGCCGGTGATCACCAAGCAGCGCCCACCAGAGCCGCTGGTGATGCGCATGAACACCTTCGACTGCACCATGTACCAGCACACCAACCTGATCCCGAACATCTATGAGATGGACGACTACCAGGTGCGCACCCCGACCGACGTGATCGGCCAGCACATCCACCTGCCCAAGTGGGACCTGACTGCCGCCGACGGCTCGGCCAACGGCTGGAACTACGAAGACGGCATTCTCTCGCCCGGCAGCGTGGTCGAGCGCGTGCATGCCATTCGTGCCTACAACGGTTGCACCGAAGGAGATACCCGCGACGGCACTGCCGCCTGCCCCAAAGCCAAACAGCACCCGTACTTTGGCCGCTTTGGCCGGGCTGACTGGCTTGGCGCACGTACGGCCATGCAACGCTGGTTCGCTGACCCGTTGGTGAACGTGCACAACGTGGACCGTGGCCTGGGTACCATCTTCACTCACGACCACCTCGGCCCATCGACGCACCAGCAGCTTGGCCTGTATGCCACCGTACTGGCCGAACCTGCCGGTTCCACCTGGTACCACGCCGAAACCGGCGAGCAGCTGTACAACCCGGCCACGCGCCAGGACGGCGGCCCGACCTCGTGGCAGGCGGTGATCCAGACCGGCGACCATGATGGCGATGGCAAGAATGACAGCTACCGCGAGTTCTTCCTGGAGTACAGCGACTTCCAGCATGCCTATGAAGCCGGCGTGTACGTTGGGGCCGGTCCTGACGGTATCCCCAACGGCCAGTCCTACCCAGCCACGGCAGACAGCTTCCGCTACGCCATCAACCCGCCCGTGCGGCAGAAGGCATCCAACCTGCTTGAGTCGGTGGTCGAGTCGCGTGGCGGCTTGAACCCAGGTTGCCCGAGCCGGCCTTGCCCACAGGCGATTTCCGTGGATGACCCAGGCATGTTCGTTGTCAACTACCGCAACGAGCCACTGGCCCTGCGCGTATTCGACCCGAACAAGGTTGGCCCGGACGGCAAGCGTGGCATGCAGGCCGACGGCCTCGGCGGCGACCTGAGCTATGCCTTGCAGAGCCGTACCGACCGTGCAATCCCGGCCATGAACATGGCGCCTTCGGCGATTACCTCGGCGGTTGGCCCAACTGGTGGGACGACCCTGTTCCCACCTCACATCAACAAGGCGGGCAGCGAGCCAGGCGACCCGTTCACCCCCATGCTGCGTACCTATTCCGGGGACAACGTGCGCCTGCGCCTGCATGCAGGTGGTCATGAAGAGGAACACAACGTCACCCTGCATGGCGTCAAGTGGCTGCAAAACGGCTCTGGCTTCGGCAACAGCTCCAACTCGGGCTGGAAGGCCTCGCAGATGATCGGTATTTCCGAACAGATGGGCTTCATGGCGCCGGTGTCGATGATTTCCAGTTCCGCTGCCACCAACGGCGACTACCTGTACTCGATGGACGCGGCACTGGAAGGTTACTGGAACGGCATCTGGGGGGTGATGCGCAACTACACCGCACAGCGCGCGGACCTGTTCGCCTTGCCGAACAACCCGCAACCGGTGGCCATGCGCAACACCGTGAACTTCGACGGCATCTGCCCGAAAACCACAGCCAACCCCAACGGCATCGGTACCCGCACCACGGTCAAGCGCAGTTACGAGATTGTCGCGGCGCTGGCCAACGACATTCTCGAGAACCGTAACGGGGTCAGCATCAACGACCCGGCCGGTGTCGGCCAGCATGTTGGCGGCCCGTTGAAGTCCAATGGCGGCACCCTGGTGTTCAACAGCCGCAAGACCAGCATCCCGCAGGTCACGGTTGTCGACGAGGAAGATGGCACCACCTTCACCGTGGGCGGCCACAGTGCACCGCTGCATGACCCGACCGCAGTGCTGTACGTGCGCAAGGCCGACCTGGACGCGACGACTGGCAAGCTCAAGGCCGGCGTGCCGGTTGAGCCGCTGGTACTGCGCGCAAACGCCGGGGACTGCATCAGTATCACCCTGGAGAACCGCCTGCCGTTGGTGATGCCGGACCTGCCCAGCACTGCCGTGATGCAGAACGTGGTCAAGCGTGACCGCTTCGGTAGCGAAGGCTCCACGGCCTTCAACAACAACCTGATGCGGCCGTCGAGCCATGTCGGCCTGCATGCCCAGCTGCTGGCCTATGACATCACCAAGTCCGACGGTGCCAACGTGGGGGCCAACCCCGTGCAGACCGTACCGCCTCGGGCGGGCAACAGCGGCGCCTACCCAAGCCGGGTGTACCAGTACTATGCCGGCCACCTGGAGCGCGAAGGCAAGCCAATGCTGCAACTGGGCCGCACGGTGGACAACATCAACACCACGGCGATCGAGTTCGGTGGGCTCAACCTGACCCCGTCGGACTTCATCAAGCAGCCACAAAAAGGCCTGGTCGGTGGCATGAGCATCTTGCCGCAGACGGCGACCTGGACCGAGGACATCGCCAGCCGTGCACAGGCTACGGTCAAGGTCAGCGGGCAGCCCGACTATCGCGACCTGGTAACGGTGTGGCAGCGCTCGATGAACATGCGCTGGGCGGACGGCCGTCCTGTCGAAGGCATCGCTACCGAGGGCAATGGTGTACCGGGCGACCCGAAAGACAACGGCAACATGGCCTTGAACTACAAGACTGAGCCGCTGTGGCTGCGCTTTGGCCTGGCACCGGATGCCCCCTTCGGCCATGCCGATGGCTTCGGCTTCGCGGATGTGCCCAACGCGCACATGGCCTACAGCAATGCCTTGGTAGGCGGTGACCCGCAAACGCCGGTGCTGTATGCCAAGCCTGGCCAGCCAGTGCGCAGCCATGTGCTGATGCCCAGTGGTGGCAGCCGCGGCATCACTTACCAGCTGGATGGGCACCTGTGGCCGCTGCACAACTACCAGGCCGAGAAGAGTGATGTGAACGGCTACCCCACGAGCCTGCCCGGCATCGGCTCGGTGCGCTTCGGCTTCAACCCGATGGCCATGTACATCGGTGCCCAGGAAAGCGTACTGCCAGCGGCGCACTTCAGCTTCATGCTGCCGAGCGCCGGCGGGGCCAACGCGGTGGCGGGTGACTACCTGTTCCGCGACTACGCCGCCTACGGCAACCTCTCGGGGCTGTGGGGGATTCTGCGGGTGACCAACGAAGCGCCGCCGGTGACGGCGCCGGCGCAATAGGCATTGAATACCGGGCAAGGATGCCCGTTTTATGGGGGTGACGATGAACAAAGCCGCTGGATATTCCAGCGGTTTTTTTTTGCCTGCCTTGATAAAGCATTTCGGCTGAGAGGTGCTTGGCACGACATTTTCAGCGCCTGTGAGATCGAGCGCCGCCCGCGCGGCGCTTCGCAGCACAAGGCTGCTCCTACATCTGTTTCGGGCCAGTCACGCCTGTGCGGTCACCGCTGTCCGCCTTGTGTGTTCCATTCAATATCGAAGGGTGCGCCGTTGCTCTTCATCGATCTCCAGCCATGCACCAAGGCTGCAACCCAACTGGCACAGGAATAACTGGCCCGAAACAGATGTAGGAGCAGCCTTGTGCTGCGAAGCGCCGCGCGGGCGGCGCTCGATCTGTGCATCAACCTGAATCCCAAGGCATGCACCTGGAAGCCCTCACCCCACCTCTCCGACGGACAAATCGCAGCCGCTCTTCCCCAGTTTCCCGTAAAGAACCTTTTTCGCCATTTGCCCCCCGTTTTCGGGGAACAGGCTGGGGCATCCTCCCCAGTGTTCTCCGGTAGTTGCGCTAAGTTTCTGTTCTAAATGTAATTTTCAGATGGCATACCGCTTGCTAGAACACTCCATAGAATAATGAGCCTCGTGGAGGTGTTGCATGGTCGTCACACCCGAATTTGCCGCCCCGTTCGAGCAACATCTGCACCGCCTGAGCAAGAGGGCGCAACCATGAAGCTCAAACTGCGGCCGGTTCATGCCGGCCTGTTGCTGAGCATGGCCTTGATCGGCCTTGGGCTTGCCTATGAGGAGCTCTGGTGCGATCCCCGCGAGCTGCTGCAGCAACCTGCCGACCCGCAGGCCCTGCACCGGCTCAGCCGGGACGGCGTAACCGTGGAGTTCGAGGCCCGGCCGCTGGCCGGGGGCGAGCTGCAGGAGGGCAGTTTCGCCAACATCCGCTTCAAGGTCAGCGACCAGTACAGTGGCCAGCCGCTGTCGGGCATGGCCCCGGGGGCGTGGATCGACCCGGCGCAGTCGGCCCCGGTGGGCGACCGCGACCAGAGCTGCAAGGCCCGTGTCGCGCTGTTTCTGAAAAGCAGCATCGGTGCCCGGCCATTGCTCGACCTGAACAGCTACTTCCTGTTGATGCTGAACAAGGACGCCAGCCTGACGGTGATCGACCCAACCGTGTCGGTGGGCGGCGTGACCAGCACCATGGCCCGCATCGACCTGCCCGGGCAACCCATGGACTGGGCGGCCACTGGCGACGACAAGCAGGTGTTCGTGTCGATCCCCGAGCGCGGCAAGGTTTCGGTGATCGACACCGAAACCTTCACCCGTGTGGCCGACCTGGACGCCGGTGACCAGCCGGTGCGGGTGGTGCTGCAGCCTGACCAGCACCGGCTGTGGGTGGGCAATAACAGCAAAGACCCGGCCAAGGGCGGGGTAACGGTAATCGATGTGCCGGGGCGCACTACCCTGAAAAGCTTCAATACCGGCACCGGGCACCACGAAATAGCCTTCAGTGCCGACTCGCGCTTTGCCTACGTCAGCAACCGCGACAGCGGCACCCTGAGCGTTATCGACATCCCGGAAATGCGCCTGGCCAAGACCATCAAGGTTGGCCCGCACCCGCTGTCGGTCAGCTACTCGGCGCTGTCCCAGGCCGTATACGTGGTCGATGGCGAGGAAGGCAGCGTGCGGGTGTTCGATGCCCGCAGCCACCAACTGCGCCATACGGTCACTGCCGAGCAGGGCCTGGGGCCGATGCGCTTCAGCAGCGATGGCCGCTACGGCATCGTGCTCAACACCCTGGAGAACCAGGCCCTGGTGATCGACGCCAGTACCGACAAGCTGATCCACCACATCCCGGTGGCCGCAGAACCGTACCAGCTGACCTTCACCAAGGGCTATGCCTATGTGCGTGGCCTGGCATCGCCGAAGGTGAGCATGATCAACCTGGCCAGCCTGGGCGAAGGGCGCGCGCCGATCGTCCAGGGCTTCGAAGCCGGCCCGGCGGCGCCGCGCCAGGCCGGTGACCTGCCGCTGGCCCAGGGTCTGTCGGTGTCGCGCGACGACAATTCGGTGTTCGTGGTCAACCCGGTGGACAACACCACCTACTTCTATGCCGAAGGCATGAACGCGCCGATGTCCGGTTACAACAACCGCGGCCACCAGGCCCGCGCCGCCATCGTCGTGGACCGCAGCCTGCGCGAGATGGCGCCCGGCGTGTATGGCTCGACAGTGAAAATGCCGGCCGCCGGCAAGTTCGATGTGGCCTTCCTGCTCAACCAGCCGCAGATCATCCACTGCTTCAGCACCGACGTGGCCGAGTCGGCCAATGCCAGCAAGCGCAAGGGCGCGCATGCCGAGTTCATCGGCCTGGACCAACCGTTGCCGCAGCATAGCGCCGTGACTGCGCGGGTACGCATCGTCGGTGACGACGGCCAGCCGCGCCTGGGCCTGAGCGACCTGAGCCTGCGCTACTTCCTGGCGCCGTCGTCGATGCCACGCAACCTGCAACTGCAGGAAGTGGGCGAGGGCATCTATCAAGCGGCCCTGACCCTGCCCGAAGCCGGCGCCTGGTACCTGCATGTGCAGTCACCTTCGCTGGGCCGCAAGTTTGCCGAAGAAAACTACACCAGCCTGCGTGTCCTGCCGGCTGCAGCGACCAACGCCTCCCAGACTGACGCGAGGAATGTGCGATGAAGACCAAGCATTCTTTCAAACTGCTGGCCCTGAGCCTGGCGTTTGCCAGCAACCTGGCCATGGCCCATGCCGGCCACGACCACAACGGCAGCGCCGAACAGCCGCCGGCGGCGCGCCAGGAAAAGACCAGCGTACGCTTTGCCGATGTTTCCCTGCTGAACCAGGACGGCATGCCGGTACGCCTGGAACGGGACCTGGTGGGTGACCACCTGGTGGTCATGGGCTTTATCTACACCAGCTGCACCACGGTGTGCCCGGTGGTGTCGTCGATCATGGGCAAGGTCCAGCAGCAGCTGGGCGGCCGGGTAGGCGAAGAGATCCATATGGTGTCGATCAGCGTTGACCCGCAGCGTGACGATGCCAAGCGCCTGCAAGACTATGCCAAGGCCTTCCAGAAAGGGCCGGGCTGGAGCTGGCTGACCGGTACCCCGTACGCCATCACCGAAACTCTCAAGGGCCTGGGCAGCTTCAGTGCCGACCTCAGCCAGCACCCACCGCTGATCCTGGTGGGTGACGGGCGCAGCGGGCACTGGACGCGTTACTACGGCTTTACCGACCCGGCGGTGCTGATCGAAGAAATCAACCGCCTCAGCGCCCGCCGCGTGCATGCCAAGAGCACCGCCGTTGCCGACCATCACGAGGTGCAACCATGAGCCAGGTAACTTCCCACCGCGCGAGCATGCGCGGCTTCGACTGGCTGGTGCTGGGCGGCTGCCTGTGGATCCTCGCCTCGGTGGCGTTCGCCCACGAGGGCCATGCACCGCAGGCGCCCGAGCCGCAGCCGGCGCCGCAGGCCATGACCAGTGGCGGCGGCACGCGCGATGCCCAGACCTGGTTCACCGACACCGTGCTCAAGGACCAGAACGGCCGCGAACTGCGCTTCTACAGCGATGTGCTCAAGGACAAGGTGGTGATGCTCAACGTGATCTTCACCCACTGCACCGACGCCTGCCCGCTGATCACCCGCAAGCTGCGCGAAGTACGCGAAGCCATGGGACCAGAACTGGCAAGCCAGGTGACCTTCGTGTCGATCAGCAGCGACCCGCTCAACGACACCCCGCAGGCGCTCAAGGCGTTTGCCGAGAAGCAGGGGGTGGATGGGCCGAACTGGTTGTTCCTGACCGGTGACAAGGCCAATGTCGACCTGGTGCTCGGCCGCATCGGCCAGTTCCTGCCCAGCCCCGAACAGCACTCGACCCAGCTGATTGCCGGTGATGTGGCGGGCAAGCGCTGGAGCAAGATCCGCCCGGATGCGCCGCCTGCGGCAATTGCCCAGCGCATGCAGCTACTGGCCCAGCCTTTGGCTGGTCGGTGAGTATCATGCGCAGTATTTCGGCAATGCTGGCGCGGATCCCTGTAGGAGCGGCCTTGTGTCGCGATCGGGCGCGCAGCGGCCGTAAAACCGGCACACGCGGTGCACCTGATGAAACGCATTCGCCTGTCCTGCGGCCGCTGCGCGCCCGATCGCGACACAAGGCCGCTCCTACAGGGATCCGCGCCGGCATTGAAGAGTTAGTGCGCTATCTGGCATTTGCATTAGGTATTGCCATGTGCAGCGGTGCATTGGCCCTGGACCTCACCGAACACGAACAAGCCGGCAAACGCCTCTACCGCGAGGGCCTCTCCAGCAGCGACGCGCAACTGCAGGCCCGGGTCGGTGCCAGCGACATGACCGTACCCGCCAGCGTGCTGCCGTGTGCCAGTTGCCACGGCAGCGATGGCCGTGGCCGTGCCGAAGGCGGTGTGCGCCCGCCTAACCTCGACTGGCAACGCCTGGCACTTGGCCAGGGCGCGCGCGAGGTCAACGGCCGCAGCTACCCGGCCTATACCGACAGCAGCCTGGCCCGGGCCATCCAGCATGGCCTGGACCCGGCCGGCAATCGCCTGGACCCGGCCATGCCGCGCTTTGAACTGACCCTGGCCGACCAGCGCAACCTTACCGCCTACCTCAAGCGCCTGGCCCAGGACCGCGACCCTGGTGTGGAGGAGGGCGTACTGCGCCTGGGCACGTTGTTGCCCACCCGCGGCCCGCTGGCCGAAGCCGGGCAGGTGGTACGTGCCGTGCTGGAAGACGGCGTGACGCAACTCAACCAGCAAGGCGGCATTCATGGGCGGCGCCTGGAACTGGTAGTGCTTGACCCAGGCCCCGACCCGGCCAGCGCCGAACGGGCCTTGCAACAGTTGCTGGAGCAGGAGCGGGTGTTCGCCCTGATCTCGCCCTTGGCGCCCATGCTCGACCCGCGCCTGGCAACCCTGCTGTCGCCACAGAATGTGCCACTGATAGGCAACACCCCGCGCAGTGGCGGCAGCGCACAGATTTTCGACCCGCTACCCGGTTTACCCGAGCAACTGCTGAGTCTGGCCGGCCATGCCCGCGCGGCGCTGGGCCTGGCGCCGGGCGACCTGCGCGTGGTGTACGCCGGTAATGAGCAGGCGGCGTTGGCCGAACAGGTGCGCGAACGTTTGCTGCAGCAAGGTTGGTCGCCACCCGCCATCCAGGCGTTCGACGGCCAGGCCATGGACGGGCAGGGCATCGTCTTCCTCGGCCGTGCCCAGGCGTTTGCCGAGTTGGCGGCGGCGTTGCAGGCGGCAGGCCGCCAGCCCTACCTGTTCGCTGCCTCCAGCCAGGTGGCCGGCGCCGTGGCGCACTTGCCCGAGCAGTGGTCGCAACGGCTGTTCCTGGCCTACCCCTACGTGCCCGAGGATTGGACCGAGCAGGGCCTGGCCACGCTGGCCGGCCTGCAGCAGCGCCAGGGCCTCGACCCACGCCAGGCGTCGCTACAGGTCAACACCCTGTGCGCCCTGCGCCTGTTGAGCGAAGCGTTGAAACAGATTGGCCGTGACGCCAGCCGCGAGCAGCTGATTGCTGCCCTGGAAGGCCTGCACGATGTGGCCACCGGCCTGACCCCGGCGCTGGGCTTTGGCCCCGGCCGCCGCCAGGGCATGGCCGGTGCCCATGTGGTGGCGGTGGCCCTGCCTGGGCCACGTTTCATCTCGGTCACCCCGTACCGGCCAGTGCCGGACGCCCTTTGAGCGGAGGTTGCCATGCGAATTGTGTTGCTGTGCCTGTTACTGGTGGTCGCCAGGGCGAGCTGGGCCGATGTGCCCGCTGCGCGGGTCAATGGCGAGGAGATCGGGCTGATGCGCCTTGAGCGCTATTTCAGCGAATACCTGGACGCCCAGGGCCGCGCGGTGACCAGCATCCGCAACCCGGGCCTGTACAAGCGCCTGCGCGCCCAGGCCCTGGACGAGCTGATCGACAAGGAGCTGCTGTGGCAGGAGGCCCAGCGCCAAGGCATCGCCATCAGTGATCAGCAGGTGTCGGCGCATGTCGGCGAGGTGGAAGCGGCGTTTGGCAGCCCGGCAATTTTCGAGCGGCGTCTGGCAGAGGCGGGCTTCGATAGGGCACAGTACAATGAATACACCCGGCGCGAGATGGCGGCCCAGCGGGTGTATGCCCAGCTCAGCGCAGTCGACGCGCCGAGCCAGGACGAAGTGGAGGCATTCTATGATGCCAACCGAGAAAGGTTGCAAGGAGCGCAGAACCAAAGTGATAACCCTTCGGTCACACACGAACAGGGCCTGGTCTTGGCCAGGGCCACGCTCATCGGCCAACGGGAGGCGCAGGCGCGTCAATCCGTGCGCCAACGTTTGCGCGAATCCGCTAAAGTGGAAATCGCCGACTGAGGCCCCTGATGGCGTTTCCCCCAATGCTGGGGAATTAAGGTTTGGCAATGTGCCATCAGTTTCCCCGCTTGTGGGGAACCGGGCGGGTGTGCCTGCCTGCGGTGTTTCGGGTGCTGGTTGGAACCTTATGAAAATCAATGACTTACAGCGGTGCAACATGACTATTCACGCCTGGCACGAAGCCTGCTCAAGCTTATACAAGGGCGCACTTCGCAGACCGGGTAACCGGGCAGTTCTTGGGAGTCGACCTTGGTGAACAGAGTATTGGTAGTCGATGACGAACAGACTCTTGCGCAAAACCTGCAAGCGTACCTGCAGGCGCAAGGCCTGGAAGTTCATGTTGCCCACGACGGTGCCAGTGGTATCGAGCAGGCTGAAAGCCTGGCACCGCAAGTAGTTGTGCTGGATTACCGCTTGCCCGATATGGAGGGTTTTCAGGTTCTGGAGGCTGTACGCAAGAACAGGCAATGCCACTTCGTGCTGATTACCGCCCACCCCACCGTCGAGGTGCGTGAGCGGGCCGCCGAACTCGGTGTGAGTCATGTCCTGTTCAAGCCGTTCCCGTTGGCGGAACTGGCGCGTGCGATCTTCGACCTGGTGGGCATCGAGCGCCGGCGCAGGGCCACGGACAACCCGGCAGAAGGGTTCGTCGAACGACGCCAGAACAGGAACGAATCGTTCCCCCTGCAGTTGTACGATGGAAGCTGGGTGTTGGCTGACCGCCGCCGTAATGGCGCCAAGCCCCCAGGGCCCGAAGACGAACAACTGCTCACAGGGGAATAGCGGCGCCCGCACCCTGGCCGAGCCAGCCTGCGACGCGCCCCCTGAGCGGAGTCGCAGGCCATGCCAGAAGCATTCGATGCAACCCGGGAAGCTTTACAGCCTGCACCGGCCCATTCGCGGGTAAACCCGCTCCTACATGATTGCGCTGAACCTGTAGGAGCGGGTTCACCCGCGAAAGGGCCAGCACAGGCAAAACAGCTCCAAGCCTACCCCCGCGACCTGCTGGCCCAGGCCCGCCTGCAAGCCAGTGACGAGCGCCTGCTCAACTGTCTGGAACGCCTGGCCTGCGACAGCCCAGCCATCTTCACCCAACGCCTGGGCCTGACCCTGCATTACCCGGTGCTGGACAGCCACACGCTGCTGGCCAGCAGCCCACGCTTCGACAAAATCAGCCTGGCCGTGTGCCTGAAGCGCGAATTCGTGCTGATCGAGCAGGGCGGCCAACTGCTGGGCGTGTTCGCCGACCCCTTCGACCACGCCCGCCTGGCCTGGATCGACGATGTGCTGCAAGGCGCGCCGCTGTACCTGGCCCACGCCGCCGAACTGGCCACCTTCCTGGCCCGCCACGAAGAAAGCTTCCACGCCGTCGATGCCCTTGACCACGAAGCCGAAACCAGCAGTGAAAGCGACCCGCTGCAACGCCTGTCGCTGGCCAGCATCAGCGAAGACCAGAGCCGCGTGGTCAAACTGGTCAACTCCACCCTGTACGATGCCCTCAAGCTGCACGCCAGCGATATCCACCTGGGCATGACCGGCCAGGGCCTGACCATCAAGTACCGCATCGACGGCGTACTCAATGGCGCCGGCAAGGCCAGCGGCAGCGCCTTCGCCGACCAGGTAATCTCGCGCATCAAGGTCATGGCCGAGCTGGACATCGGCGAAAAACGCGTGCCCCAGGACGGCCGCTTCAAGGTCGCCGTGGGTGACCGGCAAATCGACTTCCGCGTGTCGATCATGCCCAGCATCTTCGGTGAAGACGCGGTGCTGCGGGTGCTCGACAAGCAGGACCTGTCCGACAAGGTCAGCGGTGTACAACTGCAAGCCCTGGGCTTTGCCGACGAGACTCTGCGCGCCCTGCGTCGGCTGGCCGCCGAGCCCTACGGCATGATCCTGGTCACCGGCCCTACCGGTAGCGGCAAGACCACCACCCTGTACGCCATGATCAGCGAGATCAACCATGGTGTAGACAAGATCATCACCATCGAAGACCCGGTCGAATACCAGCTGCCCGGCGTGCTGCAGATCCCGGTCAACGAGAAAAAGGGCCTGACCTTCGCCCGCGGCCTGCGCTCGATCCTGCGCCACGACCCGGACAAGATCCTGGTCGGTGAAATCCGCGACCCGGACACTGCCCAGATCGCCGTGCAGTCAGCGCTCACCGGCCACCTGGTGTTCACCACCATCCACGCCAACAACGTGTTCGATGTGATCGGCCGCTTCAGCCAGATGCAGGTCGACCCCTACAGCTTCGTTTCCGCACTGAACGCGGTGCTGGCCCAGCGCCTGATTCGCCTGGCCTGCCCGCACTGCGCCACACCCTGCGAACACGATGACGACACCCTGTTTGGTTCGGGCCTGACCCGCGAGGGTGTGGCTGGCTGGACATTCGTCCGCGCCCAGGGTTGCGGCCAGTGCCGCGGCAGTGGCTACCGCGGCCGCAGCGCCATCGCCGAACTGCTGCACCTGGACGACGACCTGCGGCAGATGATTGTCGAACGCCGCCCTCTGTCGCAAATCAAGACACTCGCCTGCCAGCGCGGCCTGCGCCTGCTGCGGGCCTCGGCCCTGGACCTGGTCCGCGACGGCCGCACCACCCTTGAGGAGATCAACCGTGTCACATTCATCTGACCGTTACTGCGCCGTGCTCGGCGCCGAGGGTGTCGGCCTGGGTCGCTGGCACAAAAATAGCCACCAGTGGCTGGGCAGCCGCGCGTTCACCTGCGATGCCGCCCAACCGGCCTGGGAAGCCGCCGTCGATGCGCTGGCCGCGCTGCTGGCCGAACATGCCGTACGTGGCGCGCAGTTGCGGGTGCTGCTGTCGGCCCGTTACAGCCGCTTCTGCCTGGTGCCCTGGAGTGACGCCATCGGCAACCCACGCGAACTGGACGCCTACGCCCGGGCCTGTTTCGAAAACCTTTACGGGCAGCCGCTGGACGACTGGCGCATCGTACTGTCGCCGGAGCCTGCCGGTGCCGCCCGCATCGCCACCGCGCTGCCCGAAGCGCTGCTGCAACGGTTGCAGGCGCTGGGCCGGGAAAGCCGCCTGAACCTGCGCTCGGTGCAGCCGTACCTGATGGCCGCCTACAACCGCTGCTCGGCACAACTGGAGCAGGGCGACTTCCTGTTCGTGCTGGCTGAGCCACGCCGCAGCGTGCTGCTGCTGGCCGCCGGAGGCGCCTGGCAGCAAGTGCTGGCGCAAGGCTGCGCCGACAGCGACCAGGCCCTGCAAGCACTGATCGAGCGCACTTGCGAGCTGTACGGCGAGCACATGCCACGCGTGTACCTGCATGCCCCAGGCCGGGGCGACGTGCCGCAACTGGCGGCGGTGAAGCTGTGCCAACCGGCCAGCGAAACCGACCCGCTGTGCGCCATGTGGCGGGCGGTGGCCTGACATGCGCCGCCTCGACCTGGAATTCCAGCCCCGGCGCAACAGCCCGTTGGCCTGGTCGCTGCTCGCCCTGGGCAGCGCCGTGGTCATCGGCCTGGTGCTGCTGCAACAAAGCTTGCAAGCCGAGCAGGTCGACCTGGAGGCCAGCGTGCACGGCCTGGAACTGCAACTGGGCCGCCGCCCGGCCACTGCAGCGCCGTTGAGCAGCGCCGCCAGCCGTGAGCAGGCCGAGCGCCTGGCACAGATGCAAAGTGTTTCGCAGCAGTTGCAACGGCCTTGGCAACAGCTGTTCGCCATGCTCGAAGCCCTGCCACAGGACGACGTCGCGCTGCTTGGCCTGACCCCGGATGCGCGCAAGGGCCAGGTCCGCATTACCGCCGAAGCGCGCAACCTGGAAGCGATGCTGCAGTACCACCAGCGCCTGGAGGCAAGTGAGGAGCTTAGCGACGTGTCGCTGCTCAATCACGAAGTGCTGGCGGCACAGCCTGAGCACCCGGTGCGCTTCACCCTAACCGCCACCTGGGAGACCGGCCATGCGCGCCCTTGAATCGCTGAGCAGCCTGATCCTTCATGAGCGCCTGCAGCGTGTCGGCACGGTCGGCCTGGCCGCCGCCGCGGTGGGTATGCTGGCCATTGGCGTGCTGTGCGCCGGGGTGTTGCCGCAGTGGCAGAACGTACGTGAACTGCGTGCCACGCAAGCGGACGCCAGCGTGCAGGTCGAGCGGGTCAAGCGTGGCGAGCTGAAGATCGCCGTCAAACCCGAGCAGCAGGCGCTGGACAGCCTGCGCCAGCAACTGCCTGGGCAGCCACAGGCCAGCGAGTTGATCGAGCGCCTGTACCACCTGGCCAGCGCCGAGCACATCAGCCTGGCCCGTGGTGAGTACGCCCTGGGCGTCGACCCCAAGACCCAGCTGGCGCGCTACCAGATCGTGCTGCCGGTACGTGGCAGCTACCCGCAGATTCGCGGCTTCCTCAAGGGCCTGATCAAGCAGCTGCCGACCCTGGTGCTGGAAGACCTTGAGTTGCAACGCAAACGCATCGGCGACAGCGAGCTCAATGCCCGCCTGCGCATGACCCTTTACCTGTCGAGGTCATGATGAACACACAACGTGCAGTCATCTGGGCCGGTTTCCTCGGCGTGAGTGCGGTGTTGGCCTGGGCGCCGGACCATTGGTTTGGCCAGGACGACGGCGTCGCGGCCTTCGCGGGTAAACCCGCTCCCACAGGGGCAGTGGACACCGCCAAGTCTGTGGGAGCGGGTTCACCCGCGAAAGGGCCGGAACAGGCCTCCCGCGATCTGTTCCCAACCCAGCAATGGACCAAACCCCAAACCCTGGCCACCGTCACCGAACAACCTGTTGCAACCGCACCTGTCGTAGCCCCGGCGCCAACCGCCCCGGCCTTGCCATTCCAGTTCATCGGCCGCATGGGCGAACGCGACGACCTGCAGGTCTTCCTGCAGAGCGGCGAAAAACTCTACGTCGTGCGCCAGGGCGACGTCATCGAAGACACCTATCGCCTCGACCGGGTATCGGCCAGCGAGCTGAGCCTGGTTTACCTGCCTTTGCATCAGTCGCAGACTTTGTCTGTAGGGAGCGCACCATGATGTCGTCAAAGCTGTGCAAACCTGCTCCGTTCCTGCTTGTGGCGCTGTGCGTGGCCATTGCCGGTTGCGGCTCCAGTGCGGTACGCGAGGACAGCGACCAGTTGATGAAGGAGGGCCAGTACGAGGCCGGCATCGCCCGCCTGGAAGAGGCCCTGCGCGAGGACCCGCGCGACACCGAGCTGAACATCGCCCTGGCCCACGGCCGCCAGGCGGCAGTCGAGGCGCTGATCGGCCAGGCCGACGCTGACCGCATCCGCCATGACTTCGCCGGTGCCCGCATGGGCTATGGCCGGGTGTTGATCATCGAGCCGAACAACCGCCGCGCCCAGGAAGGCATTCGCCAGCTGGAGCTGATCCGCACCCTGGACGAACGCGTGGCCCTGGGCCAGGCGGCGCTGCGCCAGGGCGATCTGTTCGGCGCCGAGCGCTACATGCGCGAAGTGATGCGCCTGGACCCGCAGAACCAGAAGGGCATGACCCTGCGCAGCGACATCGAGAACGTCCAGGCGCGTACCGCTCAGCCTTTCCCACAGTTGCACAGCAAACTGGAGCGGCCGGTAACCCTGGAATTCCGTGATGCCAACCTGAAGACCATCTTTGAAGTGCTGTCCCAGGTCGCCGGCATCAACTTCATCTTCGACAAGGACATGCGCCCGGATATGAAGGCCACCATCTTCGTGCGTGAAGTGCGCATCGAGGACGCCGTGGCGCTGCTGCTGGAGCAGAACCAGCTGCGCCAGAAGATCGTCAACGACAACACTCTGATGATCTACCCCGATTCGCCGCAGAAGGCCAAGGACTACCAGGAACTGGTCATGCGCACCTTCTACCTGACCAGCATCGATGCCAACACCGCGCTGAACATGGTCAAGACCATGCTCAAGACCCGCGACGTGTTCGTTGACGAGCGCCTCAACACCCTGACCATGCGCGACACCCCGGATGCCGTGCGCATGGCCGAGAAGCTGCTGCAGTCGCAGGACCAGTCCAACCCCGAGGTGGTGCTGGAAGTGGAAGTGATGGAAGTGGCCACCTCGCGCATCCTTGACCTTGGCCTGCAATGGCCCAACACCTTCGGTGTGCTGAGCTCCGATGGCAAGCCGGTCAGCGTGCTCGACCAGCTGAAGGGCATCGACTCCAGCCGCATCAGCATCGCGCCGGCGCCGCAGGCCAAGATCAACGCCCAGGACAAGGACATCAACACCCTGGCCAGCCCGGTGATTCGCGTCAGCAACCGCGAGCAGGCACGCATCCACATCGGCCAGCGGGTACCGATCATCAGCGCCACCTCGGTGCCGTCCACCCAGGGCCCGGTGATTACCGAAAGCGTCACCTACCTGGACGTGGGTCTGAAGCTTGAAGTGCAACCCACCGTGCACCTGAACAACGAAGTGGCGATCAAGGTGGCCCTGGAAGTGAGCAACGCCACCCCGCTGGAAGCCACCCGCCAGGGCACCATCCCGGTCCAGGTCGATACCCGCAACGCCCAGACCAGCCTGCGCCTGCACGACGGTGAAACCCAGGTGCTGGCCGGCCTGGTGCGCAACGACCACAACGCCAGCGGCAACAAGATCCCCGGGCTTGGCGACATTCCCGGCCTGGGCCGGCTGTTCGGCAGCAACAAGGACGACATGAGCAAGAGCGAGCTGGTGCTGGCGATCACCCCGCGCATCGTGCGCAACCTGCCGTACCAGAGCCCGTCGGACATGGAGTTCTCCACCGGCACCGAGTCGGCCATGCAGGTACGCCAGATGGCGCCGCTGCCACCGATGGACGTGCCCGGCAATGCGCCGACCACCGACGCACCGGCAGCGGACAGCCAAATGGCGGTCGCCCCGGTTGCCCCGGTCAACGGGAGCCCACGGCCATGAAAGCCCAGCGCCGCATGCACGGCTTCAGCCTGATCGAGGTGGTGCTTACCCTGGCACTGCTCGGGCTGCTGGCCAGCATGGCCGCGCCGCTGACCGAAACCGTGGTGCGCCGCGGCAAGGAGCAGCAGCTGCGCGAGGCGCTGTACCAGATTCGCGACGCCATCGACGCCTACAAACGGGCCTTTGACGCGGGTTACATCGAGAAGCGCCTGGATGCCAGCGGTTACCCGCCGAACCTGCAGGTGCTGGTGGATGGCGTGCGCGACGTGCGCAGCGCCAAGGGTGCCAAGTTCTACTTCCTGCGGCGCATCCCGCACGACCCGCTGCTGGCGGCCAAGGACAAGGACGAAGGTGGCTGGGGCCTGCGCGCTTACGACAGCAGCCCCGACAACCCGCGCGAAGGTGAAGACGTGTTCGACGTGTATTCCAAGGCCCGCGGCAAAGGCCTCAACAACATCCCTTACGGGCAATGGTGACAGCCATGAAACGCAGCAAAGGCTTCACCCTGATCGAACTGCTGGTGGTGATGGCGATTATCGCCACGCTGATGACCATCGCCATGCCGCGCTACTTCAACAGCCTGGAAAGCTCCCGCGAGGCCACCCTGCGCCAGAGCCTGGCAGTGCTGCGCGAGTCGCTGGACCACTTCTACGGCGACACCGGGCATTACCCCGACTCGCTGGAACAGCTGGTCGAGTTGCGTTACCTGCGCAACACCCCGATCGACCCGATCACCGAGCGCAGCGATGCCTGGCAGCTGGTGCCACCGCCTGAAGGCGTGGCCGGCGGCGTGGCTGATATCAAGAGCGGTGCCACAGGGAGGGCGCGTGATGGCAGCCTCTTCGCTGAATGGTAAGGCCGAAGCCGGCTTCACCTACCTGGGCGTGCTGCTGTTGATTGCGGTCAGCAGCGTGGCCCTGGCCGCCACCGGCACCATTTGGGCCAGCGCCGCCCAGCGTGACCGCGAACGCCAGCTGCTGTGGGTGGGCAGCCAGTACGCCCAGGCCCTGCGCAGCTACTACCGCGCCTCGCCGGGGCTGGCCCAGTACCCGCAAGAGCTGGCCGACCTGCTGCAGGACAACCGTTTCCCGCAGGCCAAACGGCACATTCGCCGGCTGTACCCCGACCCCGTCACCAACAGCGACGAGTGGGGCCTGCTGCGTTCGATCGACGGCCGTATCACCGGCGTGCACAGCCGCTCGGACGACACCCCGTTCAAGCGCAGTGGCTTCAGCAGCGAATGGAGCGGTTTCGAAGGGCTGGAGCATTACAGCGACTGGCAGTTCGTCGCAGAGCAGGCCTTTACCGAAAGTGCCGGCGGCGTGCAGACCCACAGCGGCCCGGGAGACACGCCATGAACCGCCTGGTTGCGCTGTGCCTGAACCTGCTGCTGATGGCCGTGCTGGCCACTTCGGCCAAGGCCGGGTCCGAAGACGAGATGCAGGGCTTCATTGTCGACAACACCATCTCGCACATCGGCCACGACTTTTACTTCTACTTCGCCGACCGCCTGCGGGCAACCAGCCGCCTGGACTTCAACCTGGTGGTGCGCGAACGCCCGGATGCCCGCTGGGGCAGCCTGGTAACCGTGGAGTTCGAGCGTGAGGTGATGTACCGCCGATTCCTGCCACCGAACACCACCGAGCTCAAAGACGAGGCCGTCGCAGCTGCCGACCTGGTCAAGCAGCAAATCATTCAACGCAAGCTGCAACGCCTGCTACAGGACACCACCGATCTGGAGAGGGACGAGCTATGAAACACCGCATACCCCGTTGCATTGCCGCCTGCCTGCTGGTTAGCGCATGTGCTGCCCAGGCCACCGAGCTGGTGTACACCCCAATCAACCCATCGTTTGGCGGCAACCCGCTGAACGGCACCTGGCTGCTGAACAACGCCCAGGCGCAGAACGACTACGACGACCCCGACCTCAAGGACCGTGCCTCGGCGTTTTCCGGCACCTCGGCCCTGGAGCGCTTCAGCAACCAGCTGGAGTCTCGGATGTTGTCGCAATTGCTGGACAACATCAGTAACGGCAATACCGGCAGCATGGCGACCGATGCGTTTCTCATCGACGTCATCGACGATTCCGGGGCCTTGAGCATCAAGGTCACCGATCGCGCCACTGGAGAAACTTCGATCATTGAGGTCAGCGGCCTGAACCCCTGAGAGGGAAGGGCTTTTATGTTGGGGAGAGAACACTATGAAACGTCTGCTGAGCACGCTGCTGATCCTCACCGCCCTGGGCCTGCAAGGTTGTGGCCTGCGCGAACCCATGTCGGCCGAACAGGACTCGGAAACCCCGACCCTGACCCCTCGCGCCTCCACCTATTACGATTTGATCAACATGCCACGGCCCAAGGGCCGCTTGATGGCGGTGGTGTACGGCTTCCGCGACCAGACCGGCCAGTACAAGCCAACCCCGGCCAGCTCGTTCTCCACCAGCGTCACCCAGGGTGCAGCCAGCATGCTGATGGACGCCCTGAACGCCAGTGGCTGGTTCGTGGTGCTGGAGCGTGAAGGCCTGCAGAACCTGCTGACCGAGCGCAAGATCATCCGTGCTTCGCAGAAAAAGCCTGACGTAGCGGAAAACATCATGGGCGAACTGCCCCCGTTGCAGGCTGCCAACCTGATGCTGGAGGGCGGCATCATCGCCTACGACACCAACGTGCGCAGCGGTGGCGAGGGTGCCCGTTACCTGGGGATCGACATCTCCCGCGAGTACCGCGTCGACCAGGTGACCGTGAACCTGCGCGCGGTGGACGTGCGCACCGGGCAGGTGCTGGCCAACGTGATGACCAGCAAGACCATCTACTCGGTCGGCCGCAATGCCGGGGTGTTCAAGTTCATCGAGTTCAAGAAGTTGCTGGAAGCTGAGGTGGGGTACACCACCAACGAGCCGGCGCAGCTGTGCGTGCTGTCGGCGATCGAGTCGGCGGTGGGGCACTTGCTGGCGCAGGGGATCGAGCGGCGGTTGTGGCAGGTGGCGGGGGATGCGGGGGCGGGGCAGGCTACGGTGGACAAGTATTTGAGCCAGAATCAGCAGCAGTGATTGGGGTTGAGGGCCTCTTCGCGGGTGAACCCGCTCCTACATGGATCGCATACCCTTGTAGGAGCGGGTTTACCCGCGAAGAGGCCGGTGCAGGCGACACAAAAATTCGATTGATACTGACACCCCAGGGCCGCTTTGCGGCCCTATCGCGACACAAGGCCGCTCCAAGGATCGCACCAGACCCTGGAGCATGGACAAGGCGGGCAACCCAAGTCTCACAGGTTCGGCACGTTGCCAAAATGTGGGAGCGGCCTTGCGTCGCGATGCGCCGCGCGGGCGGCGCTCGATGTCAGCCCCCACCCAAAACCCAAGCCGGCCGTGATTGGCCTCAAGGGCCTCTTCGCGGGTAAACCCGCTCCTACAAGGGACTGAGCTGGCCCTAGGCTTTGCGCTGTCCGTTGTAGGAGCGGGTTTACCCGCGAAGAGGCCGGTACAGGCGACATATTATTTTCATCACTGTGCTGCAACGACTTGGACTTGGCGCAAGAGCGAACCCAAGACCCAGGGAAGCTGCTGCGGGTGGGGGCTGTACACGGGAGGTAACCGTCAGTGAGTCGGTGGTCACCGAAGGTGGCGACCACGTCAGCCAAGGAACACATTCGGGTTCACACAAAAGCGGTCGGCCAGCGCCCGGATCTGGCGAACGTTGAGTTTGCGCTTGCCCGACAACAGCTGGGAGACGGTCGACTGGCTGCCGATCTCGGGAAGGTCGCGCTGGCTGACCCCGTGCTCTTCCATCAGGGAACGCAGCACTTCGACGCCGGTGGCTTCGGGGATGGGAAAGTGCTTTTTATCGAAGTCGCTGATCAGGTTAGCCATGCACTGCACCAAGCCATCCAGCGGGTGCCCTTCGTCATAACCGGTGATCTCTTGCAGCTCGTCAAGCGCAGCCACCAGCGTGTCGTAAGCAGCCTCGTCCTTCGGTGGACTAAGCAGAGGCGCGACGAAGGCCCAGTGGTCGACGGCAGTTTTTACCAGAGCATTCATATTCAATCCTTCCACTTCTCTTTGTCGTATTCGGCGTGGCTGAGTACGAACTTTATGTAGACCTGCTGCGTACTGTAAGACACTCCAGCTATCAGCCTGATCTTGTTGCCGCCGATGTCGAACACATGGAACCGTCCGACTAGGTCCACTGCAGGAAACAAAGCTTTCATTTGCGAGAAATTGCCAGGCGTTTCCTGGCTTATTCGCTTGTACCAGCTCTCCAGCGCCGTAGCAGACTGGGGCCATTTGGCCACCGCCTCAACGATGCGCTTGTGTGTCACCACACGCATGCAAACCCATTGATTCGCTTTTGCAATATAGCAGAGGCTACAGTCGATCTTGGGTGATTGCAAATCCGAATTCTAGCTCAAGAAGCTGCTGGAGGCTGAGGTGGCGTACACCACCAATGAACCGCCGCAACTGTGCGTGCTGTCGGCGATCGAGTCGGCGATGGGGCATTTGCTGGCGCAGGGGATTGAACGGCGGCTGTGGCAGGTGGCGGGGGATGCGGGGGCGGGGCAGGCTGCGGTGGACAAGTACCTGCCAGAATCAGCAGCAGGGATTGGGTTCGAGGGCCTCTTCGCGGGTAAACCCGCTCCTACAAGGATCAGCGCTGGCCTCAGGCTTGGCGCGGTCCCTTGTAGGAGCGGGTTTACCCGCGAAGAGGCCGGTGCAGACGACACAATAATTTGATTGATGCTGACACCCTGGGGCCGCTTCGCAGCCCTATCGCGACACAAGGCCGCTCCTACATCGACCGCGTCAGCGGGTGGGGAAGTGAAGGCCGGCGGGAGAAGTGTTACAGCGCTTACCCTTCGCTTGAAACGCTTCCCCGACACCGGTAGTCTTTGCCCGCTGCTGTCAATCCAGCAGCCGGGTTTGGTAGCCCGCGATCAATCAAGGCGCACAAGCGCCCGCTCTGCGATACAGTTGGCGCTTTTTTGTGCTTGGCTGTTTCGTTTTATGGCGGCTGTGCGTAGGGCGCCTCCGTGCGCGCCGGTTTCCTTGATTCCCGGTCTACCAACCTGCGTACAGCCGTCACCATTTCGTTTGGTAGCGATTTGTGGCGGCTCCAGTGAATCAAGGAGCGACACAATGACAAAAGGCTTACCTGATCCTCCCGTACGCGCCACCACGGCGGCCTCCAGTTTCTCTACCTGTGAATGCAGCCATCCGCCGTTGTTTGCCGTGCGCTCGGGGGTGGATTACGAAGATGCGTTGGTGCACCTGTCGACGCTGCTGAAAGGGGCGTTTGCCACCAATCTCAAGGCGCTGGAGCTGGCCAAGGGGACCTGCCGTGATCTGTTGTTGAGCAATGACCATGGGCTGGATTCGGCCAAGGCGGTGGTGGAGGCGTTGCTGGATGGGGTGGAAAGGCAGCAGTTGGCTGGGCGGAAGATGGTGCCGGGTATCTGACGGCTGCCCTGCGTACTGGGTCAACCTGCCTTGCGCAAGGTCAGGTTGATCCGCCGCTCGCCCATTCTGGGATGCACGCCAGGTTTGATCGGCAACACCCCATGAAAGCGCAAACGGTCCTCACCTCCCCAGACCAGCACATCCCCATGGCTCAACGGTATCCGCTGAGTCCTGTCCGACCGCTGCAACCCGCCAAACAGGAATACCGCCGGCAACCCCAGTGAAATCGACACGATCGGCTGGTCGAAGTCCTGCTCGTCGCGGTCCTGGTGCAGGCTCAGGCGGGTGCCGGGCAGGTAATGGTTGACCAGGCAGGCATCGGGCACGAAACCTTCGAAACCGGCTGCCGCCGCTGCACGCCCAGCCAGTTCGAGCAGGACCTGGGGCAGGCCGGGCCAGGGGCGGCCGCTGACAGGGTCGGTGGGGCTGTAGCGATAGCCTTTGTCATCACTGACCCAACCCAGCGACCCGCAATTGGTCAACGCCACTGCCATGTTCAGGCCGCCCGGTGTCTGCATGTGCCGGAACGGCGCGGCACGCAGCACCGGGCGCAGAGCGTCGAGCAGCGGCTCGATGACGGCCAGGGCGAAGCCGGGCAGCAGCACGGTGTGGCTGGCTAGGCGTTGCGGCTGGGGGCCGAACAGGTCGAGGTCGGACTGGATCATGATGCGGCGGCGTGGTGGGGGGATGTCAGGCATTGTAAGGCAAGCGCGGCTCCCACAGGGACTGAGCAAGACTAGGGGTTATGCAGAGGCAGAAAAAAAGGAACCGCGACGCCAGAGAGAGGAGACGCCGCGGTTCAAGGGGGGAGCTCGTCAGCGTTGGGTAGCGGTAGCGGTGTTGCCGTTGCCCATCTGGTTGATGGTGGCGCTCTGGTTGGCGCCACTCTGGTTGACGATGGCCGCGTTGTTGTTGCCGCCCTGGGTCACGTAGGCGACGTTGGCGGTGTCGGCCTGCTTGATCGTTGCGCTGTTGCCACTGCCGTACAGCTGGGTGGTGTAGCTCTGGTTGGCGTAGCCGGACTGGTCCAGGTTGATGCTGTTGCCAGTGCCGGTGGACGAGCCGAAGGCGTAGTTGTCGGTGCCGCGCTGGTCGGCGATGAGGCTGTTGTCGGTGCCGTTCTGCTCGAAATACAGCTCGTTGTAGCTGTCGGCCTGTTTGGTCTCCATGGTGTTACCGGTGCCTTTCTGGCTAAGCGTGGCCAGTTGGTACTCGCCGTTCTGGGTCAGGTTGGTGCTGTTGTTGGTACCGTTCTGGTTGATGTTGGCGGTCTGGTTGTTGCCGAACTGCCCGCCCAGCTTGTCGCCTTTCCAGTTGCTGGCCAGCACCTTGTTGCCGGTGCCCTTGCTGGTGACGGTCAGGCTCTGGTTGTCGCCGGTCTGGTAGGTGAAGCTGCTGTTGGTCTTGCCCATTTTGCGAGACGCTGGTGTTCGAGTTGTTGGTCTCGAACTGATCCGACCAGCTGGCGTTGGACTGGCCCTGTTGAGGTGGATGCCTGCGGATACATCGCTCCGGCCCTTTCAAGCCGAAAGCCGGCAATCCACCTTCAACAAAAGTATTGCACAGAGTCAATGCGCTGTCCGTACCTGGTAGAAATGCCAGTAGTCGTACTTTTGCGCCTGTGAGCAAATTGGCAATGACCTGCCTCAGCGTGACATTGCGAAGGCTGAGTCGCTCGTTCAAAGTGAGGAGGCCCCATGAAGCGTGCTCTGATGTGTGGGTTACTTTTAATTGCCAGTTGCGGGATGGGATATTGGATTCTGGCCCGCTCTCCTGCGCCTGTGCGTCCGGTTGCAAAAACCCAGGTGCTGTTGTTGGAGGCACCAAAGTTGCAACAGCTTGTCGAACTGAACATACGCGGTACACAAGCAGTAGAGGAACTTAAAAAGTGGTATGACTCCACCACCGATGATTGTGGTGGGCCAGACAAACCGAGCAACCTGTGCAGCGGAATAGCGCTGCGCGCCACCGCGTCCAGTCCGGACATGCTGCCATGGGACCCAAGCCAGAAGCATCTGGACAAAGGGAGTATCGCGTTCTCCTGGGTACGCCGCGATACCAACTTCGGGCGGCCATTCGATCGGACGAATGGCTTTATGTTCCCGCCCGTGCAGGCAGTGCCGGAGGGCAAGATAAAGAACCTTGATGTGCTATGTACTTTCCCCACCGACGGTAACACGGATGCCCGTGAAGCTGCGCAGGGATGCGGCCCTCGACGAGGGCTGGAAAGTACGACCGATGCCTGCCAGAAAGTGAATGTCAAGGATGCAGACGATTGGTTGAAACAATACAGCGATGATGATGTGAGATGGACACGGATTTGCGGTTGGGATCTGCGCGAAGAACCGGCAAATATGAGAGCCGAGTGGTTTGAGATGGCGGTGAAGGTCCGGGCGGGCTTGATCGGCAATGCCTGGGTCGGCTTCAACGAAGTGTTATTGCCAGTCTGGCCGCTGGGCAGTGGGCCAAATCTGCCGTTACAGGCGTTCTTCTATGTCGAAGGTGATCATACTGCGCTGGTGAAGGCGCAGTATGATCAGATTCGCTATGAAAAAAATTATGGTCAGTCTGTCCCGGTCATTCGTACTAAGTTCCCAACTGACAAGGATCAGGTCATGGTGTTTACCTATGCAGAAGAGGATCAGGCCGTAGGGCGGCCTGTGCCCGTCGCGAAAATTGACTTCGAATCTGAGACAGTGGGCGAACGTAAAGACTTTGTGGTTGATGGTGTGACGTTTCTGATGGCCAACCGCGGCGGGGTCAGCAAGGATGCACATGAGGAGAGCGAAGGGTTGATCAGCCGTAAGCACTTGAAGTTTGAGCATTACATCCACATAGTATTGCCAGGTAAAGGGCGGCGTGAGGTGAGCTATCACTGGGGTTGTAATGATCATTGTGAGAGATACACGACCATTGTGGAAAATGGAAAAATCCTGTCAACGTCGTCCGCCATGCGCTATGGAACCGACGAGTTTATTATTGAAGGGCCAGAGGTCGTGACGCTTTATATTGTCGACGACCGTGAGGGCCTGCGAATGGTACTGGATAACCTTGAAATAAGAGAACTGTCAGCAGAATAGCCAGAATCGCGGGGAACCCCAGCCTCACAGGTTCGGCACGTTGCAACAAACATGAGGTGGTGGCCTTGCGTCGCGCGGGCGGCGCTCGATTTCCTTCACTTAGGAAGCGGGCCATGCCCCTGCCACGACGCAATCCATCAACCAGGATGACGCCCGGCCATTTCTCCCGCACACTGCGCAAAATTCCCAAGCCCGTACCCTGCCATCTTGCCGGGGCGCAGCCGGAGTAGAAAATGGCGCGATATCTAATAACAAACGCCCAAGACCCGCTGCACGAATCCCGCCAGGCGCGCATGCGCCTGGCCAGCGAAGGCGAGCTGCCGCTGGGCATGCTGCGCGATGAAATCGACGCCTCCTGGCGCCGCAGCCTCGGCCACGGCCTGGATTGCCTGCAAGGCGAGCAGGTCGGCCTGGGCCTGGGCCTGGAACAGGGCCATGACCTGCGCGCGCTGCTGGAACGCAACCGGCTGCTGGTGGACGCGGTTACCCCCGAGCTGGACTACCTGGTCTCGCGCCAGGGCAAGGCAGGCATCATTATCCTCGGCGATGCTCAGGCCAACGTACTGGCCATCGAAGGGCAGAAACACGTGCTGGAACGCGAAGGCCTGCGTGACCTGCACCCCGGCAGCTGCTGGAGCGAATCGTTGCGCGGCACCAACGCCATCGGCACCGCCGTGGTCGAAGGCCGGCCGACGCTGATCAACTGCGGCGAGCATTACCTGGACCGGCTCAGCCCGTTCTCCTGCACCTCGGTGCCGCTGCGCGACCCGCGCGGCGAAGTGATCGGCGTGCTCGACATCACCCGTGAAGGGGTCATGGCCCAGCCACAGGACAGCCTGAGCATGCTGATGCTGGCGGCCGGCAATATCGAGAGCCGGATGTTCGG
This sequence comes from Pseudomonas sp. NPDC089392, assembly GCF_044749595.1. Taxonomy (NCBI): domain Bacteria; kingdom Pseudomonadati; phylum Pseudomonadota; class Gammaproteobacteria; order Pseudomonadales; family Pseudomonadaceae; genus Pseudomonas; species Pseudomonas sp. NPDC089392. The sequence continues at coordinate 57,794 of NZ_JBIVIF010000021.1, forward strand.
CCTGTGCCACCCCGAGCAGTTGGTGCTGGCCTTCCACAGCCGCCCGCAATACCTCAACAGCGCCTGGCACGGCCTGCTGGCGCTGAGCCTGGACGGCGAGGTGCTGGCCGCCAACGACAACGCCTGCCAATTGCTCCAGGTACCGCGCCAGGGCTTGATCGGGCGCCGCAGCAGCGACCTGCTGGGTGAGCGCTCACCGGCCTTCATTGCCCGCCTGTGGCAGGGCGGTGTGAGCACAGTGCAAACGGCCACGGGCGAATTTTTCTTCCGTGCACTGCAGCTGCCACGGCACAGCCCGGTCAATGGCAGCGCGGCGCATGCCAGGCCGGCAGCGGCCATCAAATCTCCAGCGCTGGAGGCCCTGGCCGGCGGTGATGCGCGGTTGGCGCGCAACCTGCGCATGGCCCGCCAGGGCCTGGGCACCGGTTTGCCGGTGTTGCTGCTGGGCGAGACCGGTACCGGCAAGGAAGTCGTGGCCCGTGCCCTGCACCAGGCCAGCCCGCGGGCCGACAAGCCGTTCGTTGCGGTCAACTGCGCGGCGATTCCCGAGGGGCTGATCGAGTCCGAACTGTTCGGCTACCGCGAGGGTGCCTTCACCGGCTCGCGCCGGGGCGGCATGGTCGGGCGGCTGATGCAGGCCCATGGCGGCACGCTGTTTCTCGACGAGATCGGTGACATGCCGCTGGCCCTGCAGGCGCGGCTGTTGCGCGTGCTGCAGGAGCGCCGGGTGGCACCGCTGGGCGCGGGCGACGAGCAGGACATCGATGTGGCGCTGATCTGCGCCACCCACCGCGACCTCAAGCGCCTGGTACAGGTACAGCACTTTCGCGAAGACCTGTACTACCGGGTCAACGGCGTGTCGCTGCGCCTGCCGGCCCTGCGCGAGCGCGATGACCTGGCGAGCATCATCGAGGGCTTGCTGGACAAGTCCGGCGCCAAGGGCGTGAGCCTCAACCCGGCCCTTGCGGCGCTGCTCGAAGGCTTCGACTGGCCGGGCAACATCCGCCAGCTGGAAATGGTCGTGCGCACCGCCTTGGCCATGCGCGAGGACGGCGAGCAGGTGCTGACCCTCGATCACCTGACCGATTGCCTGCTGGAAGAACTGGCCAGCGGCACGACACCTTCCGGTAGCCTCAAGGACAACGAACTGGAATTGATTCGTGGCGCACTGGCGCGCCACCAGGGCAATGTCTCGGCCGCCGCCGAAGCGCTGGGCATCAGCCGGGCGACGCTGTACCGCAAGCTCAAGCAGTTGCGCGGCTGACATGGGCAACCTGTTCGCCAGGCTGGTGGAATCCAGCAACCCGCTACTCATACGCCAGGCCCTGGCCTGGCTGTATGGTTTCGTCCGCCCCCATCGACGGGCCATCGGCGTGCTGCTGGGCTTGTCCTTCGGCGCATCGCTGCTGGCACTGGTGCAACCCTGGCTGGTCAAGACACTGATCGACGACGGCCTGCTGGCCAAGGATTACCAGACCCTCTGGCACATGGCGGCGATCATGATCGGCGCCGGCGTGCTGGGCACGGTGCTGGCGGGCGTCAACCGCTACCTGCACACGCGTTTGTCAGGGCGCATCCTGTTCGCCCTGCGCGATGACCTGTACCGCCATCTGCAGCAGCTGTCGCCGACGTTCTACGGGCGTCGGCGTACCGGCGACATCCTCTCGCGGCTGGACGGCGATGTTGCCGAGATCCAGCGTTTTGCCGTGGATTCGCTGTTCTCGGCGGTGTCGGCAGTGATTGGCCTGGTGGGCGCGGTAGCGCTGATGCTGATGCTGTCCTGGCAACTGTCGCTGTTGTTGGCACTGCTGATCCCGATCGAAGTGCTGTGGTTGCGCTGGATGCGGCGCAAGGTCGAGCGTGAGGTGCGCAACCTGCGCGAGCGCTCGGCGGATGTGTCGTCGTTTCTGGTTGAGACCCTGCCGGCGATGAAGTTCATCCAGGCGTCCGGCCAGCAGAACCGCGAGGCCGGGCGCCTGGACCAGCTGGGGCAGGGCTATATGCGCCAGTTGCTCAAAGTGCAGGTGACCGAGTTCTTCACCCAGGCAATCCCCGGCACTCTGACCTCGTGGTGCCGCGCCTGCGCGTTCCTGGTCGGTGGCTGGTGGGTGATCCAGGGCACCTGGCAACTCGGTGCGCTGATCGCGTTTTCCACCTACATGGGCATGGCGGTCGGCCCGGTGCAGAGCCTGTTGGGCCTGTACGTGGCGGTGCAACGCATGGCGGTGAGCCTGGGCCGGGTGATGGAGTTGAAGCAGGAAGCGGTGGCCGTGCGCGAGGCCGACTCGCCCAGGCCGATGCCAGAAGGGCCGGGCGAGCTGCGCCTGGAAGGTGTGAGCTTTGCCCATGACGGGCGCCAGGGCGCGGTGCTGGCGCAGGTCGATGCCTGTATTGCCGGTGGCCTGAAAGTCGCCATCAGCGGTGCCTCTGGCGTCGGAAAGTCGACCCTGATCGACCTGCTGCAGCGCTTCTACGACCCGGATGCCGGGCGCATCCTGCTCGATGGCGCCGACCTGCGCGAACTCGACCTGGCCGCCGTGCGCCAGCGCATCGCCGTGGTCAGCCAGGACATCGTGCTGTTCCGCGGTACCCTGGCGCAGAACCTTGCCTACGGTGCCCCGCAGGCCAGCCGCAGCGAGCTGGAGCGGGTGGTGCGCCTGGCCCACCTCGGCAGCCTGGTCGAAAGCCTGCCGCTGGGCCTGGACGGGCTGCTCGGCGAGCGCGGCCAGCAGCTTTCCGGTGGGCAGAAACAGCGCATCGCCATTGCCCGGGCAGTGCTGCAGGCACCTTCGATCCTGGTGCTCGACGAGGCCACTTCGGCGGTCGACGAAGCCACCGAACGCGAAGTGATTGCCGCTATCGACGAACTGTTCGCCGGGCGCACGCGCATCCTCATCAGCCACCGCGCATCGACCCTGGCCGATGCCGACCTGCACCTGCATCTGCAAGGTGGGCAACTGCGCGTATTGCCCCAGGAGACGATCAGGCATGGCCACTGAATTCAGAGTAGGTGTGATCGACAGTGGTTGTGCGCCAGCACAGTCATTGGTTGCTGCCCGACGCTTCTGGCTGGATGAGGGCGTGCTGTGCGAGGGCGAGTTGCAACCGGACCGGCTCGGCCATGGCAGCGCCGTGCTGGCCAGCTTGCAAGCCGAGGCCGGCGAGCTGCCGCTGTTGCTGGCTCAGGTCTTCACCGAGCAAGGCAGCACCAGTGCCCTGCAGGTCGCCGCCGGGTTGTTCTGGCTGGCCGAGGAGGGGGTGACGTTGATCAATCTCAGCCTTGGCTTGCAGCAGGACCGGGCGGTGTTGCGCCAGGCCTGTGCTGAAGTGCAGCAGGCCGGCGTGCTGCTGTGCGCGTCCAGCCCGGCGCAGGGCAGTGCGGTGTACCCGGCTGCGTATCCGGGGGTTATCCGCATCACCGCCGATGCCCGTTGCGCGCCAGGGCAGTGGTCGTGGCTCGGCAGTGCCCAGGCCGATTTTGGTGGCCATGTGGGGGAGCGCGGGCGGGCCGGTGCGAGTCTGGGATGTGCGGCGGTGAGCGGGCGGATTGCGGCGTTGCTGCAGCAACGGCCCGGCCTGGATCGCCAGCAGATTTATGCCTGGCTGCAGGCTCATGCCGCGTTCAGCGGCCCGGAGCGACGAGGTGCAGCGGATGCCTGAGCCACACATTCTGGTGCTGGGCGCCGGGCCGGCTGGCGCCGCTACCGCACTTGGCCTGCGGCGGCTGGGCTACCCGGTGACGGTGGTCTCCGACTGGCGGCGTTTTGCCGCCGTGGAAGGGGTTTCGCAACGGGTGCTGGAAGGGCTGCGTCATGCCGGCCTGGGCGGCGCCCTGGCCGAGGCAGCGGTACCGGCTGCACGCCAGGTACGCTGGAGTGGCCAGCATCTGCAACTCAATCAGGAGTTTCTGCTCGATCGCCAGCGTTTCGACCGCGCCTTGCGCGATGACCTGAGGCGGGCAGGGGTAACCTTGGTGGAAGGGCGCGTTCGCGAAGTCTCGCGTGCTGAGGGCTACCAAGTCCGGCTGGATGACGGGCAACTGCTGCAGGGCCACTTTATGGTCGAAGCGCGCGGTCGCCAGGCACCATTGGCGGCCGACCGTTTGCGTGGCCCGGAAACGGTCAGCCTGCTCAACCTCTGGCAGGGTGAGCCCCGCACACCTGCGTCGGCCGTGGAAAGCCTGGAGGATGGCTGGGCCTGGATGGCCAGGCTGGCCGATGGGCGTTGCTACTGGCAGGTGACTTTGGACGCCGAGGGGCTGCCGGGCAAGGCGGGGCTGCCTCAATACTGCGCTGCACGCCGAGGTGCTTCGGCGCTGGTTTCCGAGTTGTTCGATGCACGTGCGCTGGAACCAGTGCAGGTGCATGCCCGCAGCAGCACGGCGATCCTTGCGGGTGACTGCGTGGGCGATGACTGGCTGCGGGTGGGTGATGCGGCAATGGCGGTTGACCCATTGTCGGGGAACGGGATATTCCAGTCGCTGTCATCGGCGTTGCAGGCGCCGGTAGTGATCAATACCTTGCTGCGCCGTCCTGAGCGGGCCGGCCTGGCGAAGCAATTTCATCAGCAGCGTATCGAACAGTTGTTCATGCGTTTTGCCCGCATCGGGCGGGATTTTTATGGGCAGGAGCTTGAACGCGCTGGGCAGCCATTCTGGGAACGCCGTCGAGGCTGGCCGGATACACAGCCGTTACATCTGGCGGCGGACTGGGCGGCGGTTCGGGTGGGGCGGCGGCCGGTGTTGCGGGACGGGTTTGTGGACGAGGCGCAGGTGGTGGTGACGGCGGATCAGCCGTTGGGGGTGTGGCATTTGCAGGGAATAGATTTGCCCTGTGTGGTGGCTAAGTTGCTGGCTGGGAGCCCGCTCGAAACCGTGCTCAAAAGCCAAGCGATGGAGCAACAAAAAATGTTGCGGCGGTGGTTGGCCGATCAGGGTTACCGCTGAGCGTATTGATACGGCATGACCGCTGCGGACCTAGCATAACTGACAGTTGTGCCTCGCGATGCGTGATGTTCTGATGGCGGGATTGAACACATGCGTACAGTGAGGGTACTTGTGAGAAAGCTTCTACCTTACCAATACACACTTTATGGACATGCTGGCATTTCTTCGCGTGTTTCTGTTCTTGGCTTCAATGGGCAGCCGCTAGATAGCTTTTCAAATTGTTATCTTCTGGGGAACGGTAAACGAGCGTTCAGTTCGATCTTGATGCGTTTTTGTTCTCCTGATGAACTTAGCCCATTCGGCCTGGGAGGGATCAGTGCGTATGTGTATTGTAGTGGTGATCCGGTTAATAACATCGATCCGACAGGAAGTATTAAGTTTAATGTTATCATGAGTCGTCGTCCTCGTCCTCGTCCTCGGCCTCGGCCTGTTGGAGTTATAGCTCCTTCAAGAGCCCAGCTACTACCGGATAGATTATTTAAAAACAGGCGGACGATAAGATTGACGGAGCGAACGGTGGTAACTCCGACACCACCAAACTTTCACTTCACAGATCAGGAGCTTTCTAATGCAGACCGCATTCACTTTGTCGCCTCTCAATCAACAACAATGGAGCACTTGCGGAGCCATGCCCCAGGGGGGTTGTTTGGACGGATGATTGCTTTGGCGGTCAGGGAAGAGACCTCCGGGGTGATAGGAAACATTGGGCAACTCTATGCGCCGGGGCAAGTTAACTTGAGGGTAAATGGTCCCTATCTTGATATTCTTCTAATGCATGCTTGGGACGCAATGGAGGTCTGGCGACGCGTTGCTACTACGGAGGAAGTGGCACGTGTTTTGAGACAGTAGAAAGTACTATCCTGCTCTTTGTTGTCGAGTTTTCTTTGGTTTTCGGTCAAGTAACGATGATGGACTAGAATCTGCGCCGGCCCGAGCGCGCCGCACTGGCGAAGCAGTTTCATCAGCAGCGGATCGAACAGCTGTTTATGCGTTTTGCCCGCATCGGGCGGGATTTTTATGGGCAGGAGCTTGAGCGCGCAGGGCAGCCATTCTGGGAACGCCGTCGAGGTTGGCCAGATGCTCAGCCGTTGCATCTGGAGGCGGATTGGGGCTGTGCGGGTGGCGGCGGCGGCCGGTGTTGCGGGAGGGGTTTGTGGACGAGGCGCAGGTGGTGGTGACGGCGGATCAGCCGTTGGGGGTGTGGCATTTGCAGGGGGTCGAGCTGGCGCCGGTAGTGTTCAGTTTGCTTGCAGGTGAATCGCTCGATACCGTCTTGAATGGGAAACCCGCGGAACATCAGATAATGCTGCGGCGTTGGTGGGGAGAGCAGGGTTACAGCTGAAATCCTGGGTCTGCTTGGTGGCCCTTTCGCGACACAAGGCCGCTCCTACAGAGAACGCGCACTCCTGTAGGAGCGGCCTTGTGTCGCGAAAGGGCTGCAAAGCAGCCCCAGGGTGACTATCAGAGCTTGATCAAAACTGACTTGAGCTCGGTGTAGTGTTCGATGGCCGCAGCCCCCATCTCACGCCCGACACCGGACATCTTGTAGCCCCCAAACGGCAGCGCCGGGTCCAGCGCGCTGTGGCAGTTGACCCACACCGACCCCGACTTGATGCGCGGGATCATCCGGTGCACGGCGGCCAGATCGTTGGACCAGATGCTGGCACCCAGGCCATAGGGGTTGTCGTTGGCCATGCCGACCACTTCGTCGAGATCATCGAACGGCATCGCCACCAGTACCGGCCCGAAGATCTCTTCCTGCACCAGGCGGTGGCGCTGGTCGACGTCGACGATCACGGTCGGCTTGACGAAGTAACCCGGCCCAAAGCCCTCGCCGCCGCAGGCGATGGTCGCGCCCAGCTCGCGCCCCAGTTCGATGTAGCCGGTGACGCGGTCCTGCTGCTTGGCCGAGATCAGCGGGCCCATCTGCACCGCCGGGTCCAGCCCGCTGCCCAGCTTCATGCCATTGGCAATGCTGGCGATGTCGGCCACTACATTGTCGAAATGCTTGCGGTGCACATACAGCCGGGAGCCTGCGCAGCACACCTGGCCCTGGTTGAAGAAGATTGCCGTGGCGGCGCCAGCGGCGGCGTCCTGCAGGTTGGCGTCGGGCATGACGATGGTTGGCGACTTGCCGCCCAGCTCCAGGGTGACGCGGGTCATGTTGTCCATGGCCGCCTTGCCGATCAGCTTGCCGACTTCGGTGGAGCCGGTGAAGGTCAGTTTGTCCACGCCGGGGTGGCGGCTAAGCGCGGCGCCGGCGTTCAGGCCGGTACCGGTGACCACGTTGAACACGCCTGCCGGGTAGCCGGCTTCGTCTACCAGTTCGGCCAGCTTGAGCACGCTCAGCGGGGTTTCATCAGCGGGCTTGAGCACCACGGTGCAGCCGGTGGCCAGGGCCGGGCCCAGCTTCCAGCAGGCCAGCAGCAGCGGGAAGTTCCAGGCGACGATGGCGCCGACCACGCCGACAGCCTCACGGCGCACGAAACCGTGGAACTGGTCGTTGGGCATCAGCGGCATGGAGGCCTCGACGGTGCTACCCTCGATCTTGGTGGCCCATCCCGCCATGTAGCGCAGGAAGTCGATGGCCAGTTGCACGTCCATCACCTGGGCCACGGCGGCGCTCTTGCCGTTGTTCAGGCATTCCAGTTCGGCCAGCTGGCGGGCGTCACGTTCCATCAGGTCGGCCAGGCGCCACAGCAGGTTTTGCCGTTCCCGCGGGCGCAGGCGGCTCCAGGGTGAATCGTCGAAGGCCTGGCGTGCGGCGCGCACGGCGCGGTCGACATCTTCGGCTTCGGCGGCGGGCACCTCACCCAGCACTTCACCAGTGGCCGGGTTGCGGAACGACAGGGTGCGACCGCTGGCGGCGTCCTGCCAGTCGGCGCCGATGCGCATCTTCAGCTTGCGTTCGAGGAAGGCGCGGGTGGCGGGCAGGATGGGCAGTTCGGAAAGCATGGGGCTGTGCCTCTTGTCTTTGGATGTGACGGGCACTGGCGCAATGGCCGTGCCAAGCTGGGCTGATGGCCGCAAAGCGCTGAAGGTATTGGGTTTTGCCTGTGCGCAAGGTTGTGATTGCAGGCCTGCGCTGTTGCACATTGAGACGGTGTGAGACGGTGGTGAAACAAAAAAAGCGGGGCCGCTGTGCGGCCCTTTCGCGACACAAGGCCGCTCCTACAGGGGACCGCGTGCAGCCTGTAGGAGCGGCCTTGCGTCGCGATCGGCCTGCGCAGCAGGCCCCTTGTCTCAAGGTGAAACACTCAGTCGCGGAATGGGACGCTCAAGGAACAGGATGCGGCATTCGAATGTCGCTGAAATTCCCCTCAACACCTTGATTTAAAACATTTTTGCAGCACCTGGCACAGTTTCTGTATCACAACCGTCACATGCACACCTGCTGTACCAAAGCGTGCGAAAAACGATAAGAACAACAACCGTGGAGGTCTGACCTTGAAGACGACTCGACTCCGGCGGCATGCGGGCAAACTGGCGCTGGTCGCCGCCGCGCTGCTGAGCACCCAGGCCATGGCGGCCGAGCAGGGCCCGAGCCTGTTGCAGAACAAGTGCATGGGGTGCCATATCCCCGAAGGCAACGATACCTATAGCCGCATCAGTCATCAGCGCAAGACGCCGGAAGGCTGGCTGATGAGCATCGCCCGCATGCAGGTGATGCACGGCTTGCAGATCAGCGACGACGACCGTCGCACGCTGGTCAAGTACCTGGCCGACAAGCAGGGCCTGGCGCCGAGCGAGACCGATGGGGTGCGCTACGCCATGGAGCGCCGGCTCAACACCGTCGAGCACTTCGACACCCAGCTCAGCGAAACCTGTGGCCGCTGCCACTCCGGTGCCCGTGTCGCCTTGCAACGGCGCCCGGCCAAGGAGTGGGAACACCTGGTCAACTTCCACCTCGGCCAATGGCCGTCCCTCGAATACCAGGCCCAGGCGCGTGACCGCGACTGGCTGCCGATTGCGCTGCAGCAAGTAGTACCCGAGCTGGCCAAGCGCTACCCGATGGAAAACGCGGCGTGGGCCGAATGGCAGAAAGCCAAGCCCAAGGCCGACGTGCTGCCGGGGCAGTGGGCATTCAGTGGCCATATGCTGGCCAAGGGCGATGTACGTGGGGTAATGAGCGTTACCGCCAACGAGGGCGACACCTTCAAGGTCGAGGTCAAGGGCGCTTATGCCGATGGCACGCCGTTCAACGGCAGCGGCTCGGCAATCCTTTACAACGGTTATGAATGGCGCGGCAACGTCAAGGTCGGCGACGCCAACCTGCGTCAGGTGTTCGCTGCGCTGGATGGCGAAATGAAAGGCCGTATGTTCGAGGCCGAACACGATGAGCGTGGCCTGGACTTCACCGCCGTGAAAGAAGGCAAGGCGCACCTGCTGGCGGTACAACCGGCGTTCATCAAGGCCGGCGCCGAGAGCGAAATCACCTTGGTCGGCAGCGGCCTGACTGGCAAGCCAGACCTGGGCGCCGGGGTGGAAGTGACCGAAGTGCTGGAGCAGACCCCGACCCTGGTGCGGGTCAAGGCCCGCGCGGCGGCCGATGCCAAGCCCGGCCAGCGCGAAGTGGCAGTGGGCGCGCTCAAAGGCGTCAACCTGGCGGTCTACGACAAAGTCGACGAAGTGAAGGTAGTACCAGCGTTCTCCATTGCCCGCATTGGCGAGAACGGCGCTTCGGTGCCGAAAGTGCAGGGCCGTTTCGAGGCCGAGGCCTGGGGTAAAGATGCCAACGGTCAGCCGCTGCGCATCGGCTACCTGCCGGCCAGCTGGAAGGTCGAGCCGTTCAACGAGCGGGCGGTCGAGGACGAAGACGTCAAGTTCGCCGGGCAGATGCAGGCCGATGGCGTGTTCGTGCCAGGCGGTGCCGGCCCCAACCCCGAGCGCAAGATGATGACCAACAACGCTGGCAACCTGAAGGTCATCGCCACGCTGGCCGACGGTGGTCAAACTGGCGAAGGGCACATGATCGTCACCGTACAGCGCTGGAACAACCCGCCGCTGCCGTAACGGCAAGACGCAACGGTTTTCCAACGGATCGATTATCGGGAGGTCGCCATGGGCGTACTACTGAACCTGGTCGAACGCAACCTGCATGAAGTGCAGGTCGATGCCGACCGCATGCTGTTCCATATTCCCAGCAGTTCGCTGTTTGCCACCGATGCGGTGACCGGCAGCATCATCGACGCCTTGCGCCAGCAAGGCTGCTCGGCCGAGGAGCTGATGCAGCGCCTTGGCCAGCAGTTTGCCGGCGACGATATCCAGGACACCCTGCGCGAGCTGATCGCGCTGGAGCTGGTCAGCGACGGCTCGCCGCTGACCCCGGAAATCGCCCTCAAGCAGGTCGAGCGCACCGCGCTGAACACCGTGGTGCTCAACGTCAACACCGGCTGCAACCTCAGCTGCACCTATTGCTACAAGGAAGACCTGGACAAACCGTCCGCCGGCAAGAAGATGAGCACTGATACGGCCGAAGCCTCGGTAGAGATGCTGCTCAAGGAATCGCCCAACGAGGAACGCTACAGCGTGGTGTTCTTCGGTGGCGAGCCGCTGTCCAACCGGCCGTTGATCGAGCACATGGTGGCCTACTGCGAGCGGCGTTTTGCCGAGGCGGGCAAGCAGGTGGAGTTCATCATGACCACCAACGCCACCTTGCTTACCGAAGAGATCATTGACTGGCTCAACGCCCACCGCTTCGGCCTGTCGATCAGCATCGACGGCCCGAAGACCGTGCACGACCGCAACCGCATCACCTTGGGCGGGCAGGGCACCTATGACGTGGTGCGGCGCAAGGCCGACCTGCTGCTGTCGCGCTACACCAGCCGCCCGGTGGGCGCGCGGGTCACGCTGACCCGTGGCATCACCGACGTCGAGACCATCTGGAACCACCTGTTCAACGAAATGGGCTTTGCCGAAGTCGGCTTTGCCCCGGTTACCTCGGGCGACATGGCCGACTTCAACCTCACTGGCGAAGAGCTGGTGCAGGTGTTCGCCAACATGAAAGCGCTGGGCCGCAAGTACCTGGAGGCGGCACTGGAGCACCGCAACATCGGCTTCTCCAACCTGCACCAGCTGATCACCGACATCCACGAGGGCCACAAGAAGGCCCTGCCGTGCGGTGCCGGGCTGAAGATGCTGGCGGTGGACCACAAGGGCGAATTGAACCTGTGCCACCGCTTCACCGGGTCCAACCTGCCGACCTTCGGCAACGTGCACCAGGGCGTGAAGCAGGCACAGCTCAACGACTTCCTGTCGCAGCGCCTGGACCGCAGCAACACCGGCTGCGAAAGCTGCCGCATCCGCAACCTGTGCTCCGGTGGCTGCTACCACGAGAGCTACGCCCGCTACGGCGACCCGCAGCACCCGACCTACCACTACTGCGAACTGATGCGCGACTGGGTCGACTTCGGCATCGAGGTCTACAGCCGCATCATGGCCGCCAACCCGGCCTTCATCGACCGCTACATCACCCCGCGGAAGGCGCACTGACATGAAGCACTTGAAGCCCCTGAACAACAAGGCGCGCATCCTCGAACAGGCCGCCGCCGAAGACCGCGTGGAAGAAGTCATGGCCATGAGCGCAGTGGCTGGCTGCACCGCTACCACCGACCCGGGTTGGGAAGTGGACGCCTTTGGCGGCGTGAGTTCGCTGTGCCAGCCGATGGAAGCCGACCTGTATGGCTGCTCCGACCCTTGCTGGTGGCCGGCCCAGGTGCCGGACATGATGAGCACCTACCAGGAATGGAACGCCCAGGCGAGCAATTCCCAGGAAGACTGGCGCAACCTCGGCACCGTGTTCCCGAAAGACAAGTGACCGGCCCAACAAGAATGACAAGGGGAAACCGCATGAAAGCTGGACGCTGCGCGCCACTCGCGCTCACCATCGCCGCCATGGCTTGTGCCGGGCTGGCACAGGCCGACGACACCGGGCCGGCGCTGAAGGCTGGCCACGAATACATGATCGTGACCAACTACCCGAACAACCTGCATGTGGTCGATGTGGCCACTGACACGGTGTACAAGAGCTGTGTAATGCCCGACAAGTTCGGCCCCGGCACCGCGATGATGGCGCCGGACAACCGCACCGCCTACGTGCTCAACAACCACTACGGCGACATCTACGGCATCGACCTGGACACCTGCAAGAACACCTTCCACGCCAACTTGTCCAGCGTGGCGGGCGAAGTGGGCCGCTCGATGTACTCGTTCGCCATCAGCCCGGACGGCAAGGAAGTGTACGCCACGGTCAACCCGACCCAGCGCCTGAACGACCACTACGTGGTCAAGCCGCCACGGCTGGAGGTGTTCAGCACCGCCGATGGCCTTGAGGCCAAGCCGGTACGCACCTTCCCGATGCCGCGCCAGGTGTACCTGATGCGCACTTCCGACGATGGCACCCTGTATTTCGCTGGGCCGGACATCTACAAGATGGACGTGAAGACCGGCAAGTACACGGTGGCCTTGCCGCTGCGCAACTGGAACCGCAAAGGCTACAGCGCCCCGGACGTGCTGTACTTCTGGCCGCACCAGAACCCGCGCCACGAGTTCTCGATGCTGTACACCATTGCCAAGTTCAAGGATGCCAAGCAGGACCCGAACGAGGCCGAGTTGCTGTACGGCTACCTCAGTGTCGACCTGAAGACCGGCAAGACCCATACCCAGGAATTTGCCGACCTGACCGAGCTGTACTTCACCGGCCTGCGTTCGCCCAAGGACCCGAACCAGATCTACGGCGTGCTCAACCGGCTGGCCAAGTACGACATCAAGGAGCGCAAGCTGATCAAGGCGGCTAATCTGGAGCACACCTACTACTGCGTCACCTTCGACAAGAAGGGCGACAAGCTGTACCTGGGCGGCACCTTCAACGACCTGGCGGTGTTCAACCCGGATACGCTGGAAAAGGTGAAGAACATCAAGTTGCCGGGTGGTGACATGTCTACCACTACACCGCAGGTGTTCGTCCGTTAAACCGGTGTGTGCTTCTTCGCGGGTAAACCCGCTCCCACAGGCATCCCACAATTTTCAGACCTGTGGTGATCCTGTGGGAGCGGGTTTACCCGCGAAGAGGCCGGCACAAATAACACAAAAACCAAGAAAGCGCCGCGCCCCTTGTAGGAGCGGGTTTACCCGCGAAGAGGCCGGCACAGACAACACAAAAACAACAAGAGATCGCCCATGCCTCAGCCAAGCTATTCCCAGGGCAACCAGGCCAAGCCCCTGCTGACCCAATGCATCGGCGACGCCTTCGACACCACCGTCGCCCGCTTCCCCAACCGCGAAGCCCTGGTAGTCCGCCACCAGGCCCTGCGCTACACCTGGCAACAACTGGCCGAGGCCGTCGACCAGCACGCCCGCGCGTTGATGGCCCTGGGTGTGCAGCCCGGTGACCGCTTGGGCATCTGGGCACCCAACTGCGCCGAATGGTGCATCACCCAGTTCGCCAGCGCCAAGGTCGGTGCGATCCTGGTCAATATCAACCCGGCCTACCGCTCCAGCGAACTGGATTACGCCCTCGGCCAGTCCGGCTGCCGCTGGATCATCTGCGCCGATGCATTCAAGACCTCCGATTACCACGCCATGCTGCTGGGCCTTATCCCTGGCCTGGCCAACGGCCAACCGGGCGCCCTGATCTGCGAGCGCTTCCCGGAGCTGCGCGGCGTGGTCAGCCTGGCCGTCGCGCCACCGCCGGGCTTCCTCGCCTGGCACGACCTGCAAGCCCGTGCAGACGCCGTCAGCCGTGAAGCCCTGGCCGAACGCCAGGCACAACTGCGCAGCGACGACCCGATCAACATCCAGTACACCTCGGGCACCACCGGTTTCCCCAAAGGCGCCACCCTCAGCCACAGCAACATCCTCAACAACGGCTACATGGTCGGTGAAAGCCTGGGCCTTACCGAGCATGACCGGTTGGTGGTACCGGTGCCGCTGTACCATTGTTTCGGCATGGTCATGGCCAACCTCGGCTGCATGACCCACGGCAGCACCCTGATCTACCCCAACGATGCCTTCGACCCGCTGGCCACGCTGCGCGCGGTGGCAGAGGAAAAGGCCACTGCGCTGTATGGCGTGCCGACCATGTTCATTGCCGAACTGGACCACCCGCAGCGCGGTGAATTCGACCTGTCGAGCCTGCGTACCGGGATCATGGCCGGTGCGACTTGCCCGATCGAAGTGATGCGCCGGGTGATCGGCGAGATGCACATGGCTGAGGTGCAGATTGCCTATGGCATGACCGAGACCAGCCCGGTGTCGCTGCAGACCGGTGCCACTGATGACCTGGAACGTCGCGTGACCAGCGTTGGCCGCACCCAGCCACGGCTGGAGAACAAGGTAGTAGACACCGACGGCAATACCGTGCCGCGTGGCGAAATCGGCGAGCTGTGCACGCGCGGCTACAGCGTGATGCTGGGTTACTGGAACAACCCCAAGGCCACGGCCGAGAGCATCGATGAAGAAGGCTGGATGCACACCGGTGACCTGGCGGTGATGGACGAGCAGGGCTACGTGCGTATCGTCGGGCGCAGCAAGGACATGATCATTCGCGGGGGGGAGAACATCTACCCGCGCGAACTGGAGGAGTTCTTCTTCACCCACCCGGCGGTGGCCGATGTGCAGGTGATTGGTGTGCCGTGCAGCAAGTATGGTGAAGAGATCGTGGCCTGGGTGCGGCTGCACCCGGGGCATACCGCCAGCGAAGAGGAACTGCGCGAGTGGGCGAAGGCGCGGATTGCGCACTTCAAGGTGCCCCGGTACTTCCGCTTTGTCGACGAGTTCCCGATGACGGTGACGGGCAAGGTGCAGAAATTCAGGATGCGCGAGATCAGTATCGAGGAGTTGTCTGCCGGGTGATGTATTGCCTGTACCGGCCTCTTCGCGGGTTTACCCGCGAAGAGGCCGGTACAGGCAACAGATAGTCTCAGCCCTGTAGCAACTCCGGGCTGTTGAAGTTGCTCAACCGGCGATCACCCTCTGCACATTCCAGCGCCTGGACCTTGTCGCGCAGCAAGGCCTTCTGCAAACTCCGCTCCCCCTCGGCCCAGGCCTGTTCCAGCACCGGCAACACCCGGCGCGGCAGCACGCTGAACATCGGCTGCCAATAGCCCCCCTGGCGCACCATGGCGGCGCAGTCATCAGCTGCTGCCACACGCAGCAGGTCCTCGATCAGCGCCCGGTCAACCAGCGGCGCATCGCAAGCCAGCACCACCACCCATTCATGCCGTGCCACCTTGAGCCCGGCAATCACCCCCGCCAGCGGCCCCGGGAAGTCCGCCTCGGCATCGCCCACCAACTGGTCGGCATACGCCCGGTAGGCATCCTGATTGCGGTTGCAGGAAATCACCAGGTCGTCGCACAGCGGCCGCACCACACGGTGCACATGCGCCACCAGTGGCTCGTTTTGCCAGTCGATCAAGCCCTTGTCACGGCCACCCATGCGCTGCCCGCGGCCACCGGCAAGGATCAACAGAGAGCAAGGCGGCAGGGAGCGATAAGCGTGATAAAGCTTCTGCACTTCTGGATCGTCCAGGCTTTCATACCTGATGTTTTCTTTGTCCAGCCCATCCAGTCCTTGGATTGCGCCAATCATCTCTGGCCATTGCGCTCTATGCGAAACATCTATCAGGAAGGGCTTCAGGTATTTATCCAGATGACCTTTCGAGGGATGGTTGATTTCAGTGCTCAAGGCCGAGAGGTAGTCATCCTTGATGGTGCGAGACCAGTCGATGGCAAAACCGGCACGATGACAGAGCTCCATGAACACCAGCAGTATCGTTCGGCCGTTACCGTCCAGAAATGGATGCGCATCGGCCAATAGCCCGAGTACTTCGCCCGGGTGCTGCCTGAGCCGCTGCTGGTCTTGCCCAAGTTTCAGCGCATGGGATGCCCAGTGTTGGATCTGGTCGGGAGGGCAGAATGCGGTATGCCGCGGATCATTGTCTGTTCCCTTGAATACCGCCAGTCTTGGCACAAGTTCGGCGCGGTCCTTGCCGGCCCAGGGATAGAAGTCCGAGAACAGTAGTTGATGCAGCTCCAACAAGGTCTGGTAGGTGATGTGCTGACAATTGGATAGCAGGAAAATGGCGTCTTCCAGGCTGGATTCAAACGCCAGGTGCTCCATTTTTTTGATTTGTGCAGGGTCTTTGAGCTTGAAGACGTTTCGCAGGTAACCTGCGGACTGAAAATCGTTGAAGGGATCGAACATCATGCGCTGATCTTTCGCCCATTGCCGTATTCAGGAGCTTCATTTAAATAACGGGCTTCCAGCTCAAGAATCTGCCGCTTGGTGAGAACACCTTTTTTCTTGAGCGAAACCAGCATTCTTTCGATGTCGTCGAGGGTGACAATATCACCCGACATACGAGTGATCGTCGTTGCCAGGTCGCTGAAACGGTCCTTTTCACTGGTAACACCATGCTGTTTGGCAAGTTCCAGGACCTGGCTTTTGATGCTGGCATCGCGGGCTTGTGTCATTTCAGCTCCTCCACCGATGCCAGCAATATTAACACACCGACTTTTACCCGTGCGGGCTGCCATCCACGGCGTTATCTAGTTGGCCAGTAGCCTCAATGGCAGCTTTTTTGCGCCCCGCAAAGCGCATCACTACCACGAAGAACACCGGCACAAACACCACCGCCAGGGTGGCGCTGAGCATGCCGCCGATCACCCCGGTGCCGATGGCCTGCTGGCTGGCCGAGCTGGCGCCGCTGGCGATGGCCAGTGGCACCACGCCGAGGATGAACGCCAGCGAGGTCATCACGATCGGCCGCAGGCGCAGGCGCGCGGCCTGCACGGCGGCGTCGACAGCGTCCACCCCCTGGTCGACCAGGTGCTTGGCGAACTCGATGATGAGGATGGCGTTCTTTGCCGACAGGCCGATCAGGGTAATCAGGCCAACCTTGAAGAACACGTCGTTGGGCATGCCACGCAGGGTCACCGCCAGCACCGCGCCGAGTACGCCGAGCGGTACCACCAGCAGTACGGCAGTGGGGATCGACCAGCTTTCGTACAGCGCCGCCAGGCACAGGAACACCACCAGCAACGACAGCGCCATCAGCATCGGTGCCTGGCTACCGGACAGCCGCTCTTGCAGCGACAGACCGGTCCATTCCAGGCCGGCACCGGCTGGCAGCTGCGCCACCAGGCGCTCGATTTCGGCCATGGCCTCCCCCGAGCTGTAGCCGGCCGCAGGCTCGCCGGAAATCGACACCGCCGGATAGCCGTTGTAGCGGGTCAGCTGCACCGGGCCGCTGACCCACTTGGCCTGGACGAACGCGCCCAGCGGTACCATCTTGCCGCTGTTGTTGCGTACATGGATTTTAAGCAGGTCCTGGACCTGGCTGCGCTGGTCGCCTTCGGCCTGCACCACCACCCGCTGCATGCGGCCCTGGTTGGGGAAGTCGTTGACGTAGCTGGAGCCCACGGCCACGTCCAGCACCGTGCCGATATCGGCGAACGACACGCCCAGGGCATTGGCCTGGCGGCGGTCGATTTCCAGCTGCACCTGCGGGCTCTCCGCCAGCGAAGCTTCGCGCACGTTGGTCAGCAGCTTGCTTTTGCCGGCGCTTTCCAGCAGCTGGTCACGGGCCGCCATCAGTTCGGTGTGGCCCATGCCGCCACGGTCCTGCAGGCGGAACTCGAAGCCGGTCGACTCGCCCAGGCCGTCGATAGGGGGTGGCAATACCGAGAAGGCGATGGCGTCCTTGAGCTGGCTGAAGGCCATGGTCGCGCGGTCGGCGATCGACTGGGCACTGTCGTCGGCACCGCGCTCGGACCAGTCCTTGAGCGTGGTAAAGGCCAGCGCCGCGTTCTGCCCGCTACCGGAGAAGCTGAAACCAAGGATCAACGTGGTATTACCCACGCCTGGCTCTTCGGCGTTGTGCGCCTCGATCTGCGCGGCCACCTGCTCGGTGCGCATGCGGCTGGCGCCGGGTGGCAGCTGGATGTCGGTGATGGTGTAACCCTGGTCTTCGGTGGGCAGAAACGCCGTGGGCAGCTGGCTGAAGCCATAGCCCAGCACCGCCAGCAGCACCGCGTACAGCAGCAGGTAACGGCCGCTGCGCTTGAGTGCTAGCACCACCCAACGCTGGTAGCCGTTGCTCATGCTTTCGAAACGGCGGTTGAACCAGCCGAAGAAGCCCTTGCGTTCATGGTGCTCACCCTTGGCCACGGGCTTGAGCAGGGTGGCGCACAGCGCTGGGGTCAGGCTGAGGGCCAGGAACGCCGAGAACAGGATCGACACCGCCATCGACACCGAGAACTGCTGGTAGATCACCCCCACCGATCCCTGCATGAAGGCCATGGGCAGGAACACCGCCACCAGCACCAGGGTGATGCCGATGATTGCGCCGCTGATTTGGCCCATGGCCTTGCGCGTGGCCTCTTTGGGCGGCAGGCCTTCTTCGGCCATGATCCGCTCGACGTTTTCCACCACCACGATGGCATCGTCGACCAGGATGCCGATGGCCAGCACCATGCCGAACAGGGTCAGCACGTTGACCGAGAAACCCATGGCCAGCATCACGGCAAAGGTGCCCATCAGCGCCACCGGTACCACCAGGGTCGGGATCAGCGTATAGCGCAGGTTCTGCAGGAACAGGAACATCACCGCGAACACCAGCAGCATGGCTTCGAACAGGGTGGTGATGACCTGTTCGATCGACACTTTGACGAACGGCGAGGTGTCGTAGGGGATGTCGTACTTGACGCCTTCCGGGAAGTAGCGTGCCAGGTCTTTCATCTTCGCGCGTACCAGCTCGGCAGTTTCCATGGCGTTGGCGCCGGGTGAAAGCTGCACGCTGAAGGCGGTGGCCGGCTTGCCGTTCAGGCGCGTGCCGTACTGGTATTCCTGGGCACCGATCTCGACCCGGGCGACATCACCGATGGTGACGGTGGAGCCGTCCGGGTTGGCGCGCAGGACAATGGCGGCGAACTCCTCGGGGCTGCTCAGCTGGCCCTTGACCACCACGTTGGCAGTGATTTCCTGGGTGCTGCGGCTGGGCAGGTCACCGATGCTGCCGGGCGCGACCTGGGCGTTCTGGCCGGCGATGGCTTCGGCCACGTCATTGGGTGTGAGGTTGAAGCCGATCAGCTTGCGTGAGTCGATCCAGATACGCATGGCACGCTCGGAGCCATACAGCTGGGCCTTGCCGACGCCCTTGAGGCGGCGGATTTCATCCATCACGTTGCGCGCGAGGATGTCCGACAGCGCGGTTTCGTCGAGCTTGCCGTCTTCGGAGGTGAGGGTGGCCAGCAGCAGGAAGCCGGTGGACACCTTCTCCACCTGCAGGCCCTGCTGGGTAACCGGACGCGGCAGGCGCGACTCGACCACTTTCAGGCGGTTTTGCACGTCGACCTGGGCCAGGTCCGGGTTGGTGCCTGGGGCGAAAGTGGCGGTGATGGTGGCGCTGCCCAGGCTGCTCTGCGACTCGAAGTACAGCAGGTTGTCGGCGCCGTTGAGCTCCTGCTCGATCAGGCTGACCACGCTTTCGTCCATGGTCGCCGCCGAGGCGCCTGGGTACACGGCGTAGATCTCCACCTGCGGCGGCGCTACGTTGGGGTATTGGGCCACCGGCAGTTGCGGGATGGCCAGCGCGCCGGCCAGCAGGATGAACAGCGCGACCACCCAGGCGAATACCGGGCGGTCGATGAAGAATTGCGGCATGAATCAGGCCCTCACTGGCCGGTGTGCTGTGCGATAGGCGGCGCCTTGGATGCGTTGTCGACCTGCACCCGGTCACCGGCCTTGACGTGTTGCAGGCCCTCGACCACCACCCGCTCGCCGGGGGCCAGGCCTTCGCTGACGACCCAGCGGTCGCCTTGGGCGCTGCCCAGCACCACCTGGCGGTCGCTGACCCGGGCTTGCTGGTCGACCACCAGCACCTTGGGTACGCCGGCGCTGTCACGCAGGATGGCGCGCTGCGGCACGCTCAGGCCCTTGGGTTGCACGGCCTGCTCCAGGCGCACGCGCACATAGCTGCCAGGCAACAGGTCGAGGTCCGGGTTGGGGAACTCGCTGCGCAGGGTGATCTGGTTGGTGCTTGGGTCGACGCTGATGTCGGAGAACAGCAGCTTGCCGGGCAGCGGGTAGGCGCTGCCATCGTCCTGGATCAGCGTGGCGCGGGCCTGGCCGTCGCCAACCTGTTGCAGCTCGCCTGCGCGCAGGGCACGGCGAAGGGCGTTGAGCTCGCGGGTGGACTGGGTGACATCGGCATGGATCGGGTCCAGTTGCTGGATGGTCGCCAGCGGGGTGGTCTCGTTCTGCCCGACCAGCGCGCCTTCGGTGACCTGGGCGCGGCCGATGCGGCCGGAAATCGGCGCGGTCACGGTGGCGTAGCCAAGGTTCAGGCGGGCACGCTCCAGCGCGGCCTTGGCTTCGGCCACGGCGGCATCAGCCTGCATGAAGCTGGCCTTGGCGTTGTCGTATTCCTGGCGGCTGACGGCCTTGTCGTCGACCAGCTCGCGGTAGCGCTGCTCCTGCAATCGGGCCTGGTACAGGGTGGCCTGGGCCTTGGCCAGGGTGGCGCGGGCGCTGTCGTGGTCGGCCTTGAACGGTGCCGGGTCGATCAGGAACAGCACATCGCCCTGCTTGACGTCGCTGCCTTCACGATACACCCGCTTGAGTACCACGCCCGCGACCCGCGCACGCACTTCGGCGGTGCGCGGCGCGAGGATACGGCCGCTGAGTTCACTGCTGATGGCCAGGGGCTGCAATTGCAGGGTTTCCACCCGCACTTGCGGGATGGGGGCCTGTTCGTCTTGCTCGGTGCTGTCGCTGCAGCCGGCCAGGGCCAGGCTCATGAACGCCAGGAGCGCCAACGGGCGCAGGCGCGGGGGGAGGGTAGTAGGCATGCGGATCTTCCGATGATGACCGGGTATATGCTACGGCAGGCGTTGCCTGGGCGGCTGTTAATACCTGTAGGGCGAGTGTGAAAAAGTGTGAAGAACAATCCTGTGGTGGGGCAGTGTTCTATATCCTGAGTATTCCTGTGCCGGCCTCTTCGCGGGTGAACCCGCTCCCACAGGTATCGCACAGGGGCCGACATGGGCATACCTCAACCCAGATTTGATCCGCCTATGCCGAATATTTTCCTGGTCGAAGACGACAGCGCCCTGTCCGAGCTGATCGCCAGCTACCTGCAACGCAATGCCTTCCATGTCCAGGTGATCGCCCGTGGCGATCATGTGCTGGACGAGTACCGCCGGCAAAAGCCCGACCTGGTCATCCTCGACCTGATGCTGCCGGGTATCGATGGCCTGCAGCTGTGCCGCCTGCTGCGCCAGGAGTCGCAGAGCCTGCCTATCCTGATGCTGACCGCCCGTGACGACAGCCATGACCAGGTGCTGGGCCTGGAAATGGGCGCCGACGACTATGTGACCAAACCCTGCGAGCCCCGCGTGCTGCTGGCCCGTGTGCGCACCCTGCTGCGCCGTAGCAGCGTCAACGAACCGCGCCTGGACAACGACCTGATCCTGATCGGTGGCCTGCGCATCGACTTGGCCGAGCGCACGGTGAGCTGGCGCGGCGAAGAGGTGGAGTTGTCCAGCGGCGAGTACAACCTGCTGGTGGTGCTGGCGCGCAATGCCGGCGAGGTCATGAACCGCGACCGTATCCTGCAGCAACTGCGCGGTATCGAGTTCAACGGCACCGACCGTTCGGTGGACGTGGCCATCTCCAAGTTGCGCCGCAAGTTCGACGACAACGCCGGTGAAGCACGCAAGATCAAGACCGTGTGGGGCAAGGGCTACCTGTTCAGCCGCGTCGAGTGGGAGTGCTGACCGGCCATGCTCAAGATCCTGGTGCGGTTGTACCTGGTGATCATCGTCGCCTACGCCGGTGCACTGCTGTTCATCCCTGACACCATCGTCGGCCTGTTCCATGACCGCTTCATGGCCTACAACCTGGACCAGGCCAAGGGCGTGCAGTCGTTGATCGTGCGCCAGTTCCGCCAGGCGCCGCGCGAGCAGTGGCCAGTGGTGGAACAAGAGCTGGCCGATGATTTCGCGCCACTGCAACTGCAACTGCTGCGCGTGGACCAGGCCGACCTGAGCGAAGAAGAACAGGCACGCCTGGAGCATGGCCTTTACGCCGTGCGGATTGCCGACTGGGGTTACTACGAGACCGTGCTGGCGCCGCTCGACAAGGAATGGCTGGTGCGCCTGCATTCTCCGCCAGACCCGCTGGACATCAACGTGCTGTCGTGGGGTGTGACCGTGCTGATCGGTGCGGCCATGCTCGGTTGCCTGCTGCTGTGGGTATGGCCGCACTGGCGCGACCTGGAACGCCTGAAGGAAACCGCCCGACGCCTGGGCCAGGGGCAGATGGCCGAGCGTACGCATATCTCGCCGCATTCCAACATCGGTGAGCTGGCCGGGGTGTTCGACACCATGGCCAGTGACCTGGAGCGCCACGTCAACCAGCAGCGCGAGCTGCTCAATGCGGTGTCGCATGAGTTGCGCACGCCACTGACCCGGCTGGACTTTGGCCTGGTGCTGCTGTTCGACGAAGTGCCACCGGCCAGCCGCAAGCGCCTGCTGGAGCTGGTGGGGCATGTGCGCGAGCTGGATGAACTTGTGCTGGAACTGCTGTCCTATAGCCGGCTGTACAACGCCGACCAGGCCCGCGAGCGGGTCGAGGTGTCGTTGCTGGAACTGGTCGATAGCGTGCTGGGCGGCTTTGCCGAGGAACTCGATAGCCGGGGTATACAGTGGGAAGTGCAGGCCGAGGGCGATTTGCCGCGGTTTGTGCTGGACCCGCGGCTGACGGCGCGGGCGGTGCAGAACCTGGTGCGTAATGCCATGCGCTATTGCGACGAGAGTTTGTTGCTGCGCTTGCGCCTGGAAGCGGATGGCGGCTGCTTGCTGACGGTTGAGGATGACGGGATTGGCATTCCGGTGGAGGAGCGGGAGCGGATCTTCCAGCCGTTCTATCGGTTGGACCGTAGTCGTGACCGTAACACCGGCGGGTTTGGGCTGGGGCTGGCGATCAGCCGTCGGGCGATCGAGGGGCAGGGTGGGACCCTGACCGTGGCGCAGTCGGCGCTGGGTGGGGCGCAGTTCCGGATTCGGTTGCCTGCTGGGTGATGGGTTGGCAGGGCCGGCCTCTTCATTTCAGGCTTTTTCTTGTGGGCTACTTCTTGTAGTTTTAAAGGTCGTTTACCCAGGGAGCTGAACATGCAAGGCAAGGCACGCAAGATCGTCCAGGCCATTCTTTACGAAGCCATCGCCGTCGCCTGTGTGGCGCCCGCGCTGGAGCTGGCGTTTGGCGCTGGCATGGCGCAGTCGACCGTGCTGTCGGTGCTGATGTCGGGTATCGCCATGAGTTGGAACATGGCCTTCAACTGGGCGTTCGAGCGCTGGGAGGCGCGCCAGCACCAGCGTGAGCGCACCTTCATGCGGCGCCTGCTGCATGCCTTGGGCTTCGAAGGCGGGCTGGTGCTGATCCTGCTGCCGCTGGTGGCGTACTGGCTGGACGTGAGCCTGTGGGCGGCCTTGCTGACCAACCTGGCGTTGTTTGTGTTCTTCTTCGTTTATGCCTTTGTCTTCCAGTGGGGCTTCGACAAGGTGTTCGATGTGCCGCTTTCGGCGCAGCAGGCAAAGTGTTGACTTGCAACCGCGCGGCAGGCTAAGTTCCTACCCCATGAATACATTCCCGCACGTGAACGCCATTATTATTACCGCCATTATCAGCTTGGCGGGCTAGCGCGTACGTGCACCGAACCCGCCCTGGAGGCGGGTTTGTTCTCTCTGACTCCTGGGCAACGTGAAAACAGCCAAGGAGTCATCGATGACCAGCTTCAGCGTCACCCCGCGTACTACTGTCACCCCCCAGCAACTGCTGTCGGAGCAGGTGCGGCGCATTCTTGCCGCGCCGGTGTACGACCTGGCCATCGAAACGCCCCTGCAAGCCGCGCCTGCTTTGTCTGCCAGCCTGGGCAACCAGGTGTTGCTCAAGCGTGAAGACCTGCAGCCTACTTTCTCGTTCAAGATCCGCGGCGCCTACACCCGCCTGTCACGCCTGAGCAGCGCGCAGCGCGAGCGTGGGGTGATTACTGCATCAGCAGGTAACCATGCCCAGGGTGTGGCCATGGCGGCATCGCACCTGGGCATGAAGGCCACCATCGTCATGCCTACCACCACGCCATCGCTGAAAGTGGAAGGCGTGCGTTCGCGCGGCGGGCATGTGGTGCTGCACGGTGAAAGCTTCCCGCATGCGCTGGCCCACGCGCTGAAACTGGCCGACAGCGAAGGCGCCACCTTCGTGCCACCGTTCGATGACCCGGATGTGATCGCCGGGCAGGGCACCGTGGCCATGGAAATCCTCCGCCAGCGCCCGGGTGCGCTGGATGCCATCTTCGTGCCGGTGGGGGGCGGTGGCTTGATCGCCGGTATCGCCGCCTACGTGAAATACCTGCGCCCGGAGGTGAAGGTGATCGGCGTCGAGCCAGAGGACTCCAATTGCCTGCAGGCTGCCATGGCCGCTGGTGAACGGGTGATCCTGCCGCAGGTCGGTACCTTTGCCGATGGCGTGGCGGTGGCGCAGATCGGCGCCCATTGTTTCGAGCTGTGTCGGCACTTCGTCGATGAGGTGGTGACGGTGAGCAGTGACGAGCTGTGTGCGGCGATCAAGGACATCTACGACGATACCCGTTCTATCACCGAGCCGTCTGGAGCCCTGGCCGTGGCCGGGATCAAGAAGTACGTGGGGCGCAACGGCGTGCAGGGGCAAACCCTGGTGGCTATCGACTCTGGGGCCAACGTGAACTTTGACCGCTTGCGCCATGTGGCCGAGCGCGCCGAACTGGGCGAGCAGCGCGAGGCGATCATCGCTGTCACCATCCCGGAACAACCAGGCAGCTTCCGCGCCTTCTGCCAGGCGCTTGGCAAGCGGCAGATCACCGAATTCAACTACCGCTATTACCCTGGCAAGGAGGCGCGCTTGTTCGTCGGGGTGCAGACCCACCCTGTGCACGACCCGCGCGAGCAATTGCTGGCCAGCTTGCGTGAGCAGGGTTACAGCGTGCTGGACCTGACCGATAACGAGCTGGCCAAGCTGCATGTGCGCCATACCGTGGGTGGCCATGCCGCGCCGGGGGCTGATGAGCGGGTGCTGCGTTTCGAGTTCCCGGAGCGGCCGGGGGCGTTGCTGGGCTTTTTGGAGCGGTTGGGCAAGCGTTGGAACATCAGCCTGTTCCATTACCGCAACCATGGTGCGGCGGAGGCGCGGGTGTTTGCCGCGCTGGAAGTGCCGGGGGAGGAGTTGGCGGGGTTGCCACTGGCGCTGGATGAAATGGGGTATCGGTATTGGGATGAGACGGAGAACCCGGCGTACAAGCTGTTCCTCGGCTGAGTCCGGTTTTTGTGGCGAATGCAATTTCCCGAATCTTCACCGTTGCAGGCGCCACCGCATTCGCGGGTAAACCCGCTCCTACATTGATTGGTGGTGCACACCGACCTCGCGGGTTTTACAGCCCGTTGTAGGAGCGGGTTCACCCGCGAAGAGGCCGGGCCTGCGGGCCAATTTCCCTGGCCGTTCGCGGTTGCAGGCACCACCGCATTCGCGGGTGAACCCGCTCCTACATTGGTCGGTGGTGTATACCTGAATCGCGGGTTCGGTACAGCCCGTTGTAGGAGCGGGTTCACCCGCGAAGAGGCCGGGCCTGCGGGCCAATATCCCTGGCCGTTCGCGGTTGCAGCCGCCACCGCATTCGCGGGTGAACCCGCTCCTACATTGGTCGTTGGTGTATACCTGAATCGCGGGTTCGGTACAGCCCGTTGTAGGAGCGGGTTCACCCGCGAAGAGGCTGTGCCTGCGGGCCAATATTCCTGGCCGTTCGCGGTTGCAGGCACCACCGCATTCGCGGGTGAACCCGCTCCTACATTGGTCGGTGGTGTACACCTGAATCGCGGGTTCGGTACAGCCCGTTGTAGGAGCGGGTTCACCCGCGAAGAGGCCGGGCCTGCGGGCCAATATCCCTGGTCGTTCGCGGTTGCAGCCGCCATCGCATTCGCGGGTAAACCCGCTCCCACACGGTTCAGCGCTCGCGCATGAAGAAACCTGCGACGAACTTGCGGAAGGTTTCCAGGCTCTTGAAATCGGCGTAGCGCTTGAAGTTCTCGGCATCCGGCTCGGGGCCGATCGGCTGCTCCAGCAGCGACACCGATAGCACCCGGTCCTGATCCGAGGTCATTACCAGTTCGTCCATCACTTGGCCACCGATCACCGGGCGACGCATCTGCACCTTGACGCCCTTGCTGGCCATCCAGTCAATCAACGACACCAGGGCCTTGAGCGGCTCGCGTTCTTCATCGCGATACACCGGGAACAGGTGGGCGCGTGATAGCACCGGCACGCTGGCCACATGGATCAGCTCGTAGTAGTGGCTGCCGGCACTGGTCGGCGAGTAAAGCATCAGCGCCAGCAATGGCCCGCTGGTGCGGTTGCCGCCCCAGTACAGGTGGTGCCCCTGGAAGTCGAAGCCGTCTTCACTGCGGTTGTTGAACAACTTGCGGCCTTTGATCTGGTCGACGCAGTCCAGCAGCAGGCCGTGGCGGCGGTGGTTGCCGAACACCGTGGCTTCGCGCAGGCGGGACTTGAGCATCAGCATGTGCTTCATGTCCAGGCGGGTTTCCAGGTAGTTGCTGGCGGGTACCCGCTCTAGCAGCGGGTAGCGGCCGGCCACGCTGCGCAATTCGGCAAATTGCGTGGTCAGGTCCTTTTTCAGGTGGGTGGCATACAGGTTCAGGCCGCTGGTTTCGAGCCAGGTCAGCAGCAGCGACAAAAGCCGCTGCTGTTCACGCCGCTCGCTGCCATCGCTGCCAGCACTGGGGGTGGCAGCGCGAAAGTCGCCGATCAGGCGCAAAGGTGTGTCGGGCGGCAGCCAGGCAGCAGGGGGCTCGGGGTCGTTTTCGCGCTCGGCGGCTTCCCGTTCGTCCTTGGTGAACGGGCAGCCGGGTGCATGCTCGGCGGTGCCCGGGTTGTTCTTGAGGAACAGCGTGCCGGTGTTGCCATTGAGGGTGACGTTGAGCACCGGCAACGCATCGGTGCGGCAATCACAGGCCAGCCACTGGTTGGCGTTGCGCACTTTCATCAGCAGCTGGTTGGCCTGCAGCAGGCGTGGGCCGACGAGGCTGCCGGTGGCAAAGCCAACCAGCAACTCCTCTTCGGCGGGGGTCAGGCTGCGCACCTGGGCGGCGGTTTTGTCGATGATTCGCATGAAGCAGCTCCAAGCTACGAGCCCCAAGCTTCAAGCAAAGTCGCGCCGCTTTCAACTTGCCGCTCAGTTGCCGCCGAACATCTTCGCGGCACGGGCGCGAATTTCGTCGGGGGTGAGGTCCTCCTTGTGGGTGGAAACGAACCAGATGTTGCCGAACGGGTCTTTCAGGGTGCCGCTGCGGTCGCCGTAGAACTGGTCGGTCAAGGGGTGCAACTGGGTGCCACCGGCCGCCAGGGCCTGGGCGTAGACCTTGTCGCAGTCCTCGACGTACAAGTGCAGGCCCACGCCTGCGCCGCTGAGCTTCTGGCTGGCGGTGAGGCCACCTTCCATGTCGCAGGGGTCACCGAGCATCAGCGAAGAATCGCCAATCTTCAGTTCGGCATGGCCGACGCGGCCACCCGGGGCGTCGAGGCGAAACATTTCTACCGCGCCAAAGGCCTGTTTGTAGAACTCGATGGCCTTGGCGGCGTCGTTGATGGCCAGGTACGGGGTGATGCTGTGCTGGCCTTCGGGGATGGGTTTGGCTGCCATGTTCAACTCTCCTTTGCAGTGGGCGCCGGTTGGCGCCCTGTTGCTTAGAGTCGTTTGCACAAATGGAAAATCGACAGCGGCGCTAGAACGATTCTCTATAAGTGCGGCCGTCAGAAGATGTAGTCGGTGGTCAGGAAGCTCGACTGGCGGTTGCGGATGATCTCGCTGATCAGTTCCTTGTTGGCCTCCTGGAAGCGCGTTGCGACCAAGGTACGGATAGAGAACACGCGCAAGGCGTCATGCACCGACAGGGTGCCTTCGGCGCTGTTCTTGCGACCGTTGAACGGGTAGGTGTCCGGGCCGCGCTGGCATTGCGCGTTGATGTTGATGCGCCCGACCTGGTTGGCGAAGGTGTCAACCAGGCTGCCGATGGTCGCCGGGTCGTTGCCGAACAGGCTCAGTTGCTGGCCGTAGTCGGAATCCAGCACATAGTCGACCACTGTCTGCAGGTCGCGGTAGGGCACCACCGGCACCAGCGGCCCGAACTGCTCTTCGTGGTACACGCGCATGCTGTGGTTCACCGGGTACAGCAGGGCGGGGTAGAAGAACGAGCCACGGCTGTTGCCGCCGCCTTCGTTGAGCACCTTGGCGCCTTTGGCCGTGGCATCGGCGACCAGGCTGTCGAGGTAGTCGACCTTGCCCTGCTCGGGCAGTGGTGTCAGCGCCACACCAGGCTCCCACGGCATGCCGGGCTTGAGCGCGGCCAGCTTGCGCTGGAATTTGTCGAGGAACGCATCCACCACATCCTCGTGGACGAACAAGATCTTCAATGCCGTGCAGCGCTGGCCGTTGAACGACAGCGCGCCGGTGACCGCCTCTTCGACGGCGTTGTCGAGGTCGACCTGCGGCAGGACGATGCCCGGGTTCTTGGCGTCCAGGCCCAGTGCTGCGCGCAGGCGGTGCGGGCGTGGGTGCAGTTTTTTCAGGTCGCTGGCGGCCTTGTGCGTGCCGATGAAGGCGAACACGTCGACCTTGCCGCTGGCCATCAGCGCGCTCACGGTTTCGCGGCCACGCCCATAGATGACGTTGATTACCCCCGGCGGGAAGCTGTCACGGAACGCTTCAAGCAACGGGCGAATCAGCAGCACGCCGAACTTGGCCGGCTTGAACACCACGGTGTTGCCCATGATCAGCGCCGGGATCAGCGTGGTGAAGGTTTCGTTGAGCGGGTAGTTGTACGGCCCCATGCACAGGGCCACGCCCAGCGGCGCACGGCGGATCTGGCCGAGGGTGCCCTGTTCCAGCTCGAAGCGGCTGGAGCGGCGGTCGAGGTCCTTGAGGGCGTTGATGGTGTCGACGATGTAGTCGCAGGTACGGTCGAATTCCTTTTCCGAGTCCTTGAGGTTCTTGCCGATTTCCCACATCAGCAGCTTGACCACGGCCTGGCGCTGTTCACGCATGCGCGCCAGGAAGGTTTCGACGTGCTGGATACGCTCGGCCACGCGCATGTTCGGCCAGGCGCCACGGCCCTTGTCGTAGGCTTGCACGGCGGCGTCGAGGGCGGTGAGCGCGGTGTCGGCATCGAGCAGCGGGGCGCTGCCCAGTATCACCTGGCGTTCTTCGTCGCCCTCTTTGAGCCAGACTGGGCTGCGCACAGTGGCCAGCGGCCCGTCCCAGCGCCTGAGCTCACCATTGACCAGGTAGTCGCGTTGTTCCAGTGGGGCTCCCAGGCGCCAGGTTTCGGGGATGTTCTCGGCGCTGGGGAAGAGTGAATCGAGCAGACGGTCCATGGGTACTGCACCTCACATTGCTGGGCGGGTTTTGAGCCAGGTGAAACGCTTCAGCTTGCAGCATGCACCGGCCGCCGGAAAAACACCAGTCTGGCTCAACATGGGCGGCAGTGCCTGCTGGTAGGAGGACAGGCACTGCATTGGTGGTGTCAAAGTGGCAGGTTGAACAGGTTGTAAGGAGGGTGGGTGAGCCACTCATCGCGTAGAACGGGGTCTGTGTCGATCACGGCCAGCCGCCGCCAGAACTCCCGGCGGGCCTGATTCGGGTGTGACAGAAAGGGCTCGCGGTCCAGCAATGGCCGCAGGTCGCGGCGGTATTGCAGTGGCAAACGTTGCCACAGCGCCGTTTCTGCGGGGCCTGTGTTGGCAAAGAACTCCAGATAGTCACTTTCGCTGACCAGCAGGTCCACCTGGTGAGTTGCGTTGTAGGCTTCGATCTGGGCCAGCGCTGGCTCGCCCAGCCACTCGCTTTCAAGACGCAGGGCGTTGGCGACAGGACGCGAAACGTTGAACGCAGCAGGCAATTGCTGGAACTGGTTGGCCGAAAGATCCAGCATCAATGGCTCGCTGACGAGGTCCAGGCCCCGTGGCAGTTCGGTAAGCGAACAGCCAGTCAGGAACAAGGTTTTAAGTTCGGGAAGCCAGCTCAAGTCGGGTGGCACAAGTAGCGGGTTATCGGTCAGATCAAGCACGCCGAGTTCACTGTACTGGTTGAGCGTTTGCTGTGCCTGCACATCCCAGGTCATGCGGTTGCTCTCCAGGTCGAGCCAGTGCAGCCGTTCAGGGTGTGCCAGGCAAGGCAGCTGGTCGAAACGGCAGCTGGTCAGGAGCAGGCGCCTGAGGTTGGGGAAGCGCTCGTAGAATGCAGCTGGCAGGTGGCTGAGCACGGGGTTGTTGCTGAGAGAAATGTGCCCGATATGAGCGAAATCGTTGGGTAGGGCGAGACTGGCAAGATCTTCGTTACGCAGGTTCAGGCTGGCCAGGTCGAGGCTGTGGAGGCGTCCATCGCGCCCGAATGGCAAGCTGGAAAGGCGGCGCCAGGCGTTGATGATCGGGCGGATGGCGAGGTGGCGCTGGTGCGGGTGGGCAGGGTCGGGCCGTGCCCATGCCTGCAGATCGCGGCGCAGGGCATCCAGGCGCTGTTGCAGGTCGCGCAGGCGCTCGGTGCCAGAGCGCATGTCGAACAAGTTGGGCGCTTCCTCCTCGTCGCCCAGCCATCCGGCGAATTCCGCATCGCTGGCAGCGGGGAAAATACGACGGTAGGCTGCAATTAGCGAGTCCGTCTGGCGCGGGGCCGCAGGTAGCGGCGCCAGGGGGCGGCCACCGCGCAGCCAGCCTTGGGGGTTGCGCCGCAGGGCGCGCTGCCCCCATAGCCGTTGCGGCAGTTCCGGGCGATGCTTATCCACCCATGCCAGCACACGCTGGCGCAGTACACTGCCGTCTGCTTCAGCGATACCAAGGGCTTTGCGTATTTGGCGTGGGAGCGCCTGTTCCACCGCACGGCACAGGTCCTGATCACGCTTGGTGGGCGCGGGGCGGTCACCGAGGTCGGCCTCATAGCCTTCGACAGACTTGATCACCTGGTATCTGGTGCTGGCCTGTTCGCTGCCAGTGTAATCCAGCCTTGGGCCTTCCGGGCTCGCGGCGCGCAGCTCCAGGCGCAGGTCATCAGGCCAGTCGGGCATGGCATCGAGTGCGCTGAACAGCAAGCGTTCGCTGCCGGTGCTGGCTCGGGCCGGTTGCAACACGCCTTCCAATGCGCGCACCAGGGGCAGTTCGTGGTGGACCTGTTCGATCTGTTGGCGAACCACTGCCGGCAGTTCGCCGTGCTGTTGCCAGGCGAGTGCTTCAGCTTGGTCCAGCGGCGCCAGCAAGCGCCTGGCCAGGGCGGGGGAAAGGCGAGGGTAGGCCGCGAGCAATTGTTGCGCTGGCGGGGCGATGGGCGCGCGGCCGTTGTACAAATGCTCGAACATATCCAGCGGCGCCTCTGCGGCCGATGCTTCTACCTCGGCCTGCGCCGCCATGCGCTGCAGGGTATCCAGCAACAGCGGCGGCGTTGGCTGGCCTTGCAGGTGCACCTGGCGCAAGCGCTCGGCATCGACGCCACAGATACGGCTGGCCTGCTTCAGCTGCTCAGGGGTGAACGCCGCGTACTGCTCGCCCAAACGGCGCACCAGCTCGGTGAATGACCATTGGCCGGGTTGCTCATGCTGGCCGCGCCAGGCGCCTTGCGCATTGTGCTCCAGCGGCGGTTGCCAGGCATCGGGTGTATCCGGGTGGAAGATGCGCCACTGCTGCACTGTGCTGTCGAAATGTTGCTCGTAGAGGTGGCCCCCCATGCGGATGAAGTACCGCCCCTCGTACAGGTACTGGCCTTGCGCATTGGCTTGCAGGTTGCCTGGCAACACCTCACGACTGCGGTAGGGGGCAAGGTCCCCGCGCCAAAGCTTGTAGTGCCCGTCGTTGCTGCGCACTTCCTGCAAACGCTCCATCAACGGGCTGCTGAACAGTTTGGGTACCACGTGGCCTGCCGCTACGAAGCCGCCCATCATCGCCAGGTTCAGGCCGACCGCTTCCAGGTGACGCAGCGCCAGGTGGCGGTCACCCTCCTGCCAGGCTTCGTAGCCTTCGAAGGCTTCGCCTAGCAATTGGCACGCCGTGACTGCCAGCATCAAGGTTCCCACGCTTGGTATGAAGAACCCGGCAACATTGAGTACGTCCCAGCCAAGGTTCTGCCATTCCTCCAGGCGTCTGGCCCGCGCGTTGGCATCCGCCGTCGCGGTCGGTACTGCGACCAGGCTGGCCTCATGCTTTAGGCGGGCCAGGTGCAGATCCTGGTAATAGCCGAAAGGCTCTGCCGTGATGGCCTGGCGCGTAGGGCGCAAGTCTGCGTGCGCTGCGCGCTGCCAGGGGCGGTCGTAGGCAGCACTGCCGGAGGCGTCCAGGTTTTGTTGCAGCAGGTCGAGGAAATGCGCGCGCTCATCCTGCGTGATGTAGGCAGTGAACACCTGGCGGGCATCGGGCTCCAGCAGCAAGGTCGCCAGTGCATCATGCACCGCTTCAAGGTCATTGCATTGGCGCAGGGCCGGATCATGGCCGGGCAAGTACAGTGCCAACCCCGTGCTGCCGGCGTCAATCAGCATGACTTCGTGCAGGACAGTGCCGAACAGCGCCAGTTGCCAGCACTTCACGTTGCCACCTTGCAGCAACTGTTCGAGCTGATCGCGCGTGGTGCCGTCAAGCAGGTGGCGCAGGTAAGCGAGGTCGCCCGCCAGGCGCAGGCGGTCTTTTTGCACCTTTATGGCTTGCTCGCGGACCTTGGGGTGAGTGAAGTGTTGTTGCAGATGCGTTTGGTAGCGGCCACCCAGGTCCAGTTCGCGGCAGAGCGTGGCGAACGTGGCAGGCGCAAGTGGCAGGGGTGCAACGTGGTACTGCTCCGAGGCTAGCGGAAAGTGCGCCATAGGTGCCTGCATGCCGATGGGGGCAGAGCCCTGAACCTGAATGGGTATGACCTGGATGTTGCCGCTCAGGGCAATGGCACTCTGCGGGGTGAACACCTCGTCGTCGGCGAAGTTCTGCAGGGCGGCCTGTAACAGGTTGTCGCAACGATGGCTGTAGAGATAGCGCAGGCCAACCCAGTGCCAGATACGTTCAACCCGCAGTAATTCGCTACCCCGCAGTGGCGGGTTGAAACCTTGCTCGGCAAGGTGGGCTTGTAGCAACGGCTCGGCGAACTCATTGATCTGCTTGAGGCCTTTGAGGGATTTGGCCAAGGCTGCCTGGGCACTCAGCAGGCGCGCCTGGCTGGCGAGCACTGCTTCGCGCAGGTGGGGGGCTGCGTTGGCAAACCAGTCCTGCTCATGCCAAGGGGCTACCTGGGTTTGCTTCAACGCGGCCCAGTGCTTGGGCGTTGCCTGGCGGGCCCAGTGCGGCAGTTGGGCCGCAAGCAAGGCTTGATGCGGGTTTTTGGCAGGCATGTCGATGCTCCTTTCGTGCAAAAAGGGCATCAAACGCTAATTCTCGATAGCGAAGTGGTAACGGGGTATGGCGCGGGTGGCTATGTATCTAGCCAAGTGCTAGTCGGGCCGGCATTGCTGAACTACGCTCCTTTCCCGATAGCCCCATAGAGCACTTCACAGGACGTCGAAGAAGATATGAAAGCGACCTTGATGGCAGTGGCGAAAAAGTTCATATCGCCCTCGATGCGCTACGAAATGAGGCTCCTGGCCAGCAAAGTACGTGAGACGCTGGCACGTGCCTGTTTCTGGCGCTGGGAAATGGCGCGGTTTCGGCTGCAGCAGGCGAGCGCCTACGAAATTCTCTATATCGGCAGGAAGCAGCAACGGGAAATGGCCAAGCTGCTGATCGGCGGCAAGGGCCAGGGCAGTGCGTCGATCACTGACGGCGCAAGCGCGACGCCTGCCGAGCATGTGGTGGTGGTCAGCGAAATGCCGACTACGGGGGCGCTGTCGGTACCGCATTACCTGAGCGCCGTGGTGCCGCTGGGGCGCCCGCTGGAGGACATCACGGCGCGTTACGACAGCGAGCTGCGGCGTAGCATTCGCAAGAACCGCCCGTTGTACCGGATGCGCCAGACCCTCTCGGACGACGAGATTGCCATGGCTGACCGCGACCTGCTGCGCCCCTATGCCAGCGCCAGGCAGGGTATCCATGCCGCGCAGTTCCCCACCGATGATGTGTTTCGCATTGCCAAGAGCGTCGGCCGGCTTGACTTGATTACCTTGGACGATGAAGTGATCGGCTGCCACCTGGGCTGCGAAGTAGTGCGTGGCGGCAAGCGTTACTGGAGCACGTTGCGCTTCGGTTATTGCGAAACAGTGTTTTCCGATGCGAAGAAGTTGCGAGAGGTGAACTCGATCACCACCTTCATGGCCCTTGAATGGGCATTGGAGCAGGGGTTTGATTATTACGACATCGGCCTTTGCCTGGCGCGTCCGGATGATGGGTTGTTGAAATGGAAACGCCGCCGCGGCGGTGATATCGATTCGCTGGGTAACCATGCCTACCTGTTTGTCCGCTTGCCCAAGACCGGCACGGCAAAGTTCCTCTGGGATACGCCGATGTTTGCAGTCGAAGGCGACAAGCTCACGCTGCACCTGGGGCTGCCCGAGGGGCCGAGCGTTGAGGAAGTTGCCAGCCGCTACCACGAAATGGTGTTTGGCGGGCTGCACAAGATCTATCTTTATGGTGGCAGCGCTGCGGGCGAACCGTTCGTGGAAACCTTGCGCAGCCGCTACGCCAGCCAGCAGTCACCGCCCACCCTGGAACGGGTCATGTGTAACTGAGTGGCCTTCAAGCGAGGGCTGGACCTGTTGGTGGGGTAAGCGTGTAGTATCTGGGCGCCTGAAAGTGGAGCGGGGCGAGGCATGATCGAGGTATCACGGTTCTGGCGCGACCCTGCGTTGCCCTTTGTCGAAGCCCGGCGGGTAGGCGACGGGCGCCAGGTGTGCTACGCCGCGCATTCCCACGAGAGCTTTTCCATCGGGGTGATCACCGGTGGGCGCAGCACCTACCTGAACGGTGACCAGCGCATCGAAGTGGGGGCGGGCACCACGGTGCTGATGAACCCAGGCGTGGTGCATACCTGCAACCCCATCGCAGGGGAGCCTTGGTCCTACCTGATGCTGTTCGTTGATATGCCCTGGTTGCAGGCGCAGGGTTTTGCCTTGCCGACGCTAACCTGGAGCGCTTCGCCAACCTTGTACCAAAGATTGTTGCGGGCCTTTGCCGATCTGTTCGACGCGGGGGTGCCAGACCGTGAGAGCCGCCTGGCAGCCCTGTTCGAAGCGCTGCCGGGCATGCTCGACGGTAACGCCGGCATGCATGGCGAGGGTAACCCGCGGCTGGACGTGGCGGCTGCGTTCATCCGCGCCCATCGTAGCGACCCGTTGAGCCTGGAGGACATCTGTGCGGCCTGCGGCCTGTCGCGTTCCTACCTGATTCGTGCGTTTCGCCACCGCTTCGGCCTTACACCGCATGGCTACCTGCTTGACCAGCGCGTGCAACTGGCCCGGGCGCAGCTGCGCCAGGGCAGGGCGATTGCCGAGGTTGCGCAGGAGGCAGGGTTTGCCGACCAGGCACACCTGCAGCGGGCATTCAAGCAGCACCTGGCGGCAACGCCGGGGCATTACCGCAATGCACTCGGCTGAATGATGTGTTGGCAGTGCTGGCGATAGGGCCGGTACAGCAGCCCTCAAGTGATCAGGTAAACCGCACTGCCCACCAGCAACACCGCCAACCCTCGATTGAGCAGGCGCATGTGCCATGGGTTGCCCAGGTACTGGCGAATCACACTGCCGGCCCATGCCCAACTGGCTACCGAGAGGAAACAGATTGGCCCGTAGATCCAGGTAAACAGCCACAACAAATGCTGCTCAGCGCCGGTGTAGGCGCCGACCCCGGCCACTGCCGCCAACCAGGCCTTGGGGTTGAGCCACTGCATCGCAGCGCCCTGCCAGGCCGAAGGGGCTTGTGCAGGATGGTCGCCGCCCAGCCGGCCGTCGTCGCAGGCCAGTTTCCACGCCATGTACAGCAGAAACGCCACACCGCCCCAGTGCAACAGCAGGCCCAGCAAGGGCCAGCGTAGCAGCAGTTGATGCAGGCCCAGCCCGACCAGCACCAGCAGCAGGCAGAAGCCCAGCGTGGCACCGGCCACATGCGCCAGGCTGGCACGCAGGCCATGGCGGGCACCGCTACCCAGTGCGACGAGGTTGACCGGGCCGGGGGAAATCGAAGCGGCCAGTGCGAAGGCGGCCATGGACAGGGACAGGCTCATGAGGGGAATCCGTTTGGTTGAAATAGGCCTTTATCCTCGGGTACCGACGGGCTGGAGTATTGAAGAAAAGTACCCACTGGCAGCTAGAACCATCCCTGTAGGAGCGGGTTCACCCGCGAGAAATCCAGCGCGGTGGATGGCACCGGCATTGCCGGTGTTCGCGGCTAAAGCCGCTCCCACAGGTTCCGCAAGGACCAGGTAAAGCGATGGTTGTTACAGGTTTTGTAATAGTTTTGCGCTATCAGAGAAACCTGCTGTGCTTGTAGGATCATTTTCCCAATTTGTTATCCAGGTCTATATGAGCACCTTCGCGGAGCCCCCCAGTCCCCGGCCCAAGCGGCCATCCTTCCCTCGTCCTCGTGACGCTTCCCCTGTGAGTACCCGTTAATGGAATGGCTAGCCGACCCCACGGCCTGGCTGGGCCTGTTGACGCTTATCGTCCTCGAACTGGTGCTGGGTATCGATAACCTGGTGTTTATCGCCATCCTCGCCGACAAGCTGCCACCGCATCAGCGCGACCGCGCGCGGGTCATCGGCCTGAGCCTGGCGTTGATCATGCGCCTGGGCCTGTTGGCCAGTATTTCGTGGATGGTCACCCTGACCGCGCCGCTGTTCGAGGTGTTCGACAAGAGCTTCTCTGGCCGTGACCTGATCATGCTGTTTGGTGGTGTGTTCCTGTTGTTCAAGGCCACCATGGAGCTGCATGAACGCTTGGAAGGCCATGTGGCCCAGGCCAGTGGTGCGGTGCGCCATGCTGCGTTCTGGCCGATTGTCGGGCAGATCGTGGTGCTTGATGCAGTGTTCTCGCTGGATGCGGTGATCACTGCGGTCGGCATGGTCGAACACTTGTCGGTGATGATGATCGCGGTGATCTTCTCGATCGGCATCATGATCGTTGCCAGCAAGCCGCTGACCCGCTTCGTCAATGCCCACCCCACGGTAATCATGCTGTGCCTGGGCTTCCTGATGATGATCGGTTTCAACCTGACGGCCGAAGGCCTGGGCTTCCACATTCCGAAGGGCTACCTGTACGCCGCCATCGGCTTCTCGATCGTGGTCGAGCTGCTCAACCAGTTGGCCCGTGCCCGCCGCAAGCGCAGCCTGCAGCAGCACAAGCCGCTGCGTGAACGCACCGCGCATGCCGTGCTGCGCCTGTTGGGCGGCCGTCGGGTCGAGGCCGACGAGGTGGGCGAGGAAATCGCCGACCTGGTCGAAGGCGGTGAGGAGCAGGTGCTGTTCGACCGCCGTGAGCGGGTGATGATCAGTGGTGTATTGAACCTGGCCGAGCGGCCGATCCGTACGGTGATGACCGCACGCGCCGAGGTCGATGTGATCGACCTGGCGCAACCGGCCGAGGCCATCACCCAGGCCCTGGCCAACTCGCCATACTCGCGCTTGCCGTTGATCCGCGATGGCCGCGTGGACGAGCCCCTGGGCTTTGTGCACAAGAAGGAGCTACTAAAGGAACTGCTGTCGGGCAGCCAGCCAGACCTGGAAAGCATGGCGCGGGTGCCATTGAACCTGCTGGAAAGCTTCAGCATTCTCAATGCCCTTGAGCAGATGCGTGGCCAGTCGACCCACATCGCCTTTGTGGTCAACGAGTTCGGTGACTTCACCGGCCTGCTGACCATGACCGACATTCTTGAGTCGATTGCCGGTGAGTTGCCGGATGCCAGCGAGGTTGAAGGCCCGGGTATCGTTCAGGAGGGCGAAGGCTTTGTGGTCAGTGGTGCGTTGAACCTCAGCCAGGTGCAAGCACGTACCGGCTTCAGTGCCCGTGCCACCGAGGACTACCAGACCCTCGCGGGCCTGGTAATGAGCCTGCTCGACCGCCTGCCGATGGTCGGTGACCGCCTGGCCTGGAATGGCTGGACGCTGACCGTGGAGGCGGTTGAAGAACGGCGGGTGCGCCAGGTTCGGCTTACACCGAACGGCGACGTTGACGCAGCAGGTGCTTGAAACCCTCTAGCACCAGCACCAGCACGGCGGCCCAGATTGGCAGGTAAGTCAGCCACTGATCCGGGCCGATGGTTTCACCCAGCAGCAGCGCCACGCCCACCAGCAGTACGGGCTCGACGTAGCTGAGCAGGCCGAACAGGCTGAAGGGCAGCAAACGGCTGGCCAGTACGTAAGCGATCAGGGCCGAAGCGCTGATCGCCCCCAGAATCGGGATCAACGCGTAAAGGCCTGGGTGGGCTTGCAGGTCAGCCGGCGAGAGCGGGCCCTGGATCACGAAGAACAGTGCCCAGGGCAACAGCAGGCACATGTCGCACCACAGGCCACCCAGGTGGTCGGTGCGGCAGCGCCGGCGCAGCACGAAGTAGATCGGGTAGCCGATCGTCACCAGCAGGGTTTCCCAGGCGAAGCTGCCATTCTGGTACAGCTCGTGGCCCACGCCCAGCGCGGCGCAGGCCACGGCGACCTTCTGCAGGCGCGACAGGCGCTCGCCATACACCAACCGCCCGGTCAGGACCATGGCCAAGGGCAGCAGGAAGTAGCCCATCGACACTTCCAGGCTGCGCCCGTGCAGGGGCGCCCAGAGGAACAGCCACAACTGCACGCCCATCAGCCACGAGGTGCCGACCATGCCGAGCAACAGGACGGGCGTGCGCCTTACCCGGCCCAGTAATTCGCCTACCCGTTTCCAGTCTTTGGACACCAGCATGAACAAGGTCAGGCAGGGCAGCGTCAGCAAGGTGCGCCAACCGAAGATCTCTTCGCCATCAAGTGGCTTGAGCAGCGAGGTATAGAAGTACATCACAGCGAACAGACAGGACGCCATGACCGATGAAACAATGCCTTTTGACACGAATGCCTCGAATAGGGAGTTGAGCGGGTGGATCAGCCGCGCATGATCTCAGGGGGCGCGGCTTGCGGCAACCGCAACGCGCCCGGGCGTGTGGCCAGCGCTTCAAGGAACTGCGCGGCCGGCATGGGCCTGGCGAACAGGTAGCCCTGCTGGTATTCCACGCCGTGGCGGGCCAGGTAGTCGCGCTGGGTGTCGGTTTCCACGCCCTCGGCAACAATGCCCAGGCCCAGCTTGGCCGACAGCTCGATGATGGTTTCGAGTATATGCACCGACAGCGCGTCGCCACCAATCATGGCGACGAAGCTCTGGTCGATCTTCAGGTAGTCGACCTTGAACTGGCGCAGGTAGTTGAGGCTTGACTGGCCGGTGCCGAAGTCGTCAAGGGCGATCATCACGCCTATTTCATGCAGCTTTTCGAACAGCTCCAGGGTCGTCGGCGTGGCTTCGATCAGCTTGCGCTCGGTCAGCTCCAGGGTCAGCACCACCCGCCCGGGTGGGAAGTGCTGCAGGAAGGTGCGACAGTCGTCCAGCAGGCTCAGGTCGCGGCAATGGTCGGCGGTGATGTTGACGCCGATATGGAAACCGTCCTCCAGCAGCCCGGCATACGGCGCCAGGTGCTGTGCGGTGTGCATCAGCAAGGCGCGGGTCATGGCGACGATCTGCCCGCTATGTTCGGCGTAGGGGATGAACAGGTCGGGCCGTACCAGGCCTTCTTGCGGATGGTTCCAGCGCATCAGCACTTCGGCGCCGGCCCAGCGGTAATCGCCCTTGCGCACCACCGGCTGGAAGTATGGCAGGAACTCGTCAGCTTCCAGCGCCCGTTGCAGTTCGGCGCGGGGCGAGCCGGCGCGGCGAATTTGCCAACGGCACACCAGGCCGGCCACCGCGCCCAGTATCAGCAGCAAGCCGAGCAGGGCAGGGTAGTGGCTGCGCCACAGCTGGCGTTGGTGATCGGCGGCATAGCCGCCCTGCACGCTGAACGGGTAACGCGTCGAACCCAGCAGCACGTTCGCGCTGGCCGCCGCTGGCGGCACGCCCTTGTGCACGATGCCATCCTGGCCCATCCAGGCGTTGCCCACGCGAATCTGCAGGACTTCGTCGGGGCCGATCAGGCGCAGCGCCGTCAGCAGGTGGTCGCCATCCACCGTGCTGATCGCGCCGCGGTCAGCGTCGCTGGCCCGGTACACCAGCAGCGGGTGCCCTGGGGTAACGGAATTGCCATCCATCAGCCACAGCTGGCCGTCGACGTAGTCGCCGGGGTTGACCGGCTCCTCGAAAGCGCCGAACAGCGAGGAGCAATAAAGGTTGTTGCGCCTGAACAGGCTGGTGGAGCGGACGAAAGCGTTGCGCGTGACCTGGGCGCGCAGCATGAGCTGGGCCTGGTCGCACGGGTTGCCGGCAAGGGGCAGCAGGGCATTGGCAGCCTTGGACAGGTTGTCGAGCATGCGTTCGACATGCTCCACCACCTGGCGGGTAGTGGCCTGGCTGCTGGCCTGCATTTCACGCTCGACCTGCCAGTTCATCACTGCCATGCCACACACCACGGGCAGTACGCCGACGACCCAGGGCAGCAGGGTGCGCCAGCTGAGGCTGGCGTGGCGTTTGGCGGTAAGGGGCATGCTGACCTGGTCTGTATGAAGGGTAACGAGAGGATAGCCGCTTGTCGGCGCGAGCGACCAACTAAAACGCGACAAACTATTTTACGCAATGTAGAATCGGTTTACGAATACAACAATAAGGTCCTTCAACTCCGAAGGATCAAGCCCGCCGAGAATGGGTCCATATGACATACCATGGGTTCAAGCTAATCATTGGTGATTTCCTCGCCCGCAGCGTGCGGGGCATCCCGTGCTCACCGCCATTTCTGTGCCACATCCCACGCAATCAATAATATTTCGCTGCAGATGAGGACACGAACATGGCTGATATCTTCGACAATCCAATGGGCCTGATGGGCTTCGAATTCATCGAACTGGCTTCGCCGACCCCTGGCGTACTCGAGCCAGTGTTCCAGATACTGGGCTTCACCAAGGTGGCTACCCACCGCTCCAAGGATGTGCACCTGTACCGCCAGGGTGGCATCAACCTGATCCTGAACAACGAACCCAAGAGCGTTGCCTCGTACTTTGCCGCCGAACACGGCCCGTCGGTGTGCGGCATGGCGTTCCGCGTGCGCAATGCCCATGAGGCCTATGCCCGCGCCCTGGAGCTGGGCGCCCAGCCGGTAGAAATCGAAACCGGCCCGATGGAGCTGCGCCTGCCAGCGATCAAGGGTATCGGCGGTGCACCGTTGTACCTGATCGACCGCTTTGACGAAGGCAGCTCGATCTACGACATCGATTTCAATTTCATCGAAGGGGTAGACCGCAACCCGGTGGGAGCTGGCCTGAAGATCATCGACCACCTCACCCACAACGTTTACCGCGGGCGCATGTCCTACTGGGCCGGCTTCTACGAAAAACTGTTCAACTTCCGTGAAATCCGTTACTTCGATATCAAGGGTGAGTACACCGGCCTGACGTCCAAGGCCATGACCGCACCCGATGGCATGATCCGCATCCCGCTCAACGAAGAGTCGTCCAAAGGGGCTGGCCAGATCGAAGAGTTCCTGATGCAGTTCAATGGCGAAGGCATCCAGCACGTAGCCTTCCTGACCGACGACCTGCTCAAGACCTGGGATGCCTTGAAGGGCTTTGGCATGCGCTTCATGACTGCGCCGCCGCAAACCTACTACGAAATGCTCGAAGAGCGCCTGCCAGGTCACGGCGAGCCGGTCGACCAGTTGCAAGCACGCGGCATCCTCCTCGACGGTGCCTCGCAGCCTGGAGACAAGCGCTTGCTGCTGCAGATTTTCTCGGAAACCTTGCTCGGCCCGGTGTTCTTCGAGTTCATCCAGCGCAAGGGTGATGACGGCTTTGGTGAGGGCAACTTCAAGGCACTGTTCGAATCCATCGAGCGTGACCAGGTACGCCGTGGTGTGCTGAGCACCGATTGATACCTGCAAGGTAGCGCCGCCCTCATGCACGGTCGGCGGCGCGACCACGCCTGGTTTGACGCGCCCTGAACAGGCCCAGATAGACGATTGAGCCGGTCACGATCCCTACCAGCATCAGCGAGGGGAGGATCTGCAGTATCGATTGGCGGATTTCCTTTGCAGTAAAGCCATCGGCATAACCGCCCTTGACCGTGTACCCGTACTTGGCCGACACAGCACTTGCAAAGAACTCGGACTGCGACGGGCGTTGCCCGGTGCGGCTGTCTCCTGTGCTCCAGAGGTAACGTTCGTCAAACTCCAGTAGCAGTGTCAGCCCGTCCTGAAAAGCGTCCAGTTCGTTGCGAAGCTGCATGGCATAGGCTGTCACGATCACGCCGTGGTTCTTGCCGGGCAGGTGAAAGTTGACCAGAAGCTTGCGTCGCGTATCGGGTGGCCCGTAGGAAATTTCGACTTGCCGACCAGACGAGGCAAAGGACGATAGATGCGTCAGCGCGTCCGAAGTGGTGCTGCAATAGGCTTGGTTCTGCTTGAGCAAGGTCAACGACCTGATCATGGACTGGCTGGCTACCTGATCCTGTAAAACGCTATTGACCTCGTCGCAGGGTTCTCCGGCAAAAGCTTGGGCACGCAACGCCGTCTCGCGTAATCGGTCCAGCGCCTGGTCGACACTGTAAACCGCCTCCTGGACCGAGATACTCGCGTTTTCCGCGAGTTTCATTTCAAGCTGAAAAACCATCACCAGCACCCCGGAAACTACAGGCACCAGGCCCACTGCCATAAGCAGCAGCAGCTCCAACAAGCTGCGCCCGGCGTGCATGAATTTCGACATAGGCCAATCGCTCTCCGGTCCGAAACTGTTCGTGGTGAACAGCTGAACCCTGAGCCTATGTATTCAATGACTGGCCGGCTGTAGTCCGGGTGCAGTGTGCGCGGTGGGAATTCGAGAAGCCCGGCGTAGGCTTCAACTGCCCTTGAGTTTTGCGAGCACCTTATCGGCCAGCAGGGCGGTGGAGGCGGGGTTCTGCCCGGTGATCAGCCGGTCATCCGCAATCACATACGGCTGCCACGGGTCATCATGTTTGCTGTAGCTACCGCCGCGGGCGCCTAGTTCGTGTTCAGTCAGAAAGGGAACCACTTTGTCCAGCTCGACCAGTTTTTCTTCGGTGTTGGAAAAACCGGTCACTTGGCGGTCCTTCAACAGCAGGCTGTTGTCGCTGAGCTTGATGTTCAGCAGGCCGACCACACCGTGGCAGACCGCGGCGACAATGCCCTTGTTCTCATAGACCATGCGCGCCAGCTCCTGCAGCGCCTGGTCTTCGGCAAAGTCGTACATCACCCCGTGCCCGCCGGTGTAGTAGATGACGCTGTATTGCTCGGCCTTGACCTGGCCAGGGCTCAAGGTGGCGCCCAGGCGTGCCATGAAGTGCTTGTCGTCATACCACTGCCAGTCCAGGTCGGGGGCCATCTGCAGGCTGTGCGGGTCGATGGGGACGTAGCCGCCCTGCGGGCTCACATAGTCGACCGTGTAGCCGGCCTTTTCGACTTTTTCGACGAAGTGCACGGCTTCACCCAGCCACAACCCGGTCGCCCGCTTGAGGTTTGGATACTTGGCTGTATTGGTCAGCACCACCAGCATTTTCTTGCTCATGACCACGCTCCCGTCAGCAACCTGAATGGGCCGTTGCTCCCTGGCCCGAGGGAAAACCTAATCAGCATAGCTGCCAGCTGCAAGTACGCCATAGTGAGTGGCTGGTGCGTGCTGTGCTAACTTGAACAAATCCAAGAGGCAAGCCTGCCAGGTCTGGCGGCGGCGTGGTTAACCCTGAGTATTGCTGGAGTCACGATATTGGTCGCAAACGGTACGCCTCGCGAGCCTGCGCCGCAGATCATTCTGAAACCCTCTGTTTTGCCACCGGTGCAGCAGATGGGCGAACGGATTGTGCAATTCGACTGGGGGCGCACACCGCTCGGGCCGTTGCCACGCTGGCCGGCTTCGCTGCGCGTTGCCGTGGACATGATGCATTTGTCGCCGTTCCCGTGTGCCGTGGTCTGGGGGCCAGACCTTAGCGTGGTCCACAACGACGGCTACCGCGGGTTGCGGGCTGCAGCTCCAGATGCGCTGGGCATGGCATTCGATACGCTGTGGCGTGACGTCTGGCCGGCAGTGGGGCCCTGGGTGTTCAAGGCGCTTGAGGGGCATTCTAATTTTGTCGAGGACCCGCCCCTGCGTATCGAGTGTGGTGAAGACGCCGAGCCGCTATGGTGCGCGTTCGGTTACGCACCGCTTCGCGATGAGCTTGGCAGGGTAGTGGGTTTTCTGCATACGGTGATCGAGACCACGGCCAGCGTTGAGGCACACCACCATTGGCGCGAGCAGGCGCAAGGCTTTGAGCGGCAGATCGAGCGCCATGTGGCAGAACGCGAGC
Organism: Pseudomonas sp. NPDC089392; assembly: GCF_044749595.1. Classification (NCBI taxonomy): domain Bacteria; kingdom Pseudomonadati; phylum Pseudomonadota; class Gammaproteobacteria; order Pseudomonadales; family Pseudomonadaceae; genus Pseudomonas; species Pseudomonas sp. NPDC089392. The sequence goes on from NZ_JBIVIF010000021.1 coordinate 102,240, forward strand.
AGATCTGGCACTTGTCGCGTGATGCGATGATGACCGTTACCCCTGAGCTGAAGCTACAGAGCGCCAACCCGGCCTGGTACCGCATTCTGGGCTGGGATGAACAGCAGGTACTGAATGTGCCGGTTCTGGAGCTGGTGCATCCGGCGGATCGCGCCGAGGTGCAGGTGGCCGTGTCCGGGCTCTTGCAATACAGCAACGCTGAGCAGATCGAGACCCGCCTGCGTCACCGCGATGGCCATTATCACTGGTTTTGCTGGAGCGCCCGGTTTGATGGCAGCCTGCTGACCGCGGTTGGCCGAGACATCACTGAAGACCGCGAAGAAGCCGCACGCCAGTCCGAAGCGCTGCTGCGCAACAGCGAACGCATGGAGGTGGTTGGCCAGTTGGCCGGGGGCATGGGCCATGAAATGAACAACTTGCTGTCTGGCATCGGTGGCAGCCTTGAACTGCTGCAACGGCGCTTTCAGGAAGGGCGCCTGGAGCGGATCGAGGCCTATGTGGACGTTGCGCGCGATTCGGTGCAGCGTGCCATGGAGCTGACCCATCGTTTGCTGGCGTTTTCCCGCCATCAACCCTTGGCCCCCAAGCCGCTGGACTTCAATCGGCAATTGCACCTGAGCGAGCCATTGCTGCTGCGTACGCTGGGCGCCGAGATGTGTTTGCACTGGCAATTGGATGTGGCGCCTTGGGCGGTAAACCTGGACGTGCTGCAGCTTGAGAATGCCTTGATCAATCTTTGCGCCAATGCCCGTGAAGCGTGCCTGGAACGCGGCAACGTCACTATTCGCACTGTCAACCAGCGGTTGACGGCTAGTTTCCCGAATGAGCGCGGCCTGCCGCCAGGCGATTACGTTGCCTTGCATGTCGAGGATGATGGCCATGGTATGGCGGCGGCGGATATTGCCAGGGCCTTTGAACCCTTTTTCACCAGCAAACCCATCGGGCGTGGGGCCGGGCTTGGGTTGTCGATGGTGTATGGCTTTGTCGGCCAGTCGGGGGGCTACGTCTGGATCGAGTCGACCGTGAACCTGGGGACCAAGGTATCCATGCTTTTCCCGAGGAGCCATGCCCCGGTACCTGAGCCGCCCACGCTACCCGTGCTTTCACAGCGCAAGGCCCAGGGAGAGCGGTTGTTGCTGGTCGATGATGAGCACAATTTGCGTGCGGTGATGCGCGAATACCTGACCGAGCGTGGTTTCGAGGTCACCGACGTGAGCGATGCGAATGCCGCGTTGGAGCGGTTTCGTCATGCCGGCCCCTTCGACCTGGTGATCACCGATATCGGTTTGCCCGGCGGTTTCAGCGGCCGGCAAGTGGCCAAGGCCATGCGCATGCAAAGGCCGCAGCAGAAGATCCTGTTTATTACCGGCTATGCCGATCAGCCCGTCGAAGCGCAGTTTCTTGAACAACCGGGCACGGCATTGATGAACAAACCGTTCCCGCTGGCGAGCCTTGTCGATCAGGCTATACGCATGCTCGACGGGTAATCCGCTTCAGGGCTTGCCGAGAATCTGCGTCACTTGCGCCTGCAGCTGTTTCAGTTCGAAGGGCTTGCAGATCAGGTGCATGCCGGCCCCCAGGAAGCCCTCGCGGGCCATGGCGGTTTCCGCATAACCCGTGATGAACAGCACCGGCAAGTGGGGGCGCAGGCTGCGCGCAATTTCAGCCAGTTGCCGGCCATTCATGCCGGGCAGGCCGACATCACTGACCAGCAAGTCAATCGGTTGTTTCGAGCGCAGCACCTTCAGGCCCTCATTGGCATTGGCGGCGCCATGGCAGGGGAAGCCATCTTCGCGCAGGGCCTGGCACAGCAATTGACGCACATGCGGGTCGTCCTCGACCACCAGCACATGATGGCCCAGGTTGCCTTGCCTGGGTAGCACTGGCCTGTCTGGTTCTTGGGGCTGGTCGACATGGCGGGGCAGGTACAAGTCCACCCGGGTACCCTGGCCAATCTGGCTGTGCAGGGTGACATGACCATGCGACTGCTTGCTGAAGCCATAGACCATCGACAGGCCCAGGCCAATGCCTTGGCCGATCGCCTTGGTGCTGAAGAACGGTTCGAAGGCGTGCTCCAGCGTGCTTTGCGCCATGCCCTGGCCGTCGTCGATGATGCTCAGGTGCAGGTAGTCGCCTGTGCTCAGGGCGTCTGCGCCGAAACGCTCGTCGCCAACGTGCTGGTTATTCGCCTCGACGCGCAGCAGGCCGCCACTGGGCATGGCCTCGCAAGCGTTGACCAGCAAGTTCTCGAGCGCTTCCTGCAGCTGCTCGCCATCAGCCTGCACCGGCCACAGGCCTTTGGCTATGTGCACTCGCAGGCTTACGGTAGGGTTCAGGCTGGCGCTCAGGCGCTTTGCCTGCAGCATGCTGTGCAGGTCGATACGTTGGCTGTGCAGTGACTGCCGGGAAGAAAAGGCCAGCAGGCGGTGGGTCAGGCGAGCGGCACGTGACACTGCCTCGCGGCCCATGTGCAGCACCGTGTCCAGACCGTCGCTGCGGCCTTGCTGCAAGCGCCGGTCGATCAACTCCAGACTGCCGCCAATGCTGGTGAGCAGGTTGTTGAAGTCATGGGCGACACCCCCTGCCAGTTGGCCGATGGCTTCCATCTTGCGCGCCTGGTAGCGGGTGAACTCATTGCGCTCCTGTTCTACGCTTGGCTGCGCACCCTGGGCATCCACACGTTGCTGCAGGTCGTGCAACTGGTCGCGTGCCAGGTACTGCCGGCGCCGGTTGCGCAGGGCGGTCTGGGCCATGTGCAGCAGTTGGGCGTTTTCGAACGGGGTAACCAGCAGTAGCAGATTGCCCACTGGGTGGTTGCCTGTACGCGTGGCTGACGGGGTACCTTGGGTGAGCAGCACGATGGTGAGGTCTGACCAGCTAGGTTGCTGGTCGATGAACGCCTGCAGCAACACACTTGGGCCTTGGCTGAATACCTGCTCGGCGATGATCGCCAAGCCTGCGCCTTCGGTAAGGCACGCCTGCAGGTTGGGCAAGTCGGCTGCGCACAGGCTATCGATGCCGGCGCCGGTGAGCAGGCGAGCAGTATCCGCCGCTAATGGCGGGGGTGCCAGGATCAGGGCACGTTCGTCCAGCGCCAACGAACTGGCCAAAATGACTCTCCTTTAGGTTGGCCCGATATTTACTGGACCTTGGGCACAGGCCCAGGGTTCAACAAAATCGTTGGCTGCCTAAAGGCCCTGTTGCAGCACCGGGTCGTCCGGGTTTTGCCGCTCCAGTTCGGCCAGCAGCACCTGTACGTTCTGCAACTGGCCGGTCTCCTTCCAGTACTGGATCAGCAACACCCGTGCCCGGCGATTGGCTGGCTGCCGGCTGAGCACGGTTTCCAGCTGCTTCTGCGCGGCGTCCAGTTGCTCCAGCTCATGCAGGGTAACGGCCAGGGTATAGCGGTAGTCGGCGTTGTCCGGGTCCAGTTCGACGGCGCGAGACAAGGCCAGCAGGGCGTATTCGCGCAGTTCGTGGCGGTTCAGCCAGAGCCCCAGTTCATATTGCAAAAAGGCCGAGTCGGGGCTTAGTGCCAGGGCTTTGCCCAGCACCTGGCGCGAGGCATCGTGATGGCCCTGGCGCTCCAGCAGGCGTACCTGGGTGGCCAATGCGTCAAGGTTGCCGGGGGCTACTGCCAGCGCCCGTTGCAGCGCCGTGGCGGCCTGGGTGTAGTCGTTTTCGTGCAGGTACAGGCGCGCCAGGTGCACCTGGGCGTCGGCATCTTCGGGTTGTTGCTCCAGGGCCTGCTGGTATTGCTCAAGGGCTGCCTGCAGCGGGCCGAAATACAGGCCGATGGCGTCGGGATCGAGGCCCAGCAGGGCATCCACGGCGGCAAAGCGCACGCTTTGCTCTTCGTCATCCAGCAACGGGCCGAGCACCAGGCTGCGCTGCGCTGCCGGCAACAGGCGGCGGATACCGGCAATGGCTGCGCGGCGCACCAGTGGTTCGGCATGTTCCAGGTCCTGGCGGGCGAGCTTCAATGCCTGCGGCGAGGGGTAGTTGGGCAGTTCGGCGTACAAGGCTGCGCGGCGGATAGGGGGCAGGTCATTGCGTTGTAGTTGCTGGTACAGCACCCGCGCAGCGCCGGGCTGGCCTTCATGGGCCTGGCGCAGGGCCTTGGCGTAGCTGTGTGCAGGCAGGGTAGGCGGGGTTGGCTGGTCGTCGTGCCACAGGTAGCCGAACAGGGCCGTTACCAGGATCAACAGCAGCAGGGCGATCAGGTAGCGGTTGCGTCTGGGCATCGGACGATCCGTGGCGGCGGGAAGGGCAGAGCTTGGGGCAGGTGGGGGGTAAATGCAACTGGGTGTCTGTCTCGACATTTTCTGCGCCTGTGAGATCGAGCGCCGCAGGTGTTCGCCGGAACATTTGCAGCGCCTGTGAGATCGAGCGCCGCCCGCGCGGCGCTTCGCGGCTAAAGCCGCTCCTACGTTTGTTTCGGGCCAGTATCGCCTGTGACAGGCGCGCGCGACCGCCTTGTTTGTACGACGCGATATCGAGGCGTGCGCCAAGGCGTTCGCGCGCAAATCCCACAGGCATAATTGGCCCGAAAC
>NZ_JBIVIF010000022.1:0-16144 GCF_044749595.1 Pseudomonas sp. NPDC089392
TGGTAGTGTGGGGTTTCCCCATGTGAGAGTAGGTCATCGTCAAGATTCATTTCGCAAAACCCCTATCTGCGCATGCAGGTAGGGGTTTTGTCTTTGTGACGCAAAAATCCCCCGCCTTGCTCGGTCCCTGGCCTCACCCAAATCCCTGTAGGAGCGGCTTCAGCCGCGAACACCGGCAAAGCCGGTGCCCTCCACCGCGCCGCCTGCTTCGCGGCTAAAGCCGCTCCCACAAGGATCGCGAGCAAAATCAGGAATCGCGTCAGGCTGATGGCATTTGGCCTTTCATATTCGCGTGATATCGTTCCCTCCTCAGCCACCCGCGCCTGCCAGAGACCTCCCAATGCTCACCACCACCCAGCTCCACCCCGGCTTCATGATCGTCCACGGCAACCGCCTCGACGACCTGCGCAGCCTGGTGGTGAGCTGGATGCGTCGCTACCCCTTGGCGCCGCTGGAAAACGAAATCGCCCTGGTGCAAAGCAACGGCATCGCCCAATGGCTGAAGCTGGCCCTGGCAGAAGATCCGCTGGAAGATGACCAGGGTGGCTGTGGCATCGCCGCCGCAATCGACGTGCAACTGCCTGGCAGCTTCATGTGGCAGCTGTACCGCAGCGTGCTCGGCCGCGACGAAATTCCCGAAGTCTCCCTGCTCGACAAGGCACCGCTGACCTGGCGCCTGATGCGCCTGCTGCCAGCCTTGATCGAGCGCCCGCACTTCGAGCCGCTGCGGCGCTTCCTCACCGACGACAGCGACCTGCGCAAGCGCTACCAACTTGCCGAGCGCCTGGCCGACCTGTTCGACCAATACCAGGTCTACCGCGCAGACTGGCTAAAAGACTGGGCCGCTGGCGAGCACATCCTCAATACCGCCCGCGGCGAGCGCAAAGCGCTGCCCCCGGGTAACCGCTGGCAGGCCGAACTGTGGCGGGCATTGCTGGAGGATGTTGGCGAGCAGGGCATGGCGCAGAGCCGCGCCGGGGTGCATCAGCGCTTCATCGAACGGATCAACAGCCTGGAGCAGGCACCTGCCGGGCTGCCACCGCGGGTGATCGTATTCGGCATCTCGTCATTGCCAGCCCAGGCCCTGGAAGCACTGGCAGGCCTCGCGCGCTTCAGCCAGGTACTGCTGTGCGTGCACAACCCCTGCCGCCACCACTGGGCCGATATCGTTGCCGACAAGGACCTGCTGCGCCACCAGTACAAACGCCAGCAGCGCAAACAGGGCATGCCCCTGCAACTGGACGACCAGTCGCTGCACCAGCATGCCCACCCGTTGCTGGCTGCCTGGGGTAAACAAGGCCGCGATTACATCAACCTGCTCGACAGCTATGACGACCCGGGCAGCTACCAGGGCGTGTTCAGCGATGGCCGCATCGACCTGTTCAGTGATGGCTCGCCTACCACGCTGCTCAACCAGTTGCAGGACGACATCCTGGAACTGCGCCCGCTCGCCGAAACCCGCGAGCTATGGCCGCCAGTCGACACGGCAAAGGACCGTTCGATTCGTTTTCACGTCGCCCACAGCCCACAACGCGAAGTAGAGATACTCCACGACCAGCTGTTGGCGCGCTTTAGTGCCGACCCTACATTGCGCCCGCGTGACGTGATCGTCATGCTGCCGGCCATCGACACCTACGCGCCGCATATCCGCGCCGTGTTCGGCCAGCTGCAACGCAACGACCCGCGCTACATTCCGTTCACCCTGACTGACCAGGGCCAGCGCGGTCGTGAGCCCTTGCTGATCGCCCTTGAACACCTGCTCAAGCTGCCAGACAGCCGCTTCGCAGTCAGCGAAGTACTCGATCTGCTGGACGTACCGGCGGTTCGCGCCCGCTTCGGCATCCGCGAAAACGACCTGCCCACACTGCACCGCTGGATCGAGGGCGCCGGTATCCGTTGGGGGCTCAACGCCGAGCAGCGAGCCAGCCTGGGCCTGCCTGCAGGGCTGGAACAGAACAGCTGGCGTTTCGGCCTGCGGCGCATGCTGCTGGGCTATGCCGTCGGCGTGGGCGAGGCCTGTGACGGCATTGAACCGTACGATGAAATCGGCGGCCTGGACGCAGCCCTGATCGGCCCGCTGGTCGCGCTGCTCGATGCGCTCGAAGTCGCTTGCCAGGCCTTGTCCGAGCCCGCCACAGTCAAACAGTGGGGCGAGCGCTTGCATGCGTTGCTGCAGGTGTTCTTCCTGGCCGAGGGCGAGCACGACGAGTTCCTGCTGATGCAGTTGCAAGACCTGCGCGATAGCTGGCTGGAAGTGTGCGAGGCCGTCGGCCTGCAAGACCCTCTGCCACTGACCGTCGTTCGTGAGGCCTGGCTGTCGGGCCTCGATCAGGGCAAGTTATCCCAGCGCTTCCTCGCCGGCTCGGTGAACTTCTGCACCCTCATGCCCATGCGTGCGATTCCGTTCCGGGTGGTCTGCCTGCTGGGCATGAACGATGGCGATTACCCCCGCGCCCAGCAGCCGCTGGACTTCGACCTGATGGCCAGCGACTACCGCCCCGGTGACCGCTCACGTCGCGAAGACGACCGGTACCTGCTGCTCGAAGCACTGCTGTCGGCACGTGACCAGCTGTATGTCAGCTGGGTGGGGCGCAGTATCCGCGACAACAGCGAACGCCCGGCCTCGGTGTTGATTGGCCAGTTGCGCGATCACATCGCCGCGGGCTGGCATCTGGCCGGCGCGGCGCAAGGGCTGGCGGCAGAGCCGGGTGAGCAACTGCTGCACGCCCTGACCCAGGAGCACCCGCTGCAACCGTTCAGCCCGCGCTACTTCCAGAAGGGCAGCCCGCTGTTCAGCTTTGCCCACGAATGGCAGGTATTGCACCAGCAGGGTGAAGAGGATGAGCAGGGGGACGCCGACCTGTCGCCTTATCAAGACGATGAAGCCCTGAGCCTGACCCAGCTGAATGACTTCCTGCGCCACCCGGTGCGGCACTTCTTCAGCCAGCGCCTGAAGGTGTATTTCGAGGCGCTGGAGGCACCGACCCCGGATGAAGAACCCTTCGTCCTCGACACCCTGCAACGCTACGGCGCCAGCGAAAGCTTGCTCGGCGCAGCGCTGGCCGACCCGGATAACGCTGCGCAGGCCTTGCAAGCCCAGGCCCTACGCCTGCAGGCCTGCGGCTTGCTGCCATTGGCCGGTTTCGGTGAAATGCTGCAAGACGAATTGATCGAACCGCTACCCGACCTGTTGCAGCGTCACCAGCAGTTGCTGCAACGCTGGCCACAGCTGGTCGAAGGCGCCTTGCCGATTCATTTCGAACACGGCCGGCACCGTCTGGAAGGCTGGCTGGGCCGGGTTTTCCAGGCCGATGACCAGAGCCTGCTGAGCATCACCACGGTACCCAACACCATCAGCGCCGGGCGCAACAACCTCAAGTGGCACCGCCTGATTGCGCCTTGGGTCACGCACCTGGCGGCCTGTGCGGCCGGTTACCCCTACAACAGCGCACTGGTAGCCAGTGACCTGACTCTGCTGCTGGCACCGCTGCCGCAAGACCAGGCCGCAAAATTGCTAGGCGAGTTGCTGGTGGCCCGCCAGGCGGCGATGAACGCGCCGCTACCGGTCGCGGCCAAGACCGCGTTCGCCTGGCTGGCGCAGGACGATGCCGACAAAGCCCTGGCCGCCGCAGCCCGCGCTTACGAAGGTGACGAGCGCACCAGCATTGGCGAGCGCAGTGAAAGCATCGCCCTGGCCCGGCAGTTCCGCGATTTTGCCGCGCTCACCGCTGATGAAACCTTTGAAGGCTGGTGCGAAACCTTGTACCGCCCATTGTTCACCGCCCCCTGGCAAACCCTGGGCAACCCGGAGAAAGGCGCATGACCCAGGACCGTCCCCTGGCACTGAGTTTCCCCCTGCACGGCAGCCAGCTGATCGAGGCCAGCGCCGGCACGGGCAAGACCTTCACCATTTCGGCGCTGTACCTGCGCCTGATCCTCGGCCACGGTGGCGAGCAAGCTTTCGAGCGCGAACTGCTGCCACCGCAGATCCTCGTGGTGACCTTCACCGACGCTGCTACCAAGGAGCTGCGCGAGCGTATCCGCGCCCGCCTGGCTGAGGCCGCGCGGTTCTTCCGTGGCGAGCTGGAAGGCGCCGACCCGCTGCTGCACCAATTGCGTGACGATTACCCTGAAGAGGCCTGGCCGCGTTGTGCCGGGCGCCTGGAAATCGCCGTGCAGTGGATGGATGAAGCGGCGGTATCGACCATCCACGGCTGGTGCCAGCGCATGCTGCGCGAACATGCATTCGACAGCGGCAGCCTGTTCACCCAGACCCTGGAAACCGACCACAGCGAGCTGCTGGGCCAGGTCATGCGCGATTACTGGCGGCGCTTCTGCTACGGCATGCAAGGCGACGCACTGGCCTGGGTACGTGGCCACTGGGGTAGCCCGGACGCCTTGCTGCCGCGCATTCGCCCGCTGTTCGGGCGCGTGCGCGCCCAGCAGGACGGGCCAGAACCTGCTGCATTGATCCAGGCATCGCTGCAGCAACGTGGCGAGCAACTGGCCCGGCTCAAGGCGCCGTGGGCGCAGTGGGCCGAGGAGTTGCGGCAAATCTGTCGCGATGCACTGGCCGCCAAGCAGGTCGACGGCCGCAAGATGCAGGCGCGTTATTTTGAGCCGTGGTTCGACAAGCTCTGCGCCTGGGCCGGTGACGAGCAACTGGTGGAGCTTGACCTGGGCACGGGCTTCACCCGGCTAACACCGGACGGCATGGCCGAGGCCTGGAAGGGCGAGCCACCCGAGCACCCTGGCCTTAACGCCATGCAGACCTTGCAGCAACAATTGCAAGCCCTGGACAGCCCTGATGCGCCCTTGCTCGAACACGCTGCCAACTGGGTATCGGCACGTTTCGAAGTAGAAAAGCGCCGGCGCGCGGAAATGGGCTTCGACGACATGCTCGTACGCCTGCAGCACGCCCTGGCCAGCGAGGCCGGCGAGCGCCTGGCCAGCCTTATCCGCGAACAGTTCCCGGTGGCACTGATCGACGAATTCCAGGACACCGACCCGGTGCAGTACGGCATTTTCGAGCGCATCTACCAGATCAGTGAGAACCGCGCCGAAACCGGCCTGTTCATGATTGGCGACCCCAAGCAGGCGATCTACGCCTTCCGTGGTGCCGACATCTACACCTACCTCGCTGCACGGCGCGCCACCAGCGGCCGCCTGCACAGCCTGGACACCAACTACCGCTCCAGCAAGGCCATGGTAGCGGCGGTCAACCAGGTGTTCCTGCAGGCCGAGGCACGTGAAGCGGGGCGCGGTGCGTTCTTGTTCCGTGAGGCCGATGACAACCCGCTGCCGTTCATCGAGGTCCGCGCCAAAGGCCGTGGCGAGCAGCTGATGATCGACGGTGAAGCCAGTGCAGCCCTTCAGTGCTGGCAGCTGGAAAGCGAAGAGCCGGTCTCCAGCAGCGTCTACCGCCAGCAGCTGGCAGCCAGCTGTGCCAGCCATATCGTCGCCTTGCTCAATGGCGGCCAGCAGGGCACGGCAGGCTTCCAGAATGCCGAAGGCGAACTGCGTCCGTGCCTGCCATCGGACATCGCCATCCTTGTGCGCGATGGCCATGAGGCGCAGATGGTTCGTGCCGAGCTGGCCGCACGTGAGGTGCGCAGTGTGTACCTGTCCGACAAGGATTCGGTGTTCGCCGCCCAGGAGGCCCACGACTTGCTGGCCTGGCTCAAGGCCTGTGCCGAGCCCGACTCGGAACGCCTGCTCAAGGCTGCCCTGGCCAGCCTCACGCTCGGCTTGTCGCTGGCCGCGCTGGACCGGCTGAACCAGGATGAACGGGTCTGGGAAGGCTGGGTCATGCGTTTCCGCCATTACCGTGACACCTGGCAGCGCCAGGGCGTGCTGCCGATGCTGCGCCACCTGCTGCATGACTTCCAGCTGCCGCGCACCCTGATTCGTCGCACTGATGGCGAGCGGGTGCTGACCAACCTGCTGCACCTGGCCGAGTTGCTGCAACAGGCCGCTGGCGAACTGGATGGCGAACAGGCACTGATCCGCCACCTGGCCGAGCACCTGGCCAGCTCCGGGCAGGCCGGCGAAGAGCAGATTCTGCGCCTGGAGAGCGACGAGCAGCTGGTGAAGGTGGTGACCATCCACAAGTCCAAGGGCCTGGAATACCCCTTGGTCTACCTGCCATTCATTTGCACCAGCAAGCCGGTGGATGGCAGCCGCTTGCCGTTGGCCTGGCATGATAGCGAGGGCGATGCGCACCTTACCCTTACGCCCAACCCGGAGCAGATCGAGCGCGCCGACGACGAGCGGCTGGCCGAGGACCTGCGCCTGCTTTACGTGGCCCTGACCCGCGCCCAGCATGCTTGCTGGCTGGGTGTCGCCGACCTCAAGCGCGGCAACCAGAAGAGCTCGCAGCTGCACCGCTCGGCATTCGGCTACCTGCTGGGTGGCGGCCTAGCCCTGGCCGGTTCGGCGCAACTGACCGACTGGTTGCAGGCCTTGGCGGCGACTTGCGCGCACATCACTTGCCCGGGCCTGCCGCAAGCGGATGAGCAGGTCTATCGCATGCCTCACGCCGAGCGTGAGCTGCTGCCGGCACGCAAGCCGCGCCGCGCGGCCGCCGAGCACTGGTGGATCGCGTCGTACAGCGCCTTGCGCGTCGGCGACCAGACCCTCGGTGCTGACAGCTCGCAGGCCCAGCAACTGCTGGATGACGAAGTGGTCGATGCGCAGCTGCTGCGCGAGGTCCCGGCCGACAGCGGCGATATCCACCGCTTCCCGCGTGGGCCGAACCCTGGCACCTTCCTCCATGGCTTGCTGGAATGGGCGGGCCGCGAAGGCTTCAGCCAGGTCAGCAGCAACCCGCAGCTGATCGAGCAAACCGTTGGCCAGCGTTGCAACCGCCGCGACTGGACCGGCTGGATCCCCACCCTCAGCCAATGGATGCACCGCTTGCTGGGCGAGGCACTGCCACTGCCGGGCAGCGGCCACAGCGTGACGCTCGGACAGTTGCGCCGTTACCAGATTGAAATGGAGTTCTGGTTCGCCAGCCACCGGGTCGACGCCGAGCAACTCGACCGCCTGGTGGCTCGCCACACCCACCCCGGCCTGTCGCGCCCGGCGGCGCAGCCGACCGTGCTCAACGGCATGTTCAAAGGCTTTATCGACTTGGCATTCGAACTGGACGGGCGCTATTACGTGACCGACTACAAGTCCAACTGGCTGGGCCCGGACATCCAGGCCTACGATGCCTTGGCCATGGAAAAAGCCATCCTTGAGCACCGCTACGACCTGCAGTACGTGCTGTACCTGCTGGCCCTGCATCGCCAGTTGCGCGCACGCCTGCCAGATTACGATTACGACCGCCATGTCGGCGGAGCCCTGTTCATCTTCCTGCGCGGTGCCAGCAGCAGCGGCCATGGCGTGTACCACGCCAAGCCACCGCGTGAGCTGATCGAAAGCCTTGATGCGCTGTTCCGTGGCGAGCACCCGCCCACACAGCAAGACCTGTTTGCCGGAGAAGTGATATGAGCCGCAGCCTTGTCGACCTGTTGCCCACCCCGCTGCACGCCGAGCACCTGCTCGCACTGGCGCCACAGCATGACAGCGGTGACCTGCTGCAACTGCTCGACCGCTGGGTAGAGCGGGGCTGGCTGCGTGCCCTGGACCGCGCATTCGTGTCGTTCCTCAAAGAGCGCGCGCCTGGCAGTGACCCCTTGCTGTTGCTGGCGGCGGCACTGGCCAGCCACCAGCTGGGCCACGGCCATGTCTGCCTCGACTTGCAGCAAACCCTGGCCGAGCCCGACTTCGCCCTGTCGTTGCCGCCGGAGGGCGACGCCCTGACCGGCCCTTTGCTGCTGCCGTCGCAGTTGCTGGCCAACCTCGACTTGCATGCCTGGCGCCAACGCATCGCTGCCAGCCCGCTGGTGGCCGCTGGCGATACCCCGGGCCAACAGGCGCGGCCACTTGTGCTCAGTGGCGAGCGCCTGTACTTGCGGCGTTACTGGAGCTACGAGCGGCGCATCGACCATACCCTGCGTCAGCGCCTGACTCAGGCCGAAGCGCCACCAGCGGACCTGCCAGATCGCCTGGCGCAGCTGTTCGACGGCGGCGCGCCAGTGGGCCAGGTGGATTGGCAGAAGCTTGCCTGTGCGCTGGCCACCCGTGCCGGTTTCAGCATCATCACCGGTGGCCCCGGTACCGGTAAGACGACCACCGTGGTGCGCCTGTTGGCCTTGCTGCAGGCGCCGGCAGTGGAGCAGGGCAGGCCGCTGCGTATCCGCCTGGCGGCGCCGACCGGCAAGGCAGCCGCCCGCCTGACCGAATCAATTGGCCAGCAAGTCGAGCGCCTGCAGGTCAGCGCCGAGGTGCGCGGGCAGATTCCTACCGAAGTCAGCACCGTGCACCGCCTGCTCGGCAGCCGCCCGGGCTCGCGGCACTTCCGCCACCATGCCGGCAACCCGTTGCCGTTGGACGTGCTGGTGGTCGACGAAGCGTCGATGATCGACCTGGAAATGATGGCCAACCTGCTTGATGCCCTGCCGCCACGCGCACGCCTGGTGCTGCTGGGCGACAAGGACCAGCTGGCGTCGGTCGAAGCTGGCGCGGTACTGGGCGACCTGTGTCGGGATGCCGAGGAAGGTTACTACTCAGCAGCGACTGCCGCGTGGCTTGAACAGATCAGTGGCGAGTCGCTAGCCGGCAGTGGCCTCAAGGCCGGTGATGAGCAGCGCAACCCGCTGGCCCAGCAGGTGGTGATGCTGCGTTTCTCGCGGCGCTTCGGCGAAGGCAGCGGCATTGGCCAGCTGGCCCGGCTGGTCAACCGCCAGGACGCCTACGCGGCACGTAACCTGCTGGCCGCGCCGCCACCCGACGTGCACAGCCTGGCCCTGAAGCACGAGCAGGACCGCGCCTTCGACCGCCTGCTGCTGGACGGCCTCAACCGCGGTGGCGACGGCCCGCAGGGGTATCGCAGCTACTTGCGCACCCTTGGCCGCTATCGGCCGGCACTCGATACTGCCTTCGACGACCCCGCCTGGGAGCAATGGGCGAGCAAGGTGTTGCACAGTTTTGAGGACTTCCAGTTGCTGTGTGCGGTGCGCCGCGGCGCCTGGGGGGTCGAAGGCCTCAACGAGCGGGTGGCGCGGGTGCTGCACAATGCCGGGCTGATCGACAGCCAGCAGCCCTGGTACGAAGGTCGCCCGGTGCTGGTGACCCGCAACGACTACGGCCTGGGCCTGATGAACGGCGACATCGGTATTGCCCTGCGCCTGCCGGATGAGCGCGGCGAGCCATTGCTGCGGGTGGCCTTCCCGCGTAACGACGGCAGCGGCGGGGTGCGCTTTGTCCTGCCCAGCCGGCTTAACGAAGTGGAAACGGTATTCGCCATGACTGTGCACAAATCCCAGGGCTCGGAGTTCAGCCACACCGCGCTGGTGCTGCCGGATGCGCTGAATCCGGTGCTGACCAAGGAACTGGTGTACACCGGCATCACCCGCGCCAAGCACTGCTTCAGCCTGATCGAACCACGCCTGGGCATTTTCGAAGAAGCGGTGGCGCGCAAGGTGCGGCGGATTTCCGGGTTGATGCTCGAGCAGGTGTAGGACCAAGAAGGCCCTATCGCTGGCTTGCCGGCGATAGGGCCCTCAATCCCAATACATACAGCGGCCCATTCCTACATTGATGCGGCCATGTGCTATCGTTGCGCCGATACCGGAAAGGACCTTAAGAGCCCCCCCACATGCACGTGGCCGCAAGGCGAGTGACAAGCTGTGCGCTTTCGCTATTGCTGGCTGCCCTGTTCCTTTCCACAGGCCTCGCCCGGGCAGACACCGCCACAACCGCTGCCCAGGCCCAACAACGCGCCAAGGCTGTCACCCAGGTAGTGCTGGGTATCTTCAGCTACGCCCGCTGGCCCGTCGAACCCTCACCCTTGCGCCTGTGCCTGGTCGGCCCGACCGAATACGCCGATGACCTGATCAAAGGCCATGTGCAGGAGTCCGGCCGCCCGCTGCAGGTGAAGCGCCTACTGGCTGACGACACCCAGGTTGCCCAGGCTTGCGACGCCATCTACATCGGCAAACTCGACCAAGGCCAGCGCGACAAACTGTTCGAACGTGTCAGCGGCCACCCGGTACTGAGCATCAGCGAAGCGAACGACCCGTGCACGGTCGGTAGCCTGTTCTGCCTGCGGGTCAGCGACCAGCAGGTGGCTTTTGAGGTCAACCTCGACTCGGTGGCGCGCTCTGGCGTGCGTATTCACCCCAGCGTGCTGCAACTGTCGCGGCGCCGGGCGGTGCAGCCATGAAACCGAGCCACAAACGCCGCGAACGTCCGACCCTGCGTTCGGTCCTGGCTCGTGGCCACCTCAGCGTCGCCCTGCTCGCCGTAGGCCTGGCCGGCATTTCCCTGACCCTGCTGGGCGTATTTGCCCTGGGGGCCTATGCCAATCACAACTTGCACCTGATCGCCCGCTCGATCAACTACACCGTCGAAGCGGCCGTGGTGTTCGACGACAGTGCTGCGGCCAACGAATCGCTGGCGCTGATCGCCAGTAACGAAGAAGTCGCCGAGGCTAGGGTCTTCAATAATGAGGGCGAGCAGCTGGCGCACTGGCAACGCGCCGATACCGGTATGCTTGCGCAGCTGGAAGTGCAGGTTGCCGCTGCCTTGCTGGATGAGCCGGTCAACCTGCCGATCATGCACCAGCAGCAAAAGGTCGGGCACATCGAACTGGTCGGCCAGGGGCGCAGCCTGCTGCTGTTCCTGCTTAGCGGGCTGGGCGGCATCCTGGTTTGCACGCTGCTCAGTGCCGTGGCTGCCCAATACCTGTCGCGGCGCCTGCTAGGCGATATTGTCCGCCCGCTGCGAGGCTTGGCCGTTGTCGCCCACGCTGCCCGCCGCGAACGCAGTTTCGACCGGCGTGTGCCGGAGGCGCCGATTGCCGAGCTCAACGAACTGGGTAATGACTTCAATGCCCTGCTGGATGAGCTGGAGGTGTGGCACAGCCACCTGCAGAACGAAAACCAGGCCCTGGCCCACCAGGCCAGCCACGACAGCCTGACCGGCCTGCCCAACCGTGCCTTCTTCGAAGGGCGCCTGAGCCGTAGCGTGCGCAATGCCGCGCGGCAGCGCGACCACATGGCGCTGCTGTTCCTCGACAGCGACCACTTCAAGCAGATCAACGACACCCTCGGGCATGCCATTGGCGACGAAGTGCTGATCAGCGTAGCCGACCGCGTGCGCGCCCAACTGCGCGAACACGACCTGGTGGCGCGCCTGGGCGGCGACGAGTTCGCCGTGCTGCTGACGCCTTTGCATTCGCGCCAGGACGCCGAGCAGATTGCCGAGAAGATCGTTGCCAGCATGAAACTGCCGGTGCAGCTGGACAGTGGCCGCAGTATCGCCACCTCACTGAGTGTCGGTATTGCCTTTTACCCGGATGACGGCGCTGACCCCGCCAGTCTTCTGAATGCCGCTGATGCGGCGATGTACCAGGCCAAGCGCAAACGCCGTGGCCATTGGCAAGTGGCGCAGACGGAACGGTCCGCCAACGAAATCAATAACAGGAGTTGAACCCGTGATACAGGCTTTACGTTTCCCGCTTTGGGCCGTGTTGCTCGCCGTGCTGACGCTGACCGGCTGCCAGAGCACACCGCCCAAGGGCCTCTCCCCAGAACAGATTGCCGTGCTCATGCGCGAAGGCTTCGCCCCGACCGATGAAGGTTGGGCTTACGACTTGTCCGGCAAGGTGCTGTTCGGCAGCGACCTGGACAGCCTCAACGGCCAGAGCCTGGCGATTGTCGAGCGCATTGGCAAGGCGTTGCTTGGCGTTGGTATCGACGGCGTGCGCGTGGATGGGCATGCCGATTCGTCGGGCAAGGCAGCGTACAACCAGCAGCTGTCCGAGCGCCGTGCGCAGAGCGTGACCAAGGCATTGGTCGGGGTCGGCATGCAGGCGCAGAACATCCACAGCCGTGGCCTGGGCAGCACCCAACCGGTAGCGGACAACCGCACCAGCGCCGGGCGTACCGAAAACCGCCGCGTGTCCATCGTGGTCGCGTCCTACTGACCATTGACCCACAGGCCTGGCACCGGCTGCGCCGGTGTTCGCGGGTAAACCCGCTCCCACAGGATTTATGTTACCCCTGGGCTAGCGCGGTCGGTGTAGGAGCGGGTTCACCCGCGAAGAAGGCAACTCGGTATATGGCACCGGCTGCGCCGGTGTTCGCGGGTAAACCCGCTCCCACAGGATTTGTATTACCCCTGGGCTAGCGCGGTCGATGTAGGAGCGGGTTTACCCGCGAAGAAGGCAACTCGGTATATGGCACCGGCTGCGCCGGTGTTCGCGGGGCACGCCCGCTCCCACAGGTACTGTGCTGGCTTCGAGATTACGCTGTACCTGTGGGAGCTGGCTTGCCTGCGATGGGCTGCGCAGCAGTCCCTTCATTCCTGGGCAAACCGCATCTCCCGCATCTCACCCATCAACAACGGCGCATTCGCCTCGGTCACCCCTCGGATGTAATCCCACAACAGGGTAATCCGCTTCAACTTGCGCAAATCCTCCCGGCAATACATCCAGAACTGCCGTGTCACCTCGATCTCCTCCGGCAGCACCGTCACCAACCGCGGATCCTGCGCCGCCAGGAAGCACGGCAGGATCGCCAGCCCACGCCCCTGCAAAGCCGCCGTGTACTGGGCAATCACGCTGGTACTGCGCAAATGCGCGTTGGCGTTGGGAATCAGGTTGGCCAGGTACAGCAGCTCCGAGCTGAACGCCAGGTCATCCACGTAACTGATGAACGGGTGCCTGGCCAAATCCGTCACTTGGCGAATTGGCGCGTGGCTGTCCAGGTAGTCCTGGGTAGCGTACAGCCGCAAACGGTAGTCGCACAGTTTGCAGCACACATAAGGCCCATGCTCCGGGCGCTCCAGGGCAATGACGATGTCGGCCTCGCGCTTGGACAGGCTGATGAAGTGCGGCAATGGCAGGATATCCACCGAAATCGCTGGGTAGGCATCGACGAAGTGGCTGAGCTGCGGGGTGATGAAGAAGCTGCCAAAGCCTTCGGTGCAGCCCATGCGCACATGCCCCGACAACGCCACGCCCGACCCGGACACCTGCTCGCAAGCCATGTGCAGCGTGCTCTCGATCGACTCGGCATAACCCAGCAGGCGCTGGCCCTCGGCGGTGAGGACAAAGCCGTTGGTCCGCGACTTTTCGAACAGCAAGGTGCCCAGCGCCCCCTCCAGCGAGCTGATGCGCCGCGACACCGTGGTGTAGTCCACGCTCAGCCGCTTGGCGGCACTGCTGGCCTTGCGGGTGCGGGCCACTTCGAGGAAAAACTTCAAATCGTCCCAGTTGAGCGCGCTCAGGGATGTGAGGTCTTTTTGCATGATGATCCGGTTTTTTTGTGCGTTCTTGTTGGATGTTTGCACATCTATACTCGAAACAAGCCTCAGGACGCCACCTCGCGTTTGCCCGGCGCTGGCGATCTCGTCCCGACAATAATTCCAAGGAGAACGCAGATGAACGCACCGCAATCCCCTAACCAGACCAAAGTCGAGCAGGTCAAACTGCTGATCGACGGCCAGTGGGTCGAGTCCAAGACCACCGAATGGCGCGATATCGTCAACCCGGCTACCCAAGAGGTACTGGCGCGCGTGCCGTTCGCCACTGTCGAGGAAGTCGACGCTGCCGTAGCGGCTGCCCATCGCGCCTTCCAGACCTGGCGCGACACCCCGATCGGCGCGCGCATGCGCATCATGCTCAAGTTGCAGGCGCTGATCCGCGAACACACCAAGCGCATTGCCCAGGTGCTCAGCGCCGAGCAGGGCAAAACCATTGCTGACGCCGAAGGCGATATCTTCCGCGGCCTGGAAGTGGTCGAGCACGCAGCCTCCATCGGCACCCTGCAGATGGGCGAATTCGCCGAGAACGTCGCCGGTGGTGTCGATACCTACACCCTGCGCCAGCCAATCGGTGTGTGCGCCGGCATTACCCCATTCAACTTCCCGGCGATGATCCCGCTGTGGATGTTCCCCATGGCCATCGTCTGCGGCAACACCTTCGTGCTCAAGCCGTCCGAGCAGGACCCGCTGTCGACCATGTTGCTGGTCGAGCTGGCGCTGGAAGCTGGCGTACCCGCTGGCGTGCTGAACGTGGTGCACGGTGGCAAGCAAGTGGTGGATGCCATCTGCACCCACCAGGACATCAAGGCAATTTCCTTCGTCGGCTCCACCGAAGTGGGCACCCACGTGTACAACCTTGGCAGCCAGCACGGCAAGCGCGTGCAGTCGATGATGGGCGCCAAGAACCACGCGGTGGTGCTGCCCGATGCCAACCGCACGCAAACCATCAACGCCCTGGTCGGTGCTGCCTTCGGCGCAGCAGGCCAGCGCTGCATGGCCACCTCGGTGGCGGTGCTGGTGGGCAAGGCCCGCGAATGGCTGCCGGACATCAAGGACGCAGCCAGCAAGCTCAAGGTCAATGCCGGCTGCGAGCCTGGCACCGACGTTGGCCCGGTGGTTTCCAAGCGCGCCAAGGAGCGTGTGCTGGGCCTGATCGAAAGCGGCATCAAGGAAGGCGCCAAGCTGGAACTCGACGGCCGTGACGTCACGGTGCCGGGTTACGAGCAAGGCAACTTCGTCGGCCCGACCCTGTTCTCGGGCGTAAAAACCGACATGCAGGTGTACACCCAGGAAATCTTCGGCCCGGTGCTGGTGACCCTGGAGGTCGATACCCTCGACGAGGCCATCGCCCTGGTCAACGCCAACCCGTTTGGCAACGGCACCGGCCTGTTCACCCAGAGCGGCGCGGCAGCGCGCAAGTTCCAAAGCGAAATCGACATCGGCCAGGTCGGCATCAACATCCCGATCCCGGTGCCGGTACCGTTCTTCAGCTTCACAGGCTCGCGTGGGTCCAAGCTCGGCGACCTCGGCCCGTACGGCAAGCAAGTGGTGCAGTTCTACACTCAGACCAAGACCGTCACCGCCCGCTGGTTCGATGACGACAGCATCAACGACGGTGTGAACACCACCATCAGTCTGCGCTAAGGAGCACCTCATGCGTATCGCATTCATCGGCCTGGGCAACATGGGCGCGCCCATGGCCCGCAACCTGATCAAGGCCGGGCACCAGCTGAACCTGTTCGACCTGAACAAGGCAGTGCTCGCCGAGCTGGCCGAACTGGGCGGGCAGATCAGCCCGTCGCCCAAGGACGCGGCGGCCAACAGCGAGCTGGTGATCACCATGCTGCCGGCTGCGGCTCATGTGCGCAGCGTGTACCTGAACGACGACGGTGTGCTGGCCGGCATTCGCCCCGGCACGCCGACCGTGGATTGCAGCACCATCGACCCGCAGACCGCGCGTGATGTGTCCAAGGCCGCAGCGGCCAAGGGCGTGGACATGGGCGATGCGCCAGTGTCCGGTGGTACCGGCGGCGCGGCGGCAGGCACCCTGACCTTCATGGTCGGTGCCAGCGCCGAGCTGTTCGCAACGCTCAAGCCGGTACTGGAGCAAATGGGCCGCAACATCGTGCACTGCGGTGAGGTTGGCACCGGGCAGATCGCCAAGATCTGCAACAACCTGCTGCTGGGCATCTCGATGATCGGCGTGTCCGAGGCCATGGCCCTGGGCAACGCGCTGGGCATCGACACCAAGGTGCTGGCCGGCATCATCAACAGTTCGACCGGGCGTTGCTGGAGCTCGGACACCTACAACCCGTGGCCGGGCATTATCGAGACCGCGCCGGCATCACGTGGTTACACCGGTGGTTTTGGTGCCGAGCTGATGTTGAAGGATTTGGGGCTGGCTACCGAAGCGGCACGCCAGGCACACCAACCGGTAATCCTCGGTGCCGTGGCCCAGCAGCTGTACCAGGCCATGAGCCTGCGCGGCGAGGGCGGCAAGGACTTCTCGGCCATCGTTGAGGGTTATCGCAAGAAGGATTGATGCAACAGGTGGGCTTGATCGCGGGCCAAGTGGCCTTCCCTCTGTAACTGCGCACCAGAGGGCAGGGCGCTTGAACCGCGATTTTTTTCGTCCATACCCCTGCAGGCATTACGCGGCCGTTGTAGGAGCGGGGGTTTCCCCCCAAGCGTGGGGGAGGGTAGGGGAGCAAAAGCGGGGGAAACACCCCCAAACACCAACCCCCCAAAACCCCCGTGGGGTGTAGCGGAG
>NZ_JBIVIF010000022.1:16154-102344 GCF_044749595.1 Pseudomonas sp. NPDC089392
CCGGCGCGGCGGGGGCCGGCCGCCGGGGGGGGGGGGGGCCCCCCGCCCCCCCCCCCCCCCCCCCCCGCGCCCCCCCCCCCCCCCCCCCCCCCCCCCCCCCCCCCCCCCCCCCCCCCCCCCCCCCCCCCCCACCCACGACCGCGCAATGCCCGCTGTGGGATCAGGCGAAGACGAAATACTTGCGCACGGTCTCGACCACTTCCCAGGTACCTTTCATCCCCGGTTCGATCACGAACACATCACCCGCTTTCAGGTGCTTTGGCTCTTCGCCTTCCGGGGTGATGATGCAGTAGCCATCGAGGAAGTGGCAGAACTCCCACTTCTCGTAATTGACCTCGAACTTGCCCGGGGTGCAGATCCAGGTGCCCATGATCTTGCTGCCGTCGGCCGACAGGTAGGCGTTGAGGTTGACGGTGTGCGGATCGCCGCCGATGCGCTTCCACTTGGTGGCGTCCACGACCGGCGTCGGGCAGGTTTCGCGCAGGACGGTGATGAAATCGGACATGGCACAACTCCTGGTGACTGGCTGAATGACTCGTCACCATAGGGCCATTGGCCGAGCCGCAGTTGCCTGGGCTCGACGTCCAGCTGCCTGCCCGCGCTATGCCCACCAATACCGCACAAAATGGAAGAACACGGGTGCTGCAAAGCACACCGAGTCCATGCGGTCGAGCATGCCGCCATGGCCTTCGATCATGTGCCCCCAGTCCTTCACCCCGCGGTCGCGCTTGATCGCCGACATCACCAGCCCGCCGAAAAAGCCCATGGCGTTGACGGCCAGTGCCATCAGCGCGGCCTGCCAGAAGGTGAACGGGGTAATCCAGCACAGCATGGCGCCGATCAGGGTGGCCAGCGCCACGCCGCCAGCCAGGCCTTCGATGGTCTTGGACGGCGACAGGTTGGGCGCCACCTTGTGTTTGCCGAACAACTTGCCGCATACGTACTGCAGCACGTCGCTGAGCTGCACCACCATGATCAGCCAGGCAATCAGCAACAGGTTGCGCCCCTCGTACCCCGGGATGTCCAGGGTCATCAAGGCTGGCACCGAGGACACGCAGTACACCGCAATCATCAACCCCCACTGCACTTTCGAGGCGCGTTCGAGAAAGCGCGTGGTGTCGCCGCCAAAGCTGGCCAGGATCGGCAGCAGCAGGAACAGGTACACCGGGATGAAGATAGTGAACAGCCCGTACCAGTCCATGGCAATCAGCACGTACTGTACGGGTAGCGCCACGTAGAACGCCGCCACCAGTGCCGGGTAGTCGCTGCGCCGGGTCGGGGTGAGGGTCATGAACTCGCGCAGGGCGTAGAACGACACGCCGTAGAACAGCACGATCACGCCGTACTTGCCGAACAGGAAGGCGATGCCGATTACCAGCACCATTACCCACCAGGCGTTGATGCGGGCGTTGAGGTTGTCGATCACCGCGTGCGGCGCGGGGCCCGCGCGCCATTTGAGCAGGCGGCCGATTACGCTGGCGAGCAGCAACAAGGCGCCGATGCCGGCGAACAGGGAAAGGGTGTTGTCGTCCATGTCAGGCATCCTTCGGGGCCAGGTTCAGCAGGGCCTGGCTGGCCCGCTCGAGAAACGCCTGCTTGCTCTCATCGGCCTGCAGGCGCAGGGGTTCGCCAAAGCTCAGCGTGCATAGCAACGGCAAGGGCAGGGCGCGGCCCTTTGGCATCACCCGGTTGAGGTTGGCG
Organism: Pseudomonas sp. NPDC089392; assembly: GCF_044749595.1. NCBI lineage: Bacteria > Pseudomonadati > Pseudomonadota > Gammaproteobacteria > Pseudomonadales > Pseudomonadaceae > Pseudomonas > Pseudomonas sp. NPDC089392. Next base: position 17,856 of record NZ_JBIVIF010000022.1, read on the forward strand.
ATCCACACGGGCACCAGTTCGACTTCAGGGTTGGCTGCCGCCAGGTGATACAACCCGCTCCTGAACGGCATCAACGGTTCGTCGCCCAGGTTGCGCGTGCCCTCTGGGAAGAAGATCAGCGAGTCGCCCTGGGCCACGGCGTCGAGGATCGGCTGCAGCGGGCTGCCCTGGCCTTCGCTGCGTTGCCGGTCGATCAGCACGCCATTGAATACCTTGCGAATGAGGAAATCGCGCAGGCCCGGTTTGGCCCAGTAATCGGCGCCGGCCACCGGGCGGGTGCGCTTGCGCAGTGGCTGCGGCAGCGACGCCCACAGCAGTACGAAGTCACCGTGGCTGCTGTGATTGGCGAAGTACAGGCGTTGCACCGGCAGCGGTGTGCAACCCAGCCACAGGGCGCGGGCGCCGGTGATCAGGCGGGCGGCGGAAGTGATGAGGTAGGCCGTAAGGTTGGCGAGCATGGATTGGTAGTCATCCCTTGAAAGGCAGCATCAGCAGGGTAGCCAAGGCCAGCGTCAGCTGCAGGCCCAGGCAAACTGCCTGGCGGCGCAACAGGCCCAATGCGGCCTGGCTGCGGGCAGGCCAGGTGCGGGAGTCTGCAGCCTGTGGTTTGAGTTTCAGTTCGAGCAAAGCACGGTCCAGGGCCTGGGTGTCTGCTGCCAGGTCGCTGCTATCGGCGAGGCGGGCAAACAGTTTGGCATCCACGGCCACACGGATGGCCCAATACTTGTGCAGCACGCCGAGCACCAGCAGCACACTGCACAGCAGGCTGGCCAGCGGTTGCAGCGGGGCACCCAGCAAAGGCGCCAGGCCGTAGGCCAGGGCCAGCAGGGTGAGGCCGTCTGAAAGGCGTTCCAGCTGTTTGCCACAGCCCAGCAGGCTGGCCACCACCAGCAGGTTCATGGTTGTGCACCAAGCTGTTGCAGGGCCTGGCGGTGCGCGCTGTGCAGGACAATGCCGGGGCGGGCCTTGCGCAGCAGCGTTTCGGCCTGTTGCGCGTCAGCGCAGCGGCCTGTGAGCACCAGCCAGGCGGCTACGGCGCTGGCGCTGCGCGAATAGCCCAAGGCGCAGCAGACCAGTACGGGGCCTTGGGAGCGCAGTCTTTCGATGGCGATGGCGGCCTGGTGCAGCAGGGTGCTGTCCGGGACTATCAGGTCCAGTGTGGGGAAACACGCGTAGCCAACAGCTGACGCGGCCTGTGTAGGAGCGGCCTTGTGTCGCGAAAGGGGCGCGAAGCGGCCCCAGATTTTCAGCTTCGCTGCAGAAATTGCCGGGGCTGCTGTGCAGCCCTTTCGCGACACAAGGCCGCTCCTACAAAGGCCCGCGCCGTCCTGAACATTGCACGGTAGCTCTGCACACAAATCGACGATCGCAGCGAATTGCGTACAACGCCCAGGAATCCGCCCCAGATAAACGCCTTCACACACTTCGTCCGCCTGCGGATGGCGCCTGGTCCATAAGCGCGAGTTTGCCCATGCCGCCAACAAGTACGGTGCCAACAGCCAGCTGGCTGCATTCGACAAGTGCCCATCGGCGCCTTTCTGAAACCCGCCTGGGCCGAACACGCCATAGTTAAGCGCCACCAATACCAGCGACACGGCCGGCCAGGCCAACCACAACCAGGCGCCGCCCAACACAACGGCAGGCACTGCGCACAGCAGTGCGCCCACTGCATAACACAACGCCACCCGCCAGCGCTTGGCATCACGCGCAAGACGTGCCTGTTGCCAGGGTAGCCGCCCCCGATGCGGCCACAGCCAGACACAGACAAACCCCGCCAGTGCCCCTGTCGGCACGTCGATGAAATGGTGCTGCCAGGTGGTCAATACCGACACCCCGATCAGCGCCATCCAGCCATGCATCAGCCAACGCCAGGGCTGGCGTTGCACATGCCGGGCAAACATCGTCCAGATGATCACCAGCAGGGCAATATGCAGCGAAGGTGCCTGATTGAACGGTTTGTCGAAGCCCATCAGCACATCGAACAACCAGCCGAATACACCACCCAGCTCTGGTCGCTCGAAGGTAAAGCGCAGCGGCCAGAGCAGGAAGCCACTGACGCAGATTACCTGTGCGCTGAGCAACGCCAGCGCGTGGCGGTCCATCTCCTGGCGCGTGCGCGGCAGCAGGAAGGACAGGCCGTAAAGCAGGTCGATCGACCAGTACGGGATGATTGTCCAGGGCCATAGCGGCATGCCGCGTTCCCAGCCGAACACCAGGCTGCCAACATCACTGCGCCCGGCCGTGTAATTGTTCGCCAGCCCATAGCTGAGGAAAAACAACGGCCCCAGCACCAGCAGCCAGAACACCCCCCTGCGGATCAGCCCAGGTTCGCGAGCGGGGCTCATTCAGCGCACCCGTTGTGCCAGGCTGACACTGAAAATGCCCCATTGATCGATGCGCTGGGCCAGCTTGCGGAAACCCGCAGCCTCTACCAGCTGGTCCATCTCGGCCTGGCTGCGGCGGCGCATCACCCAGGCCTCGCCGCCGCGGTGGCTGGTGAGGGCACGGGCGATCATCTCCAGTTGCGGGTGCCACGGTTGGCCGGTGTAGACCAGGAAGCTGCCATCTTCCACTGCGTCAGCCAGGCCAGCCAGTGAGTTGCCCACCAGCTGGTTGCTGGCGAACAGTTCGTACAGGCCCGAGACCACGGCCAGGGTTGGCGGCTGATCCAGCGTGGCCAGGCTCTGGCGGTCGAAGGCATCGCCTTGGACAAAGCGCGCGATATCGGCCAGGCCCTTTTCGGCGATCAGCGTGCTGCCTTGTTGCACGTTCAGCTCGCTGTAGTCGCGCAGCAGGATCGAGTCTGGCAATTGCTCAAGGTCCTGCAGGGCCTCAAGGATGTAGCGGCCATGGCCGGCGGCGATATCGACGATGTGCACTGGCCGTTGCTGTTCGCTCAGGCGGGCGATGGCCAGGCGCAACAGCTCTTCGACATGCAGTTTACGCTGGCGGATGCCGCGCCAGCCGATGGCGTCGAGGTAGTTCCGGTCGACCAGGCGGCCCAGCTTGCCCTTGCCGGTCGGCTGGTTGCGGTACACGTAGTCGAGGGTGCTGCCCGAATCGAAACCCGTGTCGAAGCCCAGCTTCACGCCCTCCGACAAACCCTTGCCCAGGCGCAGGCTGGCACGGGTGGCGCGCCAGTAAAGGTCACGCGGCGAGTGGCGCGGCAACGGCGCGGCCAGGCTTTCGGCTTCGGCGCAGCTGGCGCCGGTCTTGTCGGCATCAAGCAGTGACGGCACGGCGGGGCTGGCGAAGCAGTGTTCGACAAACCGCTCGATGCGCCGCAGGGCATGCGCCCGATCGCGCTCGCCGAGGGTGTCGTGGAAGAACCCGGGCAAGGTGTGCATTTCCTTGCGTGCGCTGCCCAGCCGTTCGAAAAAGCGCTCCTGTGGCTGGCGTTCGACCACCAGGTCGGCACCGGACACCAGCAATTGGGTCGGCACCTGAATGGCCTGGGCATCTGCCACCACGCGGTCGGCGGCTTCGTACAGGCCCAGCAGCATGGTCACCGAAATCGGCTGGCTGATCAGCGGGTCGGCCACATACGACATCACCCGCTCAGGGTCGTGGGTGAGCAGGCGCGGCTTGACGTAGCTGTTGACGAAAAAGTTGCCGCGCAGGGCCTTCAGCAGCTTCAGGCCGGTACGGGCGAACGGCACGTACAGTTTGACCTTGAATGCCGGCGAGGCCAGCACCATGCAGCGCACCTTGGGTGCGTAGTCGTGTGCCCAGGTGGCGACCAGCACGGCACCCACGCTCTGTGCCAGTACTACCAGGTCCTGTTCGGCGATGCCGTGTTGCGCCTGGATGTGTTCGATGAAGGTCTGCACGTCGCGCACGCTGGTGGCGAACCCCGGGCTGTCGCCGCGTGCGCCCGGCGACTGGCCATGGCCGCGGGCATCCCAGGCGAAGAAGTCATAGCCTGGCATGTCCAGCTCATCGGCCAGGTGGGCCATGCGCCCGCCATGTTCGTGGCCTCGATGAAACATCACCACGGCCCGGCGTGGCGGGTACTCGTTGCGGGTGGCAGGCCAATGACGGTAGTGCAGCTCGACACCGTCATGGGTGGAGAAGTGCAGCGCTTGCGCTTGGCGCATGGTCAACGTCCTTTTGCGTCGGCTGTAGGCTTAGCGGGTTTCGGCCAGCCCCTGGCGAACCCGGTTGTAGAGGGTATAGAGCGAGAGCGCGAGGATGACCAGCAACAGGCCGTTGATCCAGGCACCATTGAGCAGGCCAAAGGCGACGCCGGCGCCCAGCACACCGAAGGCAAAGGCCCGGTCGCTCTTGCCCATGGGGCCGTCATAGCGCCGCGAGGCACCGGCCAGCGGGCCCATGACCCCGGCGTATTCGCTGAACGTGGCGCACAGCACCAGCAGCACCACCAGCGTAGGTGAAACACCAGGTAGCAGGGCGAAGGGCAGGTACAGGGCGGCGTCGGCGATCACGTCGCAGAGTTCGTTGAGGTAGGCGCCGAGGGTGGATTGTTGGCCGAATTCACGAGCCAGCATGCCGTCGACAGCGTTCAGGGCCATGCGCAGCAGCATCCACACTGGCACCAGGATGAACAGCCAGGTGACGTGCGGCAGGGCGGCCAGCAGCAGGCCCAGCAGGGCAGACACCACGGCGGCGGCGACAGTGACCTGGTTGGCGGTGACACCGCGGTCATGCAGGCGTTTCACTGCGGGGCGCAGCAAGGCTTGAAAGCGCGGTTTTAGCTGGTAGATCGATGCCACTGGAAAATCCTTTTTCGTGGGCCGCTATGGCGCCATTGTGTGTGAGCCCGTGTTCGCGGGTAAACCCGCTCCCACAGGTATAGCGTCAATCCAGGAAATACTGATTACCCTGTGGGAGCGGGTTTACCCGCGAACACGGGCGAAGCCCGTGCCATCCGCCCAGCGTCAGCCGGTGAGGGCGGTTACCAGCCCGGCGGCATAGCCCGGCAGGGCCGTAAAATCCCGAGCACACAGCAGCAACCGGCGGTTGGCCCATGGTTCCTCCAGCGCCACCCAGTGCAATGGCAACAACCCTTGCCAACGTTTCACCGCAGCCAACGGCACCACCCCGACCCCGGCCCCGCCCGCGACCATGCGCATCACCCCGTCAAACCCCTCGGCCCGCACCCGAACCCGCATGCGCTGCCCCTCGCGCAGTGCCTGCTCTTCCAGGTACAACGCCAATGCACTGGTAGCCCCCAGCCCGACATAGCCGTGGGCCAGGCTGTCGATGAAGCTGGGCGCGAGCGCGCTGGCCAGCGGGTGGCCCAGTGGCGTTATCAGCACCAGTGGGTCGTCGCGAAACGGCCGTGTCTGCAGGTGCTCGCTGGGGGCGGCGGTCGAGACGATGCCCAGGTCGGCCATGCCCTGGGTAATCGCCTGAACGATGCGCAAGCTTGGCAGCTCTTGCACATCCACGCTGACCCCAGGGTGTGCAGCCAAGTAGCTGGCCAGCAGCTCCGGCAAGTACTCGGTGAGCGCTGCGGTGTTGCATAGCAGGCGCACCTGGCCTTGCTGCCCCTGCGCGTACTGGCCCAGGTCGAACAGCAGCCGCTCGACCTGCTGCGATATCACGCGGGCATGCTGTAGCAGCGCCTGGCCGGCCGGGGTTGGCTGTACACCACGGCGGTTACGTGCCAGCAAGGGGATGCCGAGCGATGCTTCCATGGCGCGAATGCGCGCACTGGCCGCCGGCAGCGACAGATGGCTGCGGCTGGCGCCGGCGGTGATGTTGCCGCACTCCAGGGTGTGCTGGAACAGTCTGAGGTCGATCAAGTCGAAATGCATCTGGCTCTGTCCTGACAAGAGTCAGGCTGAGTATATGGCAGATTTTCAGCTCGGCCGGTGCACGCCATCATCGGCCCATGAATACCTTGCTCGTTTTCTACCAGAACATAGGCCCAGCACTGACATTGCTGGTGATACTGACCTTTCTGCTGGCGGGGGCCGTAAAGGGGGTGATCGGCCTCGGCCTGCCGACCATTGCCATGGGCCTGCTGGGCCTGGCTATGCCACCGGCGCAGGCAGCGGCACTGCTGATCGTGCCCTCGACATTGACCAACCTGTGGCAGCTCGCCAACGGTGGACACCTGCGCGAGTTGCTGGTGCGCCTGGGACCGATGCTGGCGATGATCTTCGTGGGTACCTTGCTGGGCAGCGCCTGGCTGGGGATCAACAGTGGTTCGTGGGCCGTGCACGCGCTGGGTGCGGCGTTGCTGGTGTATGCGTTGTACGGGCTGGCGGGCCCGGGCTTGCACCTGGCGCCGGGGCACGAACGCTGGCTGGGGCCGGTTTGCGGCCTGGTGACTGGCGTGGTCACGGCGGCGACCGGGGTGTTCGTGATACCGGCGGTGCCTTACCTGCAGAGCCTGGGCTTGAGCCGTGAACAGCTGATCCAGGCCCTGGGCCTGTCGTTCACGGTGTCGACGCTGGCGTTGGCCGTTGGCCTGGCCGGGCAGGATGCCCTGGGTGGCCAGGCGCTGGGGGCTTCGCTGCTGATGCTGGCGCCGGCCTTGCTTGGCATGCTGGCCGGCCAGTGGCTGCGTCAGCGCATCAGCGCGCTGCTGTTCAAGCGTTGCTTCTTCATCGGCCTGGCCGCGCTCGGCGGCCATTTGCTGATCAACGGTTAGCCGATGAGGCGCTGAGCATGTCAATCATCTGGATATCGAAGTCGCGCTCCAGGTAGTCCATGCGTTTTTCAAAGAACGCGGCCATGTGCGGCAGGGCCGAATGCACATCCAGCGCGGCCTTGTCGGCCCACACTTCGAAGAACACGAACAGGCTCGGGTCCTGCTTGTCGCGCAGCATGTGGTACTCGATACAGCCCGGCTCCTGGCGGCTTGGCTCGACGTAGGGGCGGAACAGGGTCTCGAACGCATCAGCCATTTCCGGGCGGGTCTTGGCTTTGAGGATGAAGGCGAACTGCTTACTCATGGGGCGCTACTCGGTGATGGAAGGTGAACCGATTCTACGGCAATAATGTGCTGCTTATTCGTGACTTCAGGTCAATTGTATTTTGCCCCAACGCTGCTGTATTCCGCGCCCGCGAGCCTCTAACCTGCGGCCTGAATTTGACCGCGAGGCCCGCATGAAGAAGATCCTTTTGCTCAACGGTGGTAAACAGTTCGCTCACTCCGATGGTCGCCTCAACGCGACCTTGCACGAAGCGGCCATCGCTCATCTGGACCGGGCCGGTTTCGATGTGCGCCAGACCTTCATCGACGGCGGCTATGACGCCCTGGATGAAGTGGAGAAGTTCCTGTGGGCCGATGTGGTGATCTACCAGATGCCCGGCTGGTGGATGGGCGCGCCGTGGACCGTGAAGAAGTACGTCGACGATGTGTTCACCGCCGGCCATGGCAGCCTGTATGCCAACGACGGCCGCACCCGTTCCGACCACTCGCAGAAGTACGGCAGCGGTGGCTTGGTACATGGCAAACAGTACATGCTGTCGCTGACCTGGAACGCGCCGCAGCAGGCGTTCGATGACCCGACGGACTTCTTTGAGGGCAAGGGCGTGGATGCGGTGTACTTTCCGTTCCACAAGGCTAACCAGTTCCTTGGCATGACCGGGCTACCTACGTTCCTGGCGGTGGATGTGATGAAGCGGCCGGATGTGCCAGCGGCGTTGGCGGCTTATGAGGCGCATTTGAACAAGGTGTTTGGCAGGGCACAATAAGCTTTTGCCTGTTCTGGCCTCTTCGCGGGTAAACCCGCTCCTACAACAACCTGTGTAGGAGCGGGTTTACCCGCGAAGAGGCCCGTACAGGCACCACTGGACTTGGCATCGACAAGCGGCTATCTAATCTCTGCAGAGACCACCACAGGCCCAGATGTGAAAACCCGATCCGAAGAACTCCAGGTATTCGTCGCCGTCATCGATTGCGGCTCGATCTCCGCCGCCGCCGAGCAGATGGGCCAGACCCCATCAGCCGTCAGCCGCACCCTGTCGCGCCTGGAGGGCAAGCTGGGCACAACGCTGGTCAACCGCACCACCCGGCGCATGGACCTGACTGAAGAGGGCCGGTTCTTCCTTGAGCGCTCGCGGCTGATCCTGGAACAGATGGACGAGATGGAAGAGCGCCTGTCGATGAACCGCCAGACCCCCACCGGGCGCCTGCGCATCAACGCCGCTGCGCCGTTCATGCTGCATGCCATCCTGCCGTGGATCGGCGAGTTCCGCCGCCAGTACCCAGGCATCGAGCTGGAGCTGAACACCGACGACCTGATCATCGACCTGCTGGAGCAGAGCACCGACGTGGCCATTCGCATCGGTGAGCTGGCCGACTCCAGCCTGCACGCCCGCAACCTGGGATGCAGCCCGGTGCAAGTGCTGGCCAGCCCGGCTTACCTGGAGCAGCACGGCACGCCGCAACGGGTCGAGGATCTGAACAGTCACTGCCTGCTCGGCTTCAGCCAGCCCGAGTCGCTCAACCATTGGCCGCTGCGCCATGCCCAGGGCGACCGCTGGAGCATCCGCCCGGCATTGATCGCCTCCAGCGGCGAGACCCTGCGCCAGCTGGCGCTGGCCGGCGAGGGCATCGTCAGCCTGTCGCACTTCATGACCCACGAGGACATCCGCGCCGGGCGCCTGCAGGTACTGCTGAGCGAGGCCAACAATGGCTACCGCCAGCCGATCCACGCCGTGTACTACCGCAACACCCAGTTGGCACTGCGCATCCAGTGCTTCCTCGATTTCATCCAGCGCAAGCTGGCGATGTACGCCTGCTGAGACCGCGGCAGGTCTGCGTTGGCGTAGGGGAGGGCTTTGCCCTCCGATCGCGACACAAGGCCGCTCCTACAGGTGACCGCGATCTCCTGTAGGAGCGGCCTTGCGTCGCGATAGGGCCGCAAAGCGGCCCCAGGGGCTTCAGGTCAGACGCGGAACTGGCTGACCAGCGTCTGCAGCTGCCCCCCCAGCCGCGCCAGCTCCACGCTGGACGCCGCCGTCTCGTCACTGGCCGCAGCCGTCTGCTCCGACACATCGCGCACATTCAGGATGCTGCGGCTGATCTCCTCAGCTACCGCACTCTGCTGCTCCGCCGCAGCGGCAATCTGCTGGTTCATCGACTGGATGCCCGACACCGTGCTGGTAATGCTCTCCAACGATGCCCCGGCCTTGCGCGCCAGCTCGACACTGCTGTCGGTCAGGGTACGGCTGCCCTGCATGGCGCTCGCCACCTGCTGGGTACCGTGCTGCAGGCTGGCGATCAGCTCTTCGATTTCTTCGGTGGACTTCTGCGTGCGCTGGGCCAGGCCGCGCACTTCGTCGGCGACCACGGCAAAGCCCCGCCCGGCCTCACCGGCACGCGCGGCTTCGATCGCTGCGTTAAGGGCCAGCAGGTTGGTCTGTTCGGCCACCGACTTGATCACGTCCATCACGCTGCCGATCTTCTGGCTTTCCTGCTGCAGCAGGTTCATGGCCTCGGTGGAACGGTGCATCTCCTCGGCCAGGCGCTCGATCTGGCCAATCGCCTCGCCCACCACGCGGTCGCCGGCGCGGGCTTCGTCATCGGCACCGGTGGCGGCATGCGAGGCCTGCTCGGCATTGCGTGCCACTTCCTGAACGGTTGCGGCCATCTCGTGCATGGCGGTGGCCACCTGGTCAGTCTCGACCTTCTGGCTGTTGGCACCGGCGCTGGTCTGTTCGGTGACTGCCGACAGCTCTTCGGCGGCGCTGGCGATCTGGGTAACGCCATCGCGGATGCCGCTGATCAGCTCGCGCAGGGTAGTGCCCATGCGCGCGATGCCTTGCTGCAGCACGCCCAGCTCGTCGCGGCGGGTAACACGCAGGTGCTGGGTGAGGTCGCCGCTGGCGATCTTTTCCACCGCTACCAGGGTGTCGTGCAGCGGGCGGGTGATCTGCCGGGTGATCAGCACTGCCGCCAGCACGCCGACCAGTAGTGCCAACAACGTGGCGATGGCCTGCAGGCTGCGGGCTTGGGTGCTTTCGATGTCGCGACGTTCCAGCTGGATCTGGTACAGCGCATCGCTGCGCTTGACGATGTCGGCACCTTGCACGGTCATTTCGGCGCGTGAAGTGGTGATGTTGGCGACCGCGTCGCGGAACTGGCGCACGGCCTCACGGTAGGCCAGTACCGAACCTTCGAACTGTTGCAGGCGTGCGTCTTCGGCGGGCAGCTGGCGTTTGAGGTTGTCGATTTCGGCCAAGGCCGCGTCCAGCTGGCGCAGGGCGGCCTGCTCGTTGGCGGCGCTGTTGTCGGCAATGTAGCCGCGCACGTCGATGCGCACTTGCAGCAGTTGCTGGCGGGCCTTGCTGATCAGCTGGTACTGGGCCAGGCGCACGCTGTCGGCTTCGGGGCGCGCCATCACTTCCTGGCTGAGGGCGTCCATGGCCTGGTCGGCACGGGTGGCCGAGCTGTCCATGGCAGCGCGCGCGGTGCGGCTGGCGTCGTAGCCCTGGCGCATCTTGTTCAGCGACAGCTTGTAGGCGCTGATGGTCTCGCCCAGCTCACCCAGCAGCTTGACGTTGTCCGGGCTCTTGAAGGTGCTGGCCAGGTAGGCCTGCTGCTTGCCGAAAGCGTCCAGCTTGGCCTGGGTATTGGCTGCTGCGGTATCGTCGCCATTGGCGATCATGTACTGCAGGCGCGCAATACGCAGGTCGGTAAGGTCTTTGTTCAGCTGGCCGATATCGCCCATCCAGTTGCTGCGGTCGATCAGGCTGCCCAGGCTGGTCCAGCCGGTCAGGGCCAGCAGGCCGGTAAGGATCAGCACCAGGCCGAAGCCCAGGCCGAGTTTGAGGTTGACGCTGATGTTGGCGAACCAGCTGTTCATGCACGCTCTCCAGAAGTTGTTTTCGCTCTCTTGATCTTCGATCGCCAGGCGTTGTTGTTCTGGATGCCCGCTGACTCGTGCAGGGGTTATCGGCAATGATGGGGGAAGCTGAAACGCTTTTTCAGCAAAAGACGTATATGCGGTTTTTTTGTAGGAGCGGCCTTGTGTCGCGAAAGGGCCGCGAAGCGGCCCCAGGATTTCAGCGCTGATGCAACTATTGCTGGGGCCGCTTTGCGGCCCTTTCGCGACACAAGGCCGCTCCTACACTGACCGCGCCAGCCTGTTGGGCGAAGTGTCAGAGGTTGCGCGCACTGAAGGTATCGCAGCGGTTTACTTCACCCTCGGCAAACCCGGTTTTGAACCAGCGCACCCGCTGCGCCGAGGTGCCATGGGTGAACGAGTCCGGCACCACGCGCCCGCGGCCTTGCTGCTGCAAGCGGTCATCGCCAATGGCATTGGCTGCGTTCAGCGCTTCCTCGACGTCACCCGGCTCCAGCCAGTTCAGGCGCTTCTGCGCCTGGTAGGCCCATACCCCGGCCAGGCAGTCGGCCTGCAGTTCCTGGCGCACCAGCAGGCCATTGTCGCCCTCCATGCGCTGGCCGTTGCGGCGGGCTGCATCGACCTTGGCCGAAACACCTAGCAGGGTCTGCACGTGGTGGCCGATTTCGTGGGCGATCACATAGGCCTGGGCAAAGTCGCCGGCGGCGGCGAAGCGGGTTTCCATTTCGCGGAAGAACGACATGTCCAGGTAGACCCGCTGGTCCGCCGGGCAGTAGAACGGGCCCACCGCCGCCGAGGCAAAGCCGCAGGCCGAATTGACCTGGCCGCTGAATAGCACCAGTTTCGGGTCGCGGTACTGCTTGCCGGCTTCGGCGAACAGGGCCTTCCAGGTGTCTTCGGTGTCACCCAGGATCGAGGCGACGAATTCGGCCTGTTGGTCATTGGCCGGCGGCGCCTTGCCGCCTGCACCGCTGGGGGCCGTTTGCTGTTGCTGCTGTTCCATCTGGCCGGTGAGCTGGCCAAGAATCTGCAACGGGTCCTGCCCGGTAAGCCAGCCGATGCCGACAATCAGCAGAATCGCCCCGAGCCCCAGCCCCTTGCCGCCGCCGAAACGCATGCCGCCGCCACCGCCACCTTCGCCTCGGGCATCGACCACGTTGTCGCTGCGCCGGCCTTTTCGCCATTCCATGAATGCTCTCCGGAGCGTGAAACAAGAAGACAAAGATTAGTTCACGAAAGCGGCAGGTGTCAGGCCAAGGTGTTAATCCATAACCATTTGGTTATTGGTGAAGTGCTCGATTTCAATATTCATCGCGCGCGACCTGCCTGAAACTGTATGTAGGAGCGGGCTTGCCCGCGAATGGGCTTTAAAGAAGCCCCCCTGCGCATCTCCATAATTCCAAGAGAGGAAACCGGCATGCCCGCTCAGGACAACAGCCGCTTCGTGATCCGTGATCGCAACTGGCACCCGAAAGCCCTTACGCCTGACTACAAGACGTCCATTGCCCGCTCGCCGCGCCAGGCACTGGTCAGCATTCCGCAGTCGATCAGCGAAACCACTGGCCCCGACTTTTCCCACCTGGGCTTTGGCGCCCACGACCATGACCTGCTGCTGAACTTCAACAACGGTGGCCTGCCAATCGGCGAGCGCATCATTGTTGCCGGCCGCGTCGTCGACCAGTACGGCAAGCCTGTGCCCAACACCCTGGTGGAAATGTGGCAGGCCAACGCCGGCGGCCGCTATCGCCACAAGAACGACCGCTACCTGGCACCGCTGGACCCGAACTTCGGTGGCGTGGGCCGCTGCCTGACCGACCGCGACGGCTACTACAGCTTCCGCACCATCAAGCCGGGCCCGTACCCATGGCGCAACGGCCCGAACGATTGGCGCCCGGCGCACATCCACTTCGCCATCAGCGGCCCGTCGATCGCAACCAAGCTGATCACCCAGCTGTACTTCGAGGGTGACCCGCTGATCCCGATGTGCCCGATCGTCAAGTCGATCGCCAACCCTGAAGCCGTGCAGCAGTTGATCGCCAAGCTCGACATGAGCAACGCCAACCCGATGGACTGCCTGGCCTACCGCTTCGACATCGTGCTGCGCGGCCAGCGCAAGACCCACTTCGAAAACTGCTGAGGACCCCGCCATGCCAATCGAACTGCTGCCGGAAACCCCTTCGCAGACTGCCGGCCCTTACGTGCACATCGGCCTGGCCCTGGAAGCGGCCGGCAACCCGACCCGTGACCAGGAAATCTGGAATCGCCTGGCCAAGCCAGACGCGCCGGGTGAGCACATCCTGTTGATCGGCCAGGTATACGACGGTAATGGCCACCTGGTGCGTGACTCGTTCCTGGAAGTGTGGCAAGCCGACGCCAATGGCGAGTACCAGGATGCCTACAACCTGGAAAACGCCTTCAACAGCTTTGGCCGTACTGCGACAACATTCGATGCTGGTGAGTGGACCCTGCACACGGTCAAGCCGGGTGTGGTGAACAACGCTGCTGGCGTGCCGATGGCGCCGCACATCAACATCAGCCTGTTTGCCCGGGGCATCAACATTCACCTGCACACGCGGTTGTATTTCGATGATGAGGCCCAGGCCAACGCCAAGTGCCCGGTACTCAACCTGATCGAGCAGCCGCAGCGTCGTGAGACCCTGATTGCCAAGCGTTGCGAAGTGGATGGGAAGACGGCGTATCGCTTTGATATCCGTATTCAGGGGGAAGGGGAGACGGTGTTCTTCGACTTCTGAGTGAAGCCTGGGGCCGCTTTGCGGCCCATTCGCGGGGCAAGCCCGCTCCCACAAGGTGCAGCAGTACCTGTGGGAGCGGGCTTGCCCCGCGAATGCTTTAACGCCGAACCAGCAACACCCCACTCTCCATATGGTGGGTATACGGGAACTGGTCAAACAACGCACACCGCTCGATGCGGTGGGTGTCCTGCAACTGGGCAATGTTCGCCGCCAGTGTCTCCGGGTTGCACGAGATGTACAGGATCCGCTCGAAACGCCGGGTCAGCTCGCAGGTATCCGGGTCCATCCCCGCCCGCGGTGGGTCGACAAACACCGTACCAAACGCGTAGCTCTTCAGGTCGATGCCTTCCAGGCGGCGGAACGGTCGCACGTCATTCAGCGCCTGGGTCAGCTCCTCTGCCGACAACCGCACCAGCCGCACGTTATCCACAGCGTTCTCGTCGAGGTTGCTCAGTGCAGCATTGACCGACGTCTTGCTGATCTCGGTCGCCAGCACCTGGCGCACGCGGGTAGCCAGTGGCAGGGTGAAGTTGCCGTTGCCGCAATACAGCTCCAGCAGGTCGTCGTCACGCTCGCCAATCGCCTCGAAAGCCCAGCTCAGCATCTTCTGGTTCACCGCGCCGTTGGGCTGGGTGAACGCACCCTCCGGCTGGCGATAGCTGAATACGCGGCCTGCTACGTCGAGTTTTTCCACCGCATAGTCACGGCCGATTACCAGGCGCTTGCCTTTGGAACGGCCAATCACGCTCACGCTCAATTCTTCGGCCAGCTGCCGCGCAGCCACTTCCCAGGCCTCGTCCAGCGGGCGGTGGTAGCACATCGTGATCATGGCATCGCCGGCCAGGGTGGTGAGGAATTCCACCTGGAACAGGCGGTTGCCCAGTTCCTCGCTGCCCTGCCAGGCCGCCTTCAGGCGCGGCATCAGTTCGTTGATGCGCTGGCTGGCAATGGGGAAGTCGTCGATCAGGATCGCCTTGTGCTTCTCGCCCGGGGCGAACATGGCGTAGTGGCGCTGGCCATCCTCACGCCACAGGCGGAACTCGGCGCGCAGGCGGTAATGCTCGCGCGGCGAGTCGAAAACAGCCGGCTCCGGCGCGCCAAACGGCGCCAGCAGCTCGCGCAGCCGGGCCACCTTGGCGTCCAGCTGGGTGGCGTAGGAGGAGGGGTCGAAAGCAGCACTCATGCGTTGAACCAGCCCAACTTGATGACAAACAGGATGGAAAGGATCACCAGGGCCGGGTTCAGGTCGCGGTGGCGGCCAGAGATCAGCTTGACGGCAGTCCAGGAGATGAAGCCGAAGGCGATGCCGTTGGCGATCGAGTAGGTCAGCGGCATGGCCAGGGCGGTCACCACCACCGGTGCGGCTTCGGTGACGTCGTCCCAGTTTATTTCCGCCAGGCCCGAGGCCATCAGTACCGCGACGAACAGCAGCGCCGGGGCGGTGGCGAAGGCCGGCACGCTACCGGCCAGCGGGGCGAAGAACAGTGCCAACAGGAACAGGATGGCGACCACGATGGCGGTCAGGCCGGTGCGGCCACCGGCGCTCACGCCCGCGGCAGATTCGATGTAGCTGGTGGTGGTCGAGGTGCCCAGCAGCGAGCCGGCCATGGCGGCGGTACTGTCGGCGATCAGCGCACGGCCCATCTTCGGCATGTGGCCGTCCTTGCCCATCAGCCCGGCGCGCTTGGCCACGCCAATCAGGGTGCCGGAGTTGTCGAACAGGTCGACGAACAGGAAGGCGAAGATCACGCTGACCAGGCCCACGTCCAGCGCGCCGGCGATGTCCAGCTGCAGGAAGGTCGGCGCCAACGATGGTGGCATGGAGACAATGCCGCCAAATGGCGTCACACCCATCACGATCGAGGCGATGGTCACCGCCAGGATGCCGATCAGCACGGCGCCGCGCACTTTCAGCGACTCCAGGCCAACGATCAGGAAGAAGCCCAGGGTGGCGAGGATCGGTGCCGGCTGCTTGAGGTCGCCCAGGCCCACCAGGGTGGCCGGGTTATCGACGACGATGCCTGCGTTATGCAGGGCGATCAGCGCCAGGAACAGGCCGATACCGGCAGCAATCGCCGAACGCAGCGGCAGCGGGATGCTGTTCACGATCCATTCGCGGATACGGAAGATCGACAGCAGGAAGAACATCACCGCCGACAGGAACACCGCACCCAGCGCCACCTGCCAGGTGTGGCCCATGTGCAGCACCACGGTGTAGGTGAAGAACGCGTTCAGGCCCATGCCCGGTGCCAGGGCGATCGGGTAGTTGGCGATCAGGCCCATGGTGGTGGAGCCAATGGCCGCCGCCAGGCAGGTGGCGACGAAGATCGCGCCCTTGTCCATGCCGGTCTCACCGAGGATGCTCGGGTTGACGAACAGGATGTAGGCCATGGCCAGGAAGGTGGTGACGCCCGCAAGAATCTCGGTGCGCACGTTGGTGTTGTGTGCTCTTAGTTGAAACAGCCTTTCCAGCATGCCCGCTCCCCAAGGCGCCCCCGGCGCCATGAATATATCGACCCCATCAGCAAAGCACAGACCGTACCGGTTGCCGTGGTTTTGTGTGGGGCGGAAAAAAGCCGCGCATCATACCAGCATGGTTGGCGGGGGCCTATGGCCGTTGGGGAATGGGTTCGCTATAGCCTGTGCCGGCCTCTTCGCGGGTAAACCCGCTCCTACAAGTAACCCGCCGCCCTCAGGCCTTGCGCAATCCCTGTAGGAGCGGGTTCACCCGCGAAGAGGCCGGCACAGGCAACCGATCAACCGTTATGCAACCGATCCCGCTTGGCCAGCGTAGGGAACAGTTTTATCCACACCCCAGTCACCACCAAGGTGCCCACCCCACCCATCACCACCGCCGGCACCGTACCAAACCAGTGCGCCGTCACCCCCGATTCGAACTCACCGAGCTGGTTCGAGGCCCCAATGAACAGCCCGTTCACCGCGCTCACCCGCCCGCGCATTTCATCCGGCGTCTCCAACTGCACGAAGGCACCGCGAATGACCATGCTGATCATGTCTGCCGCACCCAGCACCACCAGCACCGCCAGCGAGAACCAGAACGAGGTCGACAGGCCGAAGGCGATGGTCGCCACGCCAAAAATGCCCACTGCGGTGAACATGGTGCGCCCGACGTTGCGCTCGAACGGGAAGCGCGCCAGCCACAGCGACATCAGCAACGCCCCCACCGCTGGTGCCGAGCGCAGCAGGCCCAGGCCCAGGGGGCCGGTCAGCAGGATGTCCTTGGCGAACACCGGCAGCAGCGCAGTGGCCCCGCCCAGCAGCACGGCGAACAGGTCCAGCGAGATGGCGCCGAGGATGTCGGGGCGGCTGCGAATGAAGCGGATGCCGGCCAGCAGCGACTCGATGCTGGCGCGCCCGCGCTGCACGACCTGGCCGCGCGCCTGCAGGCTCAGGGTCAGTACGCAGGCAATGGCGTACAGGGCCACGGTGGGGCCATACACCCAGATGCTGCCGAAGGCATAGAGGAAACCGCCCACCGCCGGTGCCACGATGGTCGCTGTCTGGGTGGCCGACGCCGAAGCCGCCACTGCCCGCGGGAACAGCCCGGACGGCACCACGTTGGGCAGCAGCGCCTGGGTGGCCGGCATTTCGAATGAGCGCGTGGCGCCAAGCAGGAAGGCCAGGGCGAAGATCAGCTCGCGGGTGACGTTGTCGGTGGCGCTGCCCACTGCCAGCGCCAGGGCAATCAGCCCTTGCAAACTTTGGCACAGGGCGGCGACCTTGCGCCGGTCATAGCGGTCGGCCACATGCCCGGTGTGCAGCATGAACAGCACGCGCGGGGCGAATTCGACCAGGCCGACCAGACCCAGGTCCAGCACATTGCCGGTCAACTGGTAGAGGTGCCAGCCAATGGCCACGGTGAGCATCTGGAAGCCGCTGGCGGTGAATACACGGGCCAGCCAGAAGGCCAGGAAAGGGCGGTGGTGACGCAACAACTGCGGTGCGGATTCGGACATCGGAAACCAGGGGCTCGGCGCAGTAGAGGGGGGCGCAGCGTACCATCTGTTTGTAACAAGCAGTTACTGTTTGCCCGGATCGGCACTTTTTCACGCGTTATGTAAGAGGGTGGGGCAACCGGTCACGCGGCAATCAACCACACGCCCGGCCGGGCCATTCGGGACTATGCTTCCTAGCATTCGTTGATCTGGATCAATCGTTCCAGATTCAACGAATTGGCCCTCTGGGCCGGAATCCCTGCGATCGAACAGAACAATTCCAACGCGCCGCACTCGACTACCGTGGGGGCAGTGGGCGACGGGGCCACAAGCCCGGACGCCGGATTACCTGAAGAGGAAGCACCATGTTCGGAATAGAGGCCTTAGAGCTCGCCCGAATGCAGTTTGCCTTTACCGTGTCGTTCCACATCCTGTTCCCGGCCATCACCATCGGCCTGGCGAGCTACCTGGCAGTCCTTGAAGGCCTTTGGCTGAGGACCCACAACCAGGTCTACCGTGACCTCTATCACTTCTGGTCGAAAATCTTTGCCGTCAACTTCGGCATGGGCGTGGTCTCCGGCCTGGTCATGGCCTACCAATTCGGCACCAACTGGAGCCGCTTCTCCGACTTTGCCGGCGCTGTCACTGGCCCGCTGCTCACCTACGAAGTCCTCACTGCCTTCTTCCTCGAGGCCGGCTTCCTGGGCGTCATGCTGTTCGGCTGGAACCGCGTTGGTCGCGGCCTGCACTTCTTCTCCACGGTGATGGTGGCGCTCGGCACGCTGGTCTCGACGTTCTGGATCCTCGCCTCCAACAGCTGGATGCAAACCCCGCAAGGCCACGAGATCATCGATGGCCGGGTGGTGCCGGTGGACTGGTTCGCGGTGGTGTTCAACCCCTCGTTCCCTTACCGCCTGATGCACATGGCCACCGCTGCGTTCGTGTCCACAGCGTTCTTCGTCGGCGCCTCGGCGGCCTGGCACCTGTTGCGTGGGCGTGACAACCCGGCGGTGCGCAAGATGCTGTCGATGGCCATGTGGATGGCGCTGATCGTGGCCCCGATCCAGGCGGTGATCGGCGACTTCCATGGCCTCAATACGCTCAAGCACCAGCCGGTGAAAATTGCCGCGATCGAAGGCCACTGGGAGAACGTGCCCGGCGAGCCGACCCCGCTGATCCTGTTCGGCATCCCCGACATGAAAGCCGAGACTACCCGCTTCAAGGTCGAGATCCCGGCGCTTGGCAGCCTGATCCTGACCCACAGCCTGGACAAGCAGGTACCGGCGATGAAGGAATTCCCGCCTGAGGACCGGCCCAACTCGACCATCGTGTTCTGGTCGTTCCGGGTCATGGTCGGCCTTGGTTTCCTGATGATCTTCGTCGGCCTGTGGAGCCTGTGGCTACGCAAGCGCGGCACGCTTTACAGCTCACGGCCGTTCCTGCACGTGGCCCTGTGGATGGGGCCTTCAGGGCTGGTTGCATTGCTGGCCGGCTGGTTCACCACCGAGATCGGCCGCCAGCCTTGGGTTGTGTACGGCCTGATGCGCACGGCGGATGGCGTGTCCAACCACAGTTACGCCCAGCTCGGCTTTACCCTGGTGGCCTTTGTGGTGGTGTACTTCGCCCTGTTCGGTACTGGCCTTGGCTACATGATGCGCCTGGTGCGCAAAGGCCCGCAGACCGGTGAAGGTGACGAGACCAACCCTGGTGGGCCTGGCACCAAACGCACGCCGGCGCGGCCGCTGTCCGCCGCAGATGATGGCCACGAGGCCAACACCGCCAGCCTGAGCAAGGGGAACTGAGCCATGGGTATCGACCTTCCGCTGATCTGGGCCGTGATCATCATCTTCGGCGTCATGATGTACGTGGTGATGGATGGTTTCGACTTGGGAATCGGTATGCTCTTCCCGTTCGTCAAGGACGAGCATGACCGTGATGTGATGATGAACACCGTCGCCCCGGTGTGGGATGGCAACGAAACCTGGCTGGTATTGGGGGGGGCAGGGCTGTTCGGGGCGTTCCCGATGGCGTACGCGGTGATCCTTGAGGCGTTGTACCTGCCTTTGATTCTGATGCTTATCGGCCTGATCTTCCGCGGCGTGGCGTTCGAGTTCCGCTTCAAGGCCACCGCCGAGAAGCGGCATATCTGGGACAAGGCGTTCATCTGGGGCTCGCTGGTCGCGACCTTCTTCCAGGGCGTGGCACTGGGCGCGTTCCTTGAAGGCTTCAAGGTGGTCGACCGGCATTTCGCCGGTGGCACCCTCGACTGGCTGACCCCGTTCAGCCTGTTCAGTGGGCTCGGTTTGATCGTGGCCTACACGCTGCTGGGTTGCACCTGGCTGATCATGAAGACCGAAGGGCCGCTGCAGCAGAAGATGCACGACATTGCCCGGCCTTTGGCGCTGGTGCTGCTGGCGGTGATCGGTATCGTCAGCCTGTGGACGCCCATCGCCTACCCGCAAATCGCCGACCGCTGGTTCAGCATGCCCAACCTGCTGTGGTTCATGCCGGTGCCGCTGCTGGTGCTGGTGACCTTCTACGGGTTGCTCAAGGCGGTGGCACGCAACGCGCACTACACCCCGTTCCTGCTCACCTTGGTGCTGATCTTCCTTGGCTACAGCGGCCTGGGTATCAGCCTGTGGCCGAACATCATCCCTCCGTCAATCTCGATCTGGGATGCCGCCGCACCGCCGCAGAGCCAAGGCTTCATGCTGGTGGGCACACTGTTCATCCTGCCGTTCATCCTCATGTATACCTTCTGGAGCTACTACGTGTTCCGCGGCAAGGTGACCCATGAAGACGGCTATCACTAGGAGGGCCGCATGATGACTGGCAAGCATAGTTTGGAAGACAAGAAACCGCTGTGGCAGCGGCTGGGCTGGCTGTTGCTGATATGGGCGATGAGTGTTGCAGCGCTGGGCGTGGCGGCCTGGGTGATGCGCTTGTTCATGGGGGCTGCTGGCCTGACCACCCATTGAATTGATGGGGGCGCTGTGGGAGCGGGCTTGTCCCGCGAACACCGGCAAAGCCGGTGCCATGCACCGTGTTGTCTGGTTCGCGGGACAAGCCCGCTCCCACAGCCTGTTGGAACCCAGGGCGCCTATTTGCGGGCTTTCAGGATTACAAATTTGGGCGTAGCCGCCACCTGCTCCACCCCACGGAACAGCCGCGCCAGCTTGCTGTGATAGCCCAGGTGCCGGTTACCCACGATATACAGCGCCCCACCCACCACCAGCGCCTCGCGCGCCTGCTGGAACATGCGCCAGGCGAGAAAATCGCCCACCACCTGCTGCTGGTGGAACGGCGGGTTGCACAGCACTACGTCCAGCGATTGTTTCTCTACCCCGGCCAAACCATCGGCCGCCTCGAACATCGCCGGGCGCTCGCCCAGCGCAGCCTGCCAGTTCTCCCGCGCCGATTGCACCGCCATGTACGACTCGTCAACCAAGGTGTACTCGGCATCCGGGTTGGCCAGGGCGCTGGCAATCGCCAGTACACCGTTGCCGCAACCCAGGTCCGCCACCCGCGCGCGGCCAAGGTCGCGTGGCAGGTGGGGCAGGAACGCCCGGGTGCCAATGTCCAGGCCCTCACGGCAGAACACGTTGGCATGGTTGACCAGCTCCAGCTCCAGCGCCGGCACGTCGAGGCGGTAGCGGCTAGGGTAGGGCGAGCGTGCGAGCGGGCGGTCGGCCACCGTTGCCGTCAGCAAGCGGGCCTTTTTCTGCGCCAGCGATGCCTGCACCGGGCCGATGTACTTCTCCATCAGCTCACCGGCGGCCCATGGCAGGTGCTTGATCATCGCCCCGGCGATCACCTGTGCGCCGGGTGCCAGGTGGCCTTGCAGGCGGATCAGCTGCTCTTCGAGCAGGGCCAGGGTCTTGGGCACGCGCACCAGCACCCGGTCGAACGGGCCTTGCCAGGGTTCGCTGGCCGGCACGAACGGCACGCTGTCGAACGGCAGGCCATTGCGCGCCAGGTTCTTTTCCAGGGCCACGTGCGCCAGGTGCGAATCGCCGCTGCTGACCACTTGCAGCTGGCCCGCCAGGCTGGCGGCCAGGGCGCCGAAGCTGTCATTGAGCACCAGCACCCGGCAGTTGGCCTCGGGTGCCTGTTCATGCAACTGCGCAAGCAGGTACTCGTCGGCGGCATCAAAAGCCTGCAGCGGGTCGTTGGCCTGCTCCGGCTGGCGGATCAGGTCGAGTTCGGCGAAGGGGGTGGTCAACAGGGGCATGGCGTCTGGCTCGGGTACGAAACTGCCCGTTGCGGTTCGCCCCGGGCTTTGCCGGGCGATTCTACAGGGCTTTGCCCAAGGTCGCAGGTTTGCCGGTCAGATCCAGCCGCGCAGGGCGGCGATGGCGATGGCGCCGGCCTTGTTGGCGGCGTTGGTCTTGGTGATCACGCTGCGGATATGGAAGTTTATCGTGCTTTGCGACAGTGACAGGATGCAGGCCACGTCGGCGGCGGTCTTGCCGGCGGCCGACCATTTCAGCACTTCCAGTTCGCGCTCGCTCATTTTCGGCTGAGGTGGGCACAGCGCGTTCAGGTGGTGTTCGCCCAGCACCGCGTGCAGGGTGTGGCACAGCCACTGCACACTGCCGGCCTTATCGTAGAGTTCGTGGATGCCGATGTTGCCGTGGGGCCTGGCCACGCTGACCTGGCTCTCGTTGTGCTGCAGGTCGTGCAAAGACTGCGTCCAGCCGTGACGCAGGCCATACTGGCAGGCTGCTTCACGAAAATGCGGGGCATCACGGTACAGATCGTCGGTCCACAGCACCGGCATGGTCGAACTGTGACTGATGTTGGCAGCAGGGTCCTGCTTGTAGAAATCGTCACGCTGGCAGCGCTCGATCCACTCGTCCGGGTAGTTGCTGTAGAGGTAGACCCTGGGCGTCTGCGTGGCGATCTGGATGCGAATGTTCAGCCCAAGGTAATCCATGCCCAGGTCTTGTGCCAGGTGCACCGCGATGTCGAACAGCTTCCGTGGGCTACGTTCACTGACGAACGCATGAAGATGCTCGGGTTTCCATTGAAGCATCTGAAACACTCCTCGGGGTATCAGGATCCAATCCGTTTGAGTACCCGGATGATTGTAGGAAATGTCCTACCATAACGTTGGGATTTTTTTGTTATAGCGATCAGGATTTTCTGCGACTTCGGCACGATCGCCCTTGATGAGGCCCTACAAAGCAGTGGTTTTTATCCACGGCACTTTGCGCGACACTGTGCGCACGCCAAACCTTGGAGCCCAATATGACCGCTAGCGCCGAAAAATTCACCCGCCAGACCCTGCTCGATGTTCAGCCGCTGACGCCGAACCTCTTCAGCCTGCGGGTTACGCGCGATGCGGGGTTCCGCTTCCGTTCCGGCCAGTTTGCCCGCCTGGGCGTGACCAAGGCTGATGGCAGCGTGGTATGGCGCGCCTATTCCATGGTTAGCGCACCGCATGACGAGCACCTCGACTTCTTCTCCATCGTGGTACCCGGTGGTGAGTTCACCAGTGAACTGAGCCGGCTAGGTGCGGGCGATACCTTGCTGATCGACCGCCAGGCCTTCGGCTTCCTCACGCTTGATCGCTTCGTCGGTGGCCGTGACCTGTGGCTGCTGGCCACCGGTACAGGCATTGCGCCATTTATGTCGATCCTGCAGGACTTCGAAGCTTGGGAACGTTTCGACAGCATCAAGCTGGTGTATTCGGTGCGTGAAGCGAAAGAGCTGGCCTATGTGGATGAAATCGCCGGGCTGGAGCAGCGTGACTACCTGGCCGAGTTCGCCGGCAAGTTGCAGTTCATTCCGGTGGTGACCCGTGAGCAGCACCCGGGGGCGCTGAACCAGCGTATTACCACGTTGATCGAGAATGGCGAGCTGGAGAAGGCGGCGGGGCTGGAGCTGTCACCGGAGCATTCGCGGGTGATGCTGTGCGGCAACCCGGAAATGATCGACGAGACGCGCAAGGTGCTGAAGGCGCGTGACCTGCAGCTGAGCCTGAGCAAGCGGCCGGGGCAGGTGGCTGTCGAGAATTACTGGTAAAGCCATTGGGGCTGCTTTGCAGCCCATTCGCGGCACAAGGCCGCTCCCACATGGGCCTGTCTACGCGGCACCTTGTGGGAGCGGCCTTGTGCCGCGAATGGGCCGCAGGGCGGCCCCAGCAATCTCAGGGCAACCGGTTCTGGTTCTGCGCCTTGAGCAAATCGCGAATCTCGGTCAGCAAGGTCTCTTCGGCAGATGGCACTGGCGGCACAGTCGGCGCCACGGCCTCTTCGCGCTTGAGCCGGTTGATCGCCTTTACCCCCATGAAGATGGCAAAGGCCACGATCACGAAGTCGATCACGGTCTGGATGAACTTGCCATACGCCAGCATCACCGCCGGCACATCGCCTTCGGCCGCCTTCAGGGTAATGGCCAGGTCGCTGAAGTCCACACCACCAATCAGCAGGCCCAGTGGCGGCATGATCACGTCACCGACGAAGGACGAGACGATCTTGCCGAAGGCTGCGCCGATGATGATGCCGACTGCCATGTCGACCACATTGCCTTTGACCGCGAAGGCCTTGAACTCATTGAGCATGCCCATGTTTGGTTCCTTGTAACAAAAGGTAAGGTTAACGCAGTGTAAGCCACTAAAACGCTTCATGCGTGGTGTTCAGGGGTAGTGACTGTGGTTAGAACGAATAGTTTTGTCGCATCCCGAAGCGTTCGAGACACGTCCTGCTCGGCTATCATGGCGGTTTTTGCCAGGAGACCCCACCCATGGCCAAGGCCAAGCGCTTGTATGGCTGCACCGAATGCGGCGCGACCTTCCCTAAATGGGCCGGGCAATGCGGCGAATGCGGGGCCTGGAACACCCTGGTCGAAACCATGATCGAAAGCGGCGGTGCCGCTGCGCCCAGTAGCGGCCGTGCCGGCTGGACCGGGCAGCAGGCGCAGATCAAGACGTTGGCCGAAGTCAGCGTCGAAGAAATCCCGCGTTTCACCACCAGCAGTACCGAACTGGACCGCGTGCTGGGCGGTGGCCTGGTGGATGGCTCGGTGGTGCTGATTGGCGGGGACCCCGGCATCGGCAAGTCGACCATCCTGCTGCAAACGCTGTGCAACATTGCCGTGGGCATGCCGGCGCTGTATGTCACCGGCGAGGAATCGCAGCAGCAGGTGGCCATGCGTTCGCGGCGCCTGGGCCTGCCCCAGGACCAGCTCAAGGTAATGACCGAAACCTGCATCGAAACCATCATCGCCACGGCACGCGTCGAAAAACCGCGGGTCATGGTGATCGACTCGATCCAGACCATTTTCACCGAGCAACTGCAATCGGCGCCCGGCGGCGTGGCCCAGGTGCGTGAAAGCACGGCGTTGCTGGTGCGCTACGCCAAGCAGAGCGGCACGGCGATCTTCCTGGTTGGCCACGTGACCAAGGAAGGCTCGCTGGCCGGCCCGCGGGTACTGGAGCACATGGTCGACACCGTGTTGTATTTCGAAGGCGAGTCCGACGGCCGCCTGCGCTTGCTGCGGGCAGTGAAGAACCGCTTTGGCGCGGTTAACGAGCTGGGCGTGTTCGGCATGACGGACCGGGGTTTGAAAGAGGTGTCCAACCCGTCGGCGATCTTTCTTAACCGTACCCAGGAAGAAGTGCCGGGCAGTGTGGTGATGGCGACCTGGGAAGGTACCCGGCCGATGCTGGTGGAGGTGCAGGCACTGGTCGACGATAGCCACCTGGCCAACCCGCGTCGGGTGACCCTGGGCCTGGATCAGAACCGCCTCGCCATGCTGCTGGCGGTGCTGCACCGTCATGGCGGCATTCCCACCCACGACCAGGACGTGTTCCTCAACGTGGTGGGCGGGGTGAAGGTGTTGGAAACGGCTTCGGACCTGGCGCTGTTGGCGGCGGTGATGTCCAGCTTGCGCAACCGGCCGTTGGCGCATGGCCTGCTGGTGTTTGGCGAGATCGGCCTGTCGGGCGAGGTAAGGCCGGTACCTAGCGGGCAGGAGCGTTTGAAGGAAGCGGCCAAGCATGGTTTCAAGCGGGCCATCGTGCCCAAGGGCAATGCGCCGAAAGAGGCGCCGGCGGGGTTGCAGGTGATTGCCGTTACCCGGCTGGAGCAGGCCCTGGATGCATTGTTCGAGTGATGTATAGCCTGTACCGGCCCTTTCGCGGGTAAACCCGCTCCCACAGGTGTAGCGCCAGCCGTGAATGGGGCGCGGTACCTGTGGGAGCGGGTTTACCCGCGAAAGGGCCGGCACAGGCAAACGAAAAAGGGGCCGACGATGCGCGTCGGCCCCTCCACCTCACCGCTCAGTCAGCGGTCAATGCTCGGCAACCGGCGTGCGCCTGACCGTTTCATTACCATGCTCGTCCAGTTCCAGCATCGGCACTTCATTGCCTTCGGCATCGAACAGCTTGCCATCCTTGAAGTAGTCGCCATCACGCAGCGCGGAAATGTCCGAATACTGGATCGTGCGCTCGTAGGCCGCGGCGAACACCGACTGGTTTTCCGAGTTGCCTGTGGTGAAGTGGTTGAAGATCAGGTTCAGCAGGATGGCCATGATCGCAGCCGAGCTGATGCCCGAGTGGAAGATGGTCTCGAACCAGTTCGGGAAGTGGTGGTAGAAGGTCGGCGCGGCAATCGGGATCATGCCGAAGCCCAGCGAGGCGGCGACGATGATCAGGTTGACGTTGTTCTTGTAGCTGACCTTGGACAGGGTACGGATACCACTGGCCGCCACGGTGCCGAACAGCACGATGCCCGCGCCGCCCAATACCGGGGTAGGCACTGCGGCAATCACCCGGCCCATGATCGGCAGCAGGCCGAGCACCACCAGGATCACGCCACCGGTAGCCACTACATAGCGGCTCTTGACCCCGGTCACCGCCACCAGGCCGACGTTCTGGGCGAACGCGCTCTGGGTGAACGAGCCAAAGATCGGCGCCAGGATGCTCGACGCCATGTCGGCGCGCAGGCCGTTGCCTAGGCGCTTGGAGTCGACCTTGGTGTCGATGATCTCACCCACGGCCAGAATGTCGGCCGAGGTTTCCACCAGGGTCACCATGATCACGATGCACATCGACAGGATCGCGGCGATGTGGAATTCCGGCATGCCGAAGTGGAACGGCGTGGGGAAGGCGAACATCGGGCCTTCGCTGACCTTGCTGAAGTCGGTCATGCCCAGCGCCCAGGCGATCAAGGTACCAACCACCATGGCCAGCAGGATCGACAGGCGCGAGATGGTCGCGCTGCCCAGCTTGCTCAGCAGCAGCACGATGGCGAAGGTCAGCCCGGCCAGGCCGATGTTGGCAACGCTGCCGAACTCTGGCGAGGCGCTGTTGCCACCCATCACCCAGCGGGCCGCTACTGGCATCAGGGTCAGGCCGATGGTGGTGATGACGATGCCGGTTACCAGCGGTGGGAAGAACTTAGTGATGCGCGAGAACACCGGGGTGATCAGAAACCCGATGAACGATGCCGCCATGACCGCACCCAGCACGCCCGGCAGGCCGCCGCCGCCCTCGCTGCTGAGGATCGCGCCCATGGTCGCCACACCCGCGAACGACACGCCCTGTACCAGCGGCAACTGGCAGCCGAAAAACGGCAGGCCCAGGGTTTGCAGCAGGGTGGCCAGGCCACCGGCGAACAACGAGGCGGCGATCAGCATGCCGATTTCGGCGCCATTCAGGCCTGCGGCCTGCCCCAGGATCAGGGGTACCGCGACAATCCCCCCGTACATGGTCAGTACGTGCTGCAGACCATAGGCCAGGTTGGCCCCAAGGCCGAGGTTTTCATCCTCGGGGCGCTTGGCGGGAGACGTGCTAGGGGACGTAGTCATGGAGCAGGCTCTCTGTTTATTTTTGTGTTGCTACTGTAGACACTTCCTACAAATGATTGCCACAAGAATTGTATACAATATTTTGATCGGAGCGCGCACAGTAGCGGCCGCAGGGTGTGCGAAAACCCAATGCAGAAGCCGTACCAACTCGTCAGAAGCTGTACTAGAGGGGTGTGTACAAAGAGTTGCTACCCAGACTTAAAGCTGTCTGGGTAGACAGGAAACACCAGACGGGAAAGCTAGTAGCTAGCTAAGAGATTTCATTATTCGATCAGTTCGCGCAGCTCACGCATCATTTCGGTGCTGTCGGCCACGTTCAATTCCACAAGACGGTGCAAATGGCTCATCGAGTCGAGATCGATGTACAGGCAGATGAAGCCCAGGCGGTGGGGCTCTTCGTGGCGCAGTTCGACCTGCATCTGCACTTCGGTCTCTTCATCGTTGAGCAGGATGTACGCTTCGAAATCCTGGGTCAGGTCGGCGTCCCAGGGCTCCGGGCATTCGACCAGCAGGCCTTTGAGGGACAGGTCGAGCAGTTTCACCTTCCAGCAACGCTCGCCCTGGCACAACTTGGTCGGGGCATCGAACTGAATACGCTGGAAGCGGCGGCGTTCGTCGTGAATGCTCATGGGCGGACTCTCCGGGTGACATCCTGACTATAGTTAGAGTGGTATGTGCATCAGGTACCGCAATCTGGCCGCAGAGGCTCTAGACCAAAGCAAGTGTGGCAATGCGCGATGACTCGCCCTAGACTCGATGGGCGGTCTTTCCAATCCACCAGCTGGAAGCTAACCATGAACAACAATAATAGCCTGCTACGCCACATTCCGTGGCTGGCGCTGGCAGTCATAGGAGCCTGCGCGCTGGGTGTGGTTGCCCTGCGTCGCGGCGAGGCGATCAACGCCTTGTGGATCGTGGTCGCGTCCGTGGCCATCTACCTGGTCGCCTATCGCTACTACAGCCTGTTCATCGCCACCAAGGTGATGCAACTCGACCCGCGCCGTGCCACCCCGGCGGTGCTCAACAACGACGGCCTGGACTACGTCCCGACCAACAAACACATCCTCTTCGGTCACCACTTCGCCGCCATCGCTGGCGCCGGCCCGCTGGTTGGTCCGGTACTCGCCGCGCAAATGGGCTACCTGCCCGGCACGCTGTGGCTGATTGCCGGCGTGGTGCTGGCCGGTGCGGTACAGGACTTCATGGTCCTGTTCCTGTCCACCCGCCGCAATGGCCGTTCGCTGGGCGACATGGTGCGCGAGGAGATGGGCCGTATTCCGGGCACCATTGCCTTGTTCGGCTGCTTCCTGATCATGATCATCATCCTGGCGGTGCTGGCGCTGATCGTGGTCAAGGCCCTGGCCGAAAGCCCATGGGGCATGTTCACGGTGATGGCGACCATCCCGATCGCGATGTTCATGGGCATCTACATGCGCTACATCCGCCCGGGCCGCATTGGCGAAATCTCGGTCATCGGCGTGGTGCTGCTGCTGGCGTCGATCTGGCTGGGGGGGCAGATTGCTGCAGATCCGACCTGGGGCCCGGCGTTCACCTTCACCGGCGTGCAGATCACCTGGATGCTGGTGGGTTATGGCTTCGTCGCCGCCGTGCTGCCGGTGTGGCTGGTGCTGGCGCCGCGTGACTACCTGTCGACCTTCCTCAAGATCGGCACCATCGTCGGCCTGGCCATCGGCATCCTGATCATCGCGCCCGAGCTGAAAATGCCGGCGCTGACCCAGTTCACCGACGGCACCGGCCCGGTGTGGAAGGGCACCCTGTTCCCGTTCCTGTTCATCACCATTGCCTGTGGCGCGGTGTCTGGCTTCCACGCGCTGATCTCCTCGGGGACCACGCCCAAGCTGCTGGATAACGAAACCAACGCTCGCTACATCGGCTACGGCGGCATGCTGATGGAGTCGTTCGTTGCCATCATGGCCATGGTCGCCGCCTCGGTGATCGAGCCGGGTGTGTACTTTGCCATGAACAGCCCGGCCGCAGTGGTCGGCGCCGACGTTGCATCGGTGGCGCAGACAGTCAGCAGCTGGGGCTTCCTGATTACCCCCGAGCAACTGGAAGCAGTGGCCCGCGACATCGGCGAGCACACTATCCTGGCCCGCGCCGGTGGTGCGCCGACCCTGGCGGTGGGTATCGCGCAGATCCTGCACCAGGTGCTGCCGGGTGAAAACACCATGGCCTTCTGGTACCACTTCGCGATCCTGTTCGAGGCGCTGTTCATCCTTACCGCAGTAGATGCCGGTACCCGTGCCGGGCGCTTCATGCTGCAAGACCTGCTGGGCAGCTTCGTACCCGCCCTGAAACGTACCGAGTCGTGGGGTGCCAACCTGCTTGCCACCGCTGGTTGCGTGGCAATGTGGGGTTACCTGCTGTACCAAGGCGTGATCGACCCGCTGGGTGGCATCAACACCTTGTGGCCGCTGTTCGGCATCTCCAACCAGATGCTGGCCGGTATTGCCCTGATGCTCGGCACCGTGGTGCTGATCAAGATGAAGCGTCAGCGCTACATCTGGGTAACCCTGGTGCCGGCTGTGTGGCTGCTGATCTGCACCACTGCGGCAGGCCTGATCAAGCTGTTCGACCCGAACCCGGCAGTGGGCTTCCTGGCCTTGGCCAAGAAGTACAGCACGGCGCTGGACGCCGGCCAGGTACTGGCACCGGCCAAGGACATCGGCCAGATGCAGCATGTGATCTTCAACGCGTACACCAACGCGGGCCTGACCATCCTGTTCCTTCTGGTGGTGTTCAGCATCCTGTTCTTCGCCCTCAAGGTCGGCTATGCCGCCTGGGGCCGCAAAGAACGCACCGACAAGGAAACGCCATTCCAGGCGTTGCCTGACGCGTAAACGAGAGGACTGCAGTCATGTTCAACGACCTGGGTCGACTGGGTAAATACCTGGGGCAGGCAGCCCGCCTGATGGTCGGCATGCCCGACTACGACAACTATGTCGAGCACATGCAGACCAAGCACCCGGACAAGCCGGTCATGACGTACGAGGAGTTTTTCCGCGAACGCCAGGAAGCGCGATACGGCGGCAAGTCCGGGCCCAAGTGCTGCTAACACCTCATCGGCCAGCGCGGTCCTTGTAGGAGCGGCCTTGTGTCGCGACAGGGCCGCGCAGCGGCCCCGGCTATATCCGCTGCGAAGCTGAAAACCTGGGGCCGCTTTGCGGCCCTATCGCGACACAAGGCCGCTCCTACAGGGAGCGCGCACACCTTCCGAATTATCACTGCACAGGAGAAGTTCTGCGTGCAGACGCCTATTCCCGTTACCATCCTCACTGGCTTCCTCGGTGCCGGCAAGACCACCTTGCTCAAGCACATGCTCAAGGCTGAGCACGGCCTGAAAATCGCGGTGATCGAAAACGAATTCAGCGAGGCCGGTATCGATAGCCAGCTGCTGGGCGACGAGCCGGTCCAGGTGATGACCCTGGCCAACGGCTGCGTGTGCTGCAGCATCCACGGCGACCTGACCCGCGCCCTGTACCTATTGCTCGAACGCCTGGATGCCGGCGAAATCGCCTTCGACCGGCTGGTGATCGAATGCACAGGCCTGGCCGACCCGGCACCAGTGGCACAAACCTTTTTCATCGACGAGGAGCTGCGTGAGCGTTATATCCTCGACGGCATCATCACCTTGGTCGATGCCGCCCATGCTGAATTGCACCTGACCCAGACCATCGCCCAGGCCCAGGTCGGTTTTGCCGATCGGCTACTGCTCAGCAAGACCGACCTGGTCGAGCCGGTTGCGGTAGAAGCCCTGCGCGATCGCCTGGCACGCATTAATGGCCGGGCTGCGATCCGCGTGGTCGAGCATGGACGCATCGACCTGGCGGAACTGCTCGATGTACGGGGTTTCAACCTGAACCCGGACTTGGGTGCGAACCTCAAGCCTACGCTTCGCCCGTTGCTCAAGCCCGCTACCCCGGACCGTATCTCCACATTGGTGTTGCGCACGGAAACCGCGCTGGATATCGACCGCCTCAGCAACTTCATGAATGAGCTGCTGGAAGCCCACGGCAAGCAGCTGCTGCGCTACAAGGGCGTGCTGAACATTGCCGGCGAAGACCGCAAGCTGGTGTTCCAGGGCGTACTCAAGCTCTACGGCTTCGACTGGGACGCCGAGTGGGCCGAGGGTGAAACCCGCGAGAGCGTGATGGTGTTCATCGCCGATGAGCTGCCCGAGGCTACGATTCGGGCTGGGTTCGAGGCGCTGGCTGTGGGCTGAGCCGGCGGGGCGTCTGTGCTGCGAACCACTGCGGCCATGAGCTGCGGTGACGGGTTTCGACCTCGATGCACGGGATCAGGCGCTCCGTCAGCACGGCCGTTTGCCGCACCGCCTTGGCGGTGCGGTACTTGACGCTGTGGATGCACTCGCGGTCGCCAAACTCGCAGCGGTTCAGCGCGGTGCCGCCGCAAGGGCCGTTGGCCAGGCCCTTGGGGCAGGTTTCCGGGCAGATGTACAGGGTGTCTTCCAGGCGGCAACGGCCGCACGTGTCGCAACCCACCAGCGGGCGCTTCACGGCGCGTTCTACCTTGTGCAGCACCTGCGCGCCAAGGCGGGTAGCCCAAAGCGGCTGGCGCACCGCCCAGCCGAATGCCTTGCTCAGGCTGTTGCGGCGGCTGAACAGTAGTGAGTGCATGCCGTGCATCAGTTGATAGCGCGCTTTTTCCTTGAACGAAGCATCGACCCGTGACTCGCCCTGGCGCCAGCCCGCCTGTGGCGGATGGAAGATCACGGCCGGCAGGCCGGGCATCTGCCAGCTGGCGTGCCAGGCGGGTGCCCATTGTTCCAGTGTGTGGACCTGCGCTTGCCAGTGCTCGATGCGCGCTTCCAGGGCCAGCAGTTGCTTGAGCTCGTGGATACCCGACAGGTGCACGCCGGCGTAACCCATCAGCTTCACGCCAATGATCTGCAAGGCCAGGCGGTCGACGCTGCGCGCCTGGGCAAAGGCCTTGGACTGCGCCGTTTCCGCTTCGAGCATGTCGCGCATGGACGGCGAAACGGTAACGCCGGCCACGTGGTCAAGCATCGCCGCGCGGCCGTGGGTAAGGCTCATCAGGCAGGCCAGCATCGGCTTTGGCGCCGCCTGGCGGCTCATCCAGTGCATGGCCTCCTGGTGCTTGGCGGCATCGAAACCCAGTTGCAGGGTGAGGAAGTCAGCACCCGCCGCCAGCTTTTTCTCGGCCTTGAAATACTGGGCGCCACCTTCTTCCTCGCAGTACTTGAACGGGTTCAGCGCCGCGCCCAGCAGCCAGTGAGGGCAGGCTTGCCGAGCGATCTGCAGGGCAGCGACCGACTCCAGGTAGCGCACCGGGCGCTGGCCAGGCTCATGGCCGGGCAGGCGGTCGCCGGTGAGCAGCAACAGCTGGTCGAGGCCGGCGGCGTCCATGCGTTGCAGTTGCGCGAGCAGGTGGTGGCGTTCGCGGTCCTTGCCGGAGAAATGCGGCAGGGCAGGCACCGGATTACTGAACGAGGCGAGGGCGTCCAGCGGCGACATGTCCAGCGGGCTGCCGACGCGGTCGCCGATGGCCACGGTCATTGGCCAGCCGCACAGGTGTGCACGATCCATGATCGCCTGCATGGCAGCAAAGCGCTCTGCGGAGGGCTTGGGGACGAACTCCATGACGCAGACGAAGGTATTTTCGCGCAGCGCGGTTTTCAGCAGGCTCATGGGGCCGGGTACCTGGTGTGGTCAGGGTGGCATTGTGCGGCAGAAGGCGGGCGGGGTCATGTCCGGATGCGCAGGGTGGTGCTCTGAATGAGACATCAGTGTTTACCCTGTGCCGGCCCTTTCGCGGGTAAACCCGCTCCTACAGGTGCTGCATTCACCGAAGATCATGAAACTCCTGTAGGAGCGGGTTCACCCGCGAAAGGGCCGGCACAGCCCATGCAAAACCATGATCATGAGAATTTCTTGAGTTCATCTCAAATTTAATGAGTTTGTCTCAATACCCCCATCAGCCGGAAAATCCCTTCATTAATTTGAGCATGCTGAAGGGACAAGACATGGCACTGGCACACAACCTGGGCTTTCCAACCACCGGCCGCGACCGTGAGCTGCGGGCCCGCCACTGGCAAGTGCAGAAAGACGCCGGTATTGAACTGCTGCCAGTCGGCAACGCCGCCCAGTATGACCACGCGCTGACCGCCGATGACCAACAGTTCGCCCTGAACTGGGAACAGCTTTTCGAGGAAGTGGAACAAGCCAAAGCCCTGGGCCATGCGGTCAAGCCGGTGGTGATCGGCCCATTGACCTACCTGTGGCAGGGTCAAGCCCAGGGCGACGACTTCGACAAGCTGGAGCTGCTCGACCGCCTGTTGCCGCAGTATGACCAGGCCCTCAACCGCCTGGCTGCCTTGGGCGTCGAATGGGTGCAGATCGATGAGCCAATCCTGGCCCAGGAGCTGCCACAAGATTGGAAAAACGCCTACGAGCGCGTCTACAACATCCTTCAGCGGGCACCGCTGAAGAAGCTGATCGCCACCTATTCCGGTGGTCTCGATGGCAACCTCGGCCTGGCCGCCAACCTGCCGGTCGATGGCCTGCATATCGACCTGGTGCAGGCGCCTGAGCAGTACCAGGCCATGCTCGACCGCCTGCCCGCTTACAAGGTGCTGTCGCTGGGCCTGGTCGACGGCCGCGACGCCGCGCCTTGCGATCTGGGAAAGACCTTGGATTTGTTGCTCGATGCCCACGAACGCCTGGGTGAACGGCTGTGGCTGGCGCCGGCTTGTTCGTTGCTGGAAAGCCCGGTGGAGCTGGCCGTGCAGAAGTGCCAGGAAGTGGCGGTGCTGGCCGCTTCGCTGGAGCAGTACCGAGTCGCAGCTTGATTATTCGCGGTCTGTGCCGGCCTCTTCGCGGGTAAACCCGCTCCCACAGGGACCGCACAAATTTCAATGTTTGTGGGAGCGGGTTTACCCGCGAAGAGGCCGGCACAGGCGCTACAAAACCCCTAGAATGCCGACTCCGATCAAATCCACAGGGAGTGATGCGATGCGCATTCTGGTAGTCGGTGCCAGCAAGGGCCTGGGCAAGGCCTTCATGGAAGGGCTGGGCAACCCCGGCGATACATTGATCGGCGTGTCGCGCGCCAAACCAGCGGCAGTGAACATCGGCAAGGATGTCGAAGCCCAATGGATCGAAGCCGATCTCGGCCAGCCGGCCACCGCTGTCGAGGCCATTGCCCGAGCACTGGCCGATGGCGGTGTGGATACGCTGATCTATAACCTCGGCTTGTGGGAAACCGAGGCCTTCGAAACGCACTACAGCTTTCTCGAAGACCGCGATGTGCAATTGCAGCGCATGGTCGACTGCAACATCACCGCGACCATCCTGCTGATCAAGCGTTTGCTGCCACAGCTGCTCAAAAGCGAAAAACCACGAATCATCCTGACCGGTTCCACTTCGGGCCTGCCCCAGAGTGGTCGGCCGGAAGTGACCTTCGCCGCGTCCAAGTTCGCCCTGCGCGGCATCGCCGAGGCTTTGCGCGAAGGCTATCGGGGGCAGGGGCTTGGGGTGACGTGCCTGAACCTGGGCTATCTGAATACCCAGGACAGCCTGGATGTGCCGTGGGCCGAGGCCGCGGCGCGTGGGGAAGGAGGGCTGATACCGCTGCATGATGTGGTGCTGATGGTGCGTACGCTGCTGGAGCTGTCGGCGGCAAGCTATGTGCG
Organism: Pseudomonas sp. NPDC089392; assembly: GCF_044749595.1. Lineage (NCBI taxonomy): Bacteria > Pseudomonadati > Pseudomonadota > Gammaproteobacteria > Pseudomonadales > Pseudomonadaceae > Pseudomonas > Pseudomonas sp. NPDC089392. The sequence continues at coordinate 52,858 of NZ_JBIVIF010000022.1, forward strand.
CGAGCTGACCTTGCCGGCAATTGCCGATGAGCGGTTCTGAAGGGTTTTAAGCAGGCCTGGCCTCTTCGCGGGTAAACCCGCTCCTACAGTTACTGCACAAGCATTGAAATTTGTGCGGTCCCTGTAGGAGCGGGTTTACCCGCGAAGAGGCCGGACCTGCTCAAATCAATCCAAGATCAACGCTCAATGGCCAAAGCCACCCCTTGCCCACCGCCAATGCACAAGGTCGCCAAACCTTTCTTGGCATCCCGCTTGATCATCTCGTGCAGCAAGGTTACCAACACCCGGCACCCAGACGCTCCAATCGGGTGGCCCAGGGCAATCGCCCCACCATTCACGTTAACCCGCGCAGCATCCCACTCCAGCGCCTTGCCCACGGCCAGTGCCTGGGCGGCAAAGGCTTCGTTGGCTTCAATCAGGTCCAGCTCGGCCAACTGCCAGCCGGCCTTGTCCAGGCAGCGCTGGGTCGCCGAAACCGGGCCAATGCCCATGATCGCCGGGTCTACACCAGCACTGGCATAGGCCGCGATTTTCGCCAGCACCGGCAGGCGCAGGGCCTTGGCCTTGGTCGCGCTCATCAGCAGCACAGCGGCGGCGCCATCATTCAGGCTGGAGGCATTGCCAGCGGTGACGCTGCCATCCTTTTTGAACGCCGGGCGCAGTTTGCCCAGGGATTCGGCGGTGGTGTCCGGGCGTGGCTGCTCGTCACGTGCGAACACCTTGGGCTCGCCCTTTTTCTGCGGCAGCACGATCGGGGTGATTTCGTCATCGAAACGGCCGGCTTCGATTGCCGCCACGGCCTTGCGCTGCGACTCGGCGGCGAAGGCATCTTGCTGTTCACGGCTGAGGGCGTACTTGTCCACCAGGTTTTCCGCGGTGATGCCCATGTGGTAGTCGTTGAAGGCATCCCACAGGCCATCGGTGATCATGCTGTCGATCAGCTGGCCATGGCCCATGCGCTGGCCGGTACGGGCCGAGGGCATCACATAGGGGGCCAGGCTCATGTTCTCCTGGCCACCGGCAATTACCACCTCGGCGTCACCGCAGCGGATGGCCTGCGCGGCCAGGTGCAAGGCCTTGAGGCCCGAGCCACAAACCTTGTTCAGGGTCAGTGCCGGTACGCTGAAGGGCAGGCCGGCCTTGATCGCGGCCTGGCGTGCCGGGTTCTGCCCGGCGCCGGCGGTGAGCACCTGGCCGAGAATCACTTCGTCAACCTGCGCCGGGTCCAGCCCTGTCTGCTCCAGCAGGCGCTTGATCACGGCGGCACCAAGGTCGACCGCTGGCACACTGGCCAGGGCACCCTGGAAGCTGCCAATGGCGGTACGGGTTGCGGCGACGATGACCACGTCGTTCATGTTGTTGTTCTCCGTGCGATGGGCGTAATGCCTCAAGCATCGGTGGCTTTGGCTCATTTGTTAAGTTTGTTTTTCTTTGTGATTGATCCGGAAAGCAAATGAATGGGCGTAATGCGCCCCCCACATCTAAGCTAATTAGCATGCTGTATCACCCACCTGAATGGAGTTCATGCCCATGCGCTCATTGATAGCTCTAACCCTGCTGATCGGCAGCAGCACTGCATTCGCCGCTACCGAATGCACCACCGCTGATAAAAGCACCTGGCAAGACCAGGAAAAGTTCCAGGCCCAGCTCAAGGAGCAGGGCTACAAGATCAACAAGTTCAAGGTCACCAAGGGCAACTGCTACGAGATCTATGGTTTCGACAAGGATGGCAAGAAGGTCGAGATCTACCACGACCCGGTGACTGGCAAGGCAGTCAAGACTGAGTATCACAAGTGAACAGCGACGGCACGGTGCAGCTGTGGGACCCACTCCTGCGGCTGATCCACCTGTCGATCGCGATCGTGTTCTTTGCCAACTACTTTTTCAACGAAGAGGGTGATGACTGGCACCAGTGGCTGGGTTACTACGCACTGGCCTGTGTGGTGGTACGTGTGGTCTGGGGGTTTGTCGGGCCGCGCAGCGCGCGCTGGGCTGATTTTTGGCCAACGCCGTCGGGCGTGGCCGGGCATGCCCGCGATCTGCTGCGCGGGGAGCATGTCCATGGCATGGGGCATTCGCCGATAGGCGCGCTGGTGATGGTGCTGATGTTGATCGGCATCACGGGCCTTGGCCTGACCGGCTGGGCCTCGCAGGAGGTGGACGCGCTGTGGGGTGTCGAATGGCCGATGGATGTGCACAGCTGGCTGGCCAATGCGTTGCTGGCGTTGGTCTGCGTGCATGTGCTGGGCGCCATCGTCGAGAGTGTGCGCCTGCGCGAAAACCTGCCGTTGTCGATGATCACCGGGCGCCGGCGGCATCGCGATTGAGGAAACCTGCACCGGCCTCTTCGCGGGCACGCTCGCTCCCACAAGACCTGCACAAATCCTGAGATTTGTGCGGTCGTTGTAGGAGCGGGTTGACCCGCGAAGAGGCCCGGTCAGGCAACATCATTCATACCGCCGGGCACTGATGGGTCACACAGTGAATCCCCCCACCCCCAGCCGCAATCGCATCGATATCCAGCTGCACGATATCCCGCCCCGGATACAACGCCGCCAGCAGCGCCCGAGCCTTCTCATCCGCCGGCCCGTCACCAAACTGCGGCGCAATGATCGCGCCGTTGATCACGAAGTAGTTGATGTACCCCGCCGCAAAATCGTCATTGTCCTTGCTGAACCTGTTGCGCCGCCCGCGCATTGGCGGCGACACCACATGTACCTGCAACTTGCGCCCCTCGGCATCGGTGGCCCGCTTGAGGATTTCCAGGTGCTTGCGCGTTACCGCGTGGTCATACGAATCCGGGTCGTTGTCCAGGTTGGCAATCACCACCCCCGGCCGCACGAAGCGGGCATAAAAGTCCACATGGCCGTCGGTAATGTCCTCACCAGCGATGCCCGGCAGCCAGATGATCTTGCTCAGGCCCAGGCGCGCCTTGAGCTCGGCTTCGACCTCGGCCTTGCTCCAGTCCGGGTTGCGGTTGGCGTTGATCCAGCTGCTCTCGGTCATGATGCCGGTGCCATGCCCGTCCACCTCGATAGCACCGCCTTCGCCCACCAGTTCGCTGCGCTGGTAGCGGGCACCGGCCAGCGTGGCAACGCGCTTGGCCAACTGCGCATCGTTGCGGTGGCGCTGCTTGTTGCCCCAGCCATTGAAGTTGAAGTCCACTGCCGCCAGGGCGCCGTCGTCGTCGACGACGAAGTTGGCGCCGATGTCGCGCATCCAGATGTCATCCAGTTCGCACTCGACAAACTGCGTGTTGTGCTGGCCGCAGTGCTGCTCGGCCAGCGCTCGCTCGCTGGCCCGGCAGAACACCGTGACGGGCTGGTAACGGGCAATGGCCTGGGCAATGCGGCCGAGCGCGGCTTGCACATCGGTGGTGAAGTCCTCCCAGATGGCAGCCTGGGCCCCAAAGGCGATGAACGCGCGTTGTTGCGGCTCGCCTTCGTCGGGCATGAACCAGCGCCCCGGTTCTTCGGCGCGGGCCAGGCCCAGCGGCAGGCCCAGGCCGGCGCCGAGGCCGGCGGCCAGCGACAGTTGCAGGAAGGTTCTACGGCTTGGCATGGCTCAGTCCTGTGCAGTCTTGAAGCGTGTCCACACGCGCATGCGTGCACGCATGTCAGCCTGTGGAATATCACGGCCCGGGATCAGCCGGGCGTAGGTGGCTTGGTCGAGGTAGATATCGGGGTTGTCGCGCATACGCGGCTCCACCGCCTGGCGCGCCTTGGCACTGGCCGTGGGGTAGCCGGTGAAGTTGCTGATCGCAGCCATGTTCGCCGGGCGCATGACGAAATTGATGAAACGATAGGCGTATTCCGGGTGCTTGGCATCGGCCGGAATGGCCATGGTATCCATCCACACTGTGGTGCCCTGACGCGGCACGCGGTACTGGAAATCGAGGTGCTTGCCTGCGGCCTCGGCAGTGCGCTGCGCCTGCATCACATCGCCGCTGTAGCCCAGTGACAGGCACAGGTTCTCGTTGACCAGTTCGGTCACTGGTTGCGACTGGAACTTGCGCACATACGGGCGAATGGCCTTGAGCAACTCGCTGGCTGCAGCCAGGTCTTCACGCTTGGCACTGCGTGGCTCGCGGCCCAGGTAATTGAGGACCACGGCCAGCACTTCGTCGGGTGAGTCGATCACCGAGATGCCGCAGTCGGCAAACTTGGCGGCCAGCTCTGGCTTGAACAGCAGGTCGAGGTCGTCCAGCGGCGCATCGGGCATGCGCTGGCGCACCTTGTCGGCATTCACTGTCAGGCCGATGGTGCCCCAGGTGTAGGGCACGGTGGCCTGGCTGGCCTTGGGGTACTGAGCATGTAGCTTGCGCAGGCCAGGCTCGATATCGTCCAGCGCTTCCAGGCGGCTGGGGTCCAGGGGTTGCAGGCTGCCGGCGCGCATCAGCCGCTCGGCAACGGTATCGCCGGGGAATACCAGGTCGTAGCCACTGCGCCCGGACATCAGCTTGGCTTCAAGTACCTCGCTGCCATCCATCACGTCATAGATCACCTGGATACCGGTTTCGGCGGTGAACTGCTTGAGGGTGTCCTCGGCAAAATAGTCGGCCCAGTTGTACAGGCGCAGCACCGGCTGCTCGGCTTGGGCGTGGCTGGCGCAGACGGCCAGCGCCAATGCGGCTAGAACGTGGCGTTTCATGCTCAGGCCCTCATCAAGGGGTGTGGGTGGCTGCCGTCCAGGGACAGCAACGTGGCGTACATTTCCGGGCGGCGATCGCGGTAGATGCCCCAGCTCAGACGGTCTTCGCGCATGCCCGCCAGGTCCAGGTCATGCAGCCAGATACCGCTGCTGTTGCGGTCGGCTTCGGCGAGCATGGCGCCCTTGTGGTCGCAGATGAACGACGAGCCATAGAAACGCATGGCCAGCGCTGCGTCACTGGCGGCGACTTCCTCGCCCACGCGGTTGGCCGCCACCACCGGCAGCAGGTTGGCGGCGGCATGGCCGCGCATGGCCACCTGCCAATGGTCGCGCGAGTCCAGTTCGGCACAGCCAGGCTCGGAGCCTATGGCAGTGGGGAACAACAGCACTTCGGCGCCCATCAGCGCCAGGCAGCGGGCCGTTTCGGGGAACCACTGGTCCCAGCAGATGCCGATGCCCAGGCGGCCGAAGGCGGTGTCCCAGACCTTGAAACCGGTGTCGCCGGGGCTGAAGTATTCCTTCTCCTGATAGCCGATGGCGTTGGGAATGTGGGTCTTGCGGTACACGCCGAGCAGGCGGCCGTCGGCGTCGGCCACGGTCAGCGAATTGAAGAAGGCATTGCCGGCGCGCTCGTACCAGCTCAGCGGCAGCACCACGCCCAGCTCACCGGCCAGTGCCGCAAAACGCTGCAAGATCGGGCTGTCGGGGTAAGGCTGGGCGAGGGCCTGGTGCTGGTGGTCCTGCTCGATGCAGAAGTACGGGGTGGCGAACAGCTCCTGCAGCAGGATTACCTGGGCGCCTTTGGCGGCGGCCTGGCGCACCAGTTGTTCGGCACGTTCGAGGTTGTCGGGCAGGTTCCAGCTGCACGGCATCTGCGTGGTGGCGATACGCAGCCGGCTCATGGCTGCACCTCGGGCTGCTGCTGGGTGATGCAATGAATGCCGCCACCGCCGTAGGCAATGTGGTCGATGCGCACCGGCACGATCTCTCGGCCCGGGAAGGCATGGGCCAGTTGTGCGGCGGCGTCCTGGTCGGCAGCGATGCCGTAGGCCGGCATGATGATCGCGCCGTTGGCGATGTAGAAGTTGGTATAGGAGGCACAGAACACCTCGGCGTCCTGGTCTACCGCGGCGCTGGCTTCGTACAGGTCAAGCAGTTCGAAGTGGCGGCCCTGGGCGTCGGTGGCCAGTTCCAGCGCGCGGCGGTTTTCCCGCACCACTTCGGCGTACACCGAGTGCTGGTCATGGGTGGCGTCGACCAGCAGCACGCCTGGGCGGGCGAAGGCGCAGACGCCATCGACGTGGCCGTCGGTCATGTCGCCGGTTACGTATTGCGGGTCGCCCGGCAGCCAGATGGTCTTGCTGATGCCCAGATAGCGGGCAAAGCAGGCTTCGAACTCGGCCTTGCTCAAGCCAGGGTTGCGGTTAGGGTTGAGCAGCACCGACTCGGTGGTGATCAGCGTACCTTCGCCGTCCACATGAATCGCGCCGCCTTCGTTGCACAGCGAGGTGCTGAAGCCGTCCAGGCCGAGCTGGTCGAGAATACGCCGCCCCAGGCTGCGGTCCAGGCTGTGTTGCGACTTACCGCCCCAGGCATTGAAGCGCCAGCTCAGGCCAGCCAGGCCATGTTGCGGGTGGCAGATGAAGCTCGGGCCGCTGTCCCGGCACCAGCTGTCGTCCACGGCCAGCTCGATCAGCTCGATATTGGCGCCGCACAGGGCGCGGGCGCTAGCTAAGGCGGACGGGTCGACGACCATTTTCACCGGCTCGAAGCGGGCAATGGCCGCCGCGACACGGGCGTAGTCCTGCTGTACGTCGGCCAGGCGCACGTTCCAGCCACTTTCCCACAGCGCCTGGTTGTGCGGCCAGACCATCCAGGTGGCAGCGTGGCGGGCCCATTCGGCAGGCATACGCCAGCCGCTGTCGAGGGACAGGTGCATAGTGAACTCCGATCTATTAAGGATTTTTATCAACGAAGCCCGCCGTCGCGGGTGTTGGTGCTAATGCTATGGCTAGGCCTGGCCAGCGACAAACGATAGATTTAGCGCACATCTGATCAGCAAGGCTTATCAATCATGCTTAAACACTGGCCACCCCTGAATGCCCTGCGCGGCTTCGAGGCCGCCGCGCGGCTGGGCAGCTTTCACAAGGCCGCCGAGGCGCTGAACCTGACCCAGTCAGCGATCAGCCAGCAGATCCGCAGCCTGGAAACCTACCTGGAGCAGCCGCTGTTCCACCGCAGTGGCCGTGGCGTGAGCCTGACCGATGCCGGGCACGACCTGCTCAGTACCACGCAATCGCTGTTGCAGCACCTGGCGGTGGGCATCCGCCGGCTTGACCAGTACCGCAAGCCCAATCAGCTGGTAGTCAATACCAGCCCGGCGTTTGCCAGGCACTGGCTGCTGCCGCGGCTGGCCGACTTTCACCAGCGCTGCCCGGCGGTCGACCTGTGGCTGTTCACCAGTTTCGAGGTGCCGGACATGGCCAGCGAAACCATCGACCTGGCCATCCGCGATGACCTCAGTGCCCAGGCTGAATGCAGTTTCAGCGTGCTGCATCAGGACCAGCTGTACCCGGCCTGCCACCCATCGCTGGCATCTTCGGCTGTGCGGACTACCTTGCACGGCGAACGGGAAATGGACTGGAGCCACTGGCAGCTGGAGGGTGGCGAGGATGTGGGGCAGCAGGGCAAGGGGCTGAATTTTTCCGACCCGGGGCTGTTGCTGGATGCGGCGAGCGAAGGGCTGGGGGTGGCGCTGGTCAGCCAGTTGCTGGCGCGGCGGGCGGTGGAGGAGGGGCGCTTGCAGGCGTTGTCGGCGCAGCGTGTGCGGGGGCCGGCTTGGGCTTGCCTGGTGCATCGGGATAGCCAGGATGATCCGTTGGCCCGGCAGTTTCTGGGGTGGTTGAAGGAAGCGCTCCTGGCAGATTGATGGTGTCTGGGCCGGCCTCTTCGCGGGTGAGCCCGCTCCTACAGGGATTGCGCAGGTCTCAGGATTTGCGCGGTCGTTGTAGGAGCGGGTTCACCCGCGAACAGGCCGGCATAGGCTAACCCCGGTTTTGCATCGCCATGATCACCCCGTAATATGTGTCGGATAACCTGCGGGGGTAGTCTCACCCTCTGATCAATCGGAATCGTCCCAAGCGGCGCTTCCCCGGCATAAACCTGACGAGGTACAGACATTGGCCATCATTCATCCTAAGGTTCGCGGTTTCATCTGCACCACGACTCACCCGAAGGGCTGCGAGCTCAACGTCCGTGACCAGATCGAAGCCACCCGCAAGCTGGGCGTGCGCGAGGATGGCCCGAAGAAGGTCCTGGTCATCGGTGCTTCCAGCGGCTACGGCCTGGCAGCCCGCATCACCGCGGCATTCGGCTTCAAGGCCGACACCCTGGGCGTGTTCTTCGAAAAGCCAGGCACCGAGACCAAGGCCGGCACCGCTGGCTGGTACAACGCTGCAGCCTTCGACAAGTTCGCCAAGGCCGAGGGCCTGTACAGCAAGTCGATCAACGGTGACGCCTTCTCCGACGAAGCCCGCGCCAAGGTCATCGAGCTGATCAAGAACGAGATGGGCGGCAAGGTCGACCTGGTCATTTATTCGCTGGCCTCGCCAGTGCGCAAGCTGCCACAGACCGGAGAAGTGATCCGCTCCGCGCTTAAGCCGATCGGCCAGCCGTACAAATCGACCGCCATCGACACCAACAAGGACACCATCATCGAGGCCAGCATCGAGCCGGCCACCGAGCAGGAAATTGCCGACACCGTCACCGTCATGGGTGGCCAGGACTGGCAGCTGTGGATCGACGCCCTGGCGGGCGCCAACGTACTGGCCGAAGGCGCACGTACCGTGGCCTTCAGCTACATCGGCACCGAAATCACCTGGCCGATCTACTGGCACGGCGCGCTGGGCCAGGCCAAGCAGGACCTGGACGAAACCGCCCTGCGCCTGGACAAGAAACTGGCCGGCGAAATCAAAGGCGGCGCCAACGTGGCGGTGCTGAAGTCGGTGGTTACCCAGGCCAGCTCGGCCATCCCGGTAATGCCGCTGTACCTGTCGATGGTGTTCAAGATCATGCAGGAAAAGGGTGTGCACGAAGGCACCCAGGACCAGCTGGACCGCATGTTCCGCGACCGCATGTACCGCGCTGACGGTGCCCCGGCCGAGGTCGACGAGAAAGCCCGCCTGCGCCTGGACGACTGGGAACTGCGCGACGACGTGCAGGACGCCTGCAAGGCCATGTGGCCACAGGTGACCACCGAGAACCTGTTTGAGCTGACCGACTATGCCGGTTACAAGAAGCAGTTCCTCAACCTGTTCGGCTTCGAGCGCGCTGACGTCAACTACGACGAAGACGTGGCTACCGATGTGAAGTTCGACTGCGTCGAGCTGTAATCGGCTTTAGCCGTACTGGCCTCTTCGCGGGTGAACCCGCTCCTACAGGTATTTCACCGCCTATAGGAGCGGGTTACCCGCGAAGAGGCCGGTACAGGCTATAAAATCTTTGCTAGCTTTGGCGCACAACAACCGGGAATGTGCCATGAGCAGCCTCACCCAACCCGCCACTGCCTTTCGCCACCCCGCAGCCGACGGCTACAGCCTCGGTGGCTTCATCTGGCGCCACGCCCTGCCTGACCGCCAGCGCCCGCTGGTGATCATCAACGCTGCCACCTCGGTACGCTGCCGCTATTACTCACGCTTTGCCGACTACCTGTTCGCCCAGGGCTGCGATGTGCTGACCTACGACTACCGTGGCATCGGAGAATCCCGCCCGGCTTCACTGCGTGGTTTTCAGGCCACCTGGAGCGACTGGGGCCGGCTGGATTTCGAAGCCATGCTGGCGCATGCGGCAGAACACTTCCCAGGCCAGCCGGTGGACGTGGTAGGGCACAGTTTTGGCGGCTGTGCAGTAGGCCTGGCGCCGTCGGCGGGCCAGGTACGACGGGTGGTGATGGTGGGCGCGCAATTTGCCTACTGGCGTGATTACGCCGCCGACCAGCGCTGGCAATTGTTCGGCAAATGGCATGTGGTGATGCCGCTGCTGACCCGGGTATTCGGTTACTTCCCCGGTAATCGCCTGGGTTGGCTGGAGGACACGCCTTCCGGCGTGGTGCACGACTGGACCACCCGTACCCCGCGTTATGAGCAGCGGCCCAGCGGGCGGGCGCTGGCAATACTGCCGTTCGCCCAGGTGCGGGCGGCGACGCTGGCCATCAGCCTGACCGACGACCCCTTTGGCACAGTGGCGGCAACCGAGCGTTTGCTGGGTTATCTACAGGGGGCCGAGCGCCAGCACCTGCGCATTGCGCCTGTGGATATCTCAGTCGAGGAAATTGGCCATTTCGCGTTTTTCCATGATCGGTTTCGCGAAAGTTTGTGGCCGGTGGCGTTGCAGTGGTTGGAGCGGGGCGGGTTGGTAGAGGGAGTGCCGGGAACCCTGATCGATTGATGTCGGGTTTGATAATTTGGGGCCGCAAAGCGGCCCCGACGACCTCAAGCCTTGCGCGACAGCGGCTGCGCGGCAAATGTAACGCCGGCCAGCCCATGCTTGATCAGCGCACGGATATTGCCGTGGTCGCTACCCTCAGGCGTGGCCAGCACATCACGGTAGTGCTCACCAAAGGCCAGCAGCGCTTCCTGGTCGCTCAGCCCTTCCAGCACGGCCAGGCCCAAGGTCTTGCACGAACCTTCGTTCTGCCCAGCAGCATTTTCCACGCCACCATTGTTGAAGGCCTGCGGCTGGTAGCTGTAGTTATCGGCAATAAACGCCAGGGTGTCGGCGAAAACGTGTTGGCCGCCGGCCAGGCTGGCGCGCAGGGTGTTCAGATCAGTCACGAGTTCCGGATCCTTATTAACAGTTAATTTATATTTTTTATCGATAATTCAATGAGTTATCAATAGTACTTTTTTCCATTTTTTTGAGAGGAACCACCTCGCAGCTCCGCGCTGAATTTACCAGAGCGGCAATAGCCCTTCTGTGATGATTCACTCGCCCCAGAATACTTGTTCTCAAGTCGGGATGTGCCTGTTTTCCGGACTATGCTTCGCAGAAGACACTCGGTTACTGCTTATTCAGGAGCAGAGTAGGGCGGCTGCATGTGATCGATTTCCTCGCGCACCCTTTGCAGCAAAATGTCAGGAGACACACCGTCTCTGGCTGCGTAGGTACATACCAGTAAGGTGATTGGATGGACGTTCAGCATCGGCGCGAGTGCTTCCAGCCTGTCGATCGTGGGGGAGTGTATGCCGCGTTCGAGGGTGCTGATGTACGTTCGACCGCTGACATCCGAGAAATCCTCTTGGCTGAGTGCGTTCTTGGTCCGGTACCAGCGGAACACTTTACCAAAAGCCTTTTTCAGTTCCATTTGCTCAACCCGCAAAAGGAACGATGAAGCCGTTTTGAATAGTATATCGCTACACAGTATACTGTTCATTTTGAGGCGTCGTTATGTTCGTGTCCGACAGCAGGGCTGAAGTCAAAGGCCTGGCTGCGTTTCTTGAGCCAGGCCAGCGTGGCTGGCACATCATGCTCAAACCTCAGGTATCACCCTGGTTCCACGTCACGCTGGTCAGGTGCGAGGAGGGGTTTGAAACTCGCTCTGTCGTGTTCATCGACTCGGTGCAATCTCTTATCTCCTGGATTGAATCAGACCAGAATGAAAGCCGAGTGGAGTGCCTCCAACTGGTTTCGCCCGCCTGGTTGAATGGGAACGATAACTGGCAGATGGATGATCTCTCCGAGGTAGCACAATCCGTGAAGGAGGGGAGAGTCAGATTCACCCTTCGAGATGGTACGGTTGTCTGTTTTCCTGACAATAATCCTCGGAGCGGCATCGAGTATTCGAAGGTGATTTACCGCGGGGCTTCGTAATGTTAAGCATCTTGGGGGTAGTCAGGTGTCGGGCAAATCACTCGCCACAGAGATTCGCCCTAGAATGACTTACAGGATGCTTAGAGCGTGGTCACCTTATGAGCAAATTGGAAAAACCTCTACCCCCTGACCATGAGGCGTATGCAGAGGCAGTGGAGGCCATGCGTCGATACCACGAAGCGCAAGCGACAGGTAAGCCTGCCGCGGTAATTGAGCGCTTGCGTGTTATAGCGGAAGCGCAATTTCAGGCGATAACTGACTACCAGCTCAGAGCTTGGGGGCGACCAGGCACCTCGATCCACTAATATGTGACCACTGTTGGAACGGGTCAGCTGCAGTCACTCCTGACCCTGAACCAGCTCCGTTCCAACAGTGGTCATTGGGAAGGCAACGACTTCGCTCTACGCCATAGGATCTTTGCGTTTACTGCACTTCCACCTGAGCGGTACTGACTGGTATTACCCAGCTCCAAGGTATCTCCTGCAAGCTTTACCGTTCGCGGCTGCACCTGGCCTATCCAATTCGGGAACATCGAGATTGCGATGGTGTGGGTGAGCTCACCCGAGTGCTCGGCTACATCAAAGGGGCCGCTGTAGGAGATGTATGACAGGCCTTGAGAGCGGTATTCCGCATCAGTGCCCTCGAACCAGTCACCTGATGAAAACGATGCCCGATTCGGCATGCTCAACTGAGCCGACATGTAGCCATCTGCCGAGTAGATTATGAATCCTTCAGGATGTTCACCGAAGGGATATACAGGGGCAGATCCGTCCACTGGGTATTCTGTATAGGTTTCGAGAACCCAGGTTCCAATCAGTTTTTCACGCATGCTCATGGTCGTACCTCACATCGTCTGCTGCATGTCGTTGTCGATTGGCAAAAGCTGTCCAGAGATTGACTTGCCTGCGTCCGATGCTAGGAAGACTGCTAGTTCTGCAATGTCCTTCGGGTCCACCAGGCGTTGGAGGGATTGAACAGAAAGCGCCTTGTTACGTTCTTCCTCCACGGAGTTGCCGCTGAAATTGGCCCTGCCTTTGAGCACGTTCTCAAAGCGTTCCCCTTCGACAGCTCCGGGCAGAATGGCGTTAACACGAATCCCATACCCGCCGAGTTCACGTGAAAGGCTCTTGGTGAAACCAATCAATCCCCATTTGCTGGTCGAGTAGGGGGAGCGAGCTGGGTAACCAAGTCGTCCAGCGACAGAAGACATGTTAATGATCGAGGGGTGAGATGAACGCTTGAGCGCAGGAACGGCCAGGCGCGTAACGTTGAAGGTCCCATTCAAATTTATCTGCATGACCTTGTCCCACTCATCGGGGTCAAGTTGCTCAACGGGAGCGGTGGGGCCCGATACCCCGGCGTTGTTGATGAGCACATCTAAACCACCCATGGCTTCGATAAGGCCTGGAATACAGAGTTCAAGGCTGCGGCGATCAGATACATCGCATACCGCGGTGCGAATACTCGTATGCTCTGCATGAAGGCGGTTTAAGCCTTCAGTGTCGATGTCCACTACCGTGACGTCAGCGCCGCGGCTGCTGAAGGCCAGGGCTATCGCATACCCGATTCCGGATGCTCCCGCCGTTATCAGTACTTTCTGTTTAGTCATGGTCGATCTCCGTTAGCGTAGGTCTTCCAGAACATTAAAATCTTAAGAAGCTATCCATGAAATTGTTTATCGTTATGCGACCTATCATCGGGATGGATTGGTTATGGACCTGTCGCGTATTGATCTCAACCTTTTGGTTTCGCTGGACACACTACTGGCTGAGTTGAACGTGACCAAGGCAGCTTCACGCCTTCACATCAGCCAGCCCGCGATGTCTGCACAGCTTTCGCGCTTGCGCGAGCTGATGGGCGATCCGCTGTTGGTCCCGATTCAAAAAGGCCGGAGCATGACCCCCACCGCCCGGGCATTGGCGCTGCGGGGACCTCTACGTGCAGCCCTGATGACTCTCGGTTCAGTCATTCAGAGTGAGTTGGGATTCGATCCTTGGAACGACAAGAGAGTCTTCCGGATAGCCGCCTGTGATACCGCCTTAAGCACCATTTGTGAGCCGTTGATTGCATCGATCGCCAAGCACGCTGGTACCCAAATTCAGGTGTCTCTCAATGCCGTTGATCCTGGGCTCATAGGAAGGCAGATGGAGGAAGGTGTTTTCGATCTGCTGATCGACTCTAGCCGCGGCGTTCCTCTGGGGATGAGATGCACGGCACTTAGGACCGATGAGTTCGTAATGGCGCAGCGCAAAGGGCACCCTCGTGGAAGTGAGCCTCTTACCCTGGATGGGTACTGTGAACTCAATCATCTTGTCGTATCGCCTGAGCGAGAGAGCTTTAGGGGGTATATGGATGAGTATTTGCGCTCCGCTGGCATGAGCCGAAAGATCTACCTTACCGTGCCGACCGCTGGGATGGTTCCAGGGATTCTGATGTCGACGGACCTGGTCTGTACGATGCCTCGCATGCTTACTCAGTCCCAGAACGATGCCATCGAGACGTTTGAGTTGCCATTTGAAAGCGAGCCTCTCCAACTCATGATGTCTTGGCATCCGAGGAATGATGCTGACGCGGCTATTCTCTGGCTGCGTCAGTTGGCTCAAAGTCCGGCCGCACCAATTCAAGCCTCACCGAGCGATATCAAATAATTTCGCTATCTGGATAGCGGCTACTGGGCCTGGATAGCCACGTTCGAAGCCGAGCGGATAATTGGAGCTGTGGCCGATGTGCCGGTCATACCTCAACGGCTTTCAAGAGCCTCACAGCCCTGACAACGAAAAAAAGAGGGTTTGTTTCATGCCAGGTACGATGTTGGCTGCTCGCCTCCACGAAGTTGGTGGCAAATTTACCGTGGACGAAATTCCGCTTCCAGATGTTGGCGAGCATGACGTCCTGATCAAAACTGCCGCCTGCGGTGTTATCCCAAATCTGCGTAACGTCGTCACAAATTTCCCTGAGTGGTACCCGTTCCTACCTCTGCCTGAGCTGCCCGCTGTGTTCGGGTTGGATGCCGCAGGTACTGTGGTATCGGTTGGCCGCTCTGTGAAAGATTTCAAGGAAGGTGACCGGGTATACGTCAATCCAGGACTGAGTTGCGGCAGCTGCAAGCAGTGTCTGGCTGGCCTTCCGACGCGGTGCGCTAGCTACACCTTCATGGGCTATTTCGGATTCAGCCCGTCTTCGAGAGAGGTATTCCGCGAGTATCGCCATGCTGGGTATGCCCAATACCTTCGAGCGCCTGCACGTAACCTGATCACCTTGGCTGACGACTTGCCATTCGAGGTAGCTACACGTCTTGGATACTTGGGCACTGCTTACTCCGCATTGAAAAAGCTCGAACTCATGCCAGGTAAGAGCTTGCTGATACTGGGGGCTTCAGGAACCTTGGGTATCGGAGCGACGCTTGCCGCAGTCGCGATGGGCGTGACGGACATCATCGTGGCAGCGCGAGATAGGACTGCACTCGAACGACTCCGCGAGCTGGCCCCAAAACGCATTCGCTCTCTGCAGATCAAGAGTAGCGACTTGCAGGCAAGCATCCGCGAAATGGCTCCGAGCGGGGTCGACGCAGTGGTGGATACGCTCGGTGCAAAGGCTCCGGCGGAGCTTTCTGTTTCGGCCATGAATGCCGTCATGTCAGGAGGAAAGATCGTACAGATCGGCGGTGTAAGTGGACCTATTCCGATCGATCCTCACCCGTTCATGTGCACCCAGCTTCAGTACATTGGCTCCCTGTGGTTCACCACCGCAGAAGCGCAGGAACTGATGGCGTTGATCAGAGCGGGATTGCTCGACACCAATCAATGGGCACCTCGGCCCTACACATTGGACCAGCTAAACCAAGCCCTTGAAGACATCCAAACCGATGCCAGCGGCTTCTTGAACTATCACATCGTGCACGATTAATGGCGGAAGATGGCGACGACGCAGATCGTCGCCATGACGTTGTCCTCAAATCTCTGTTTTTGATAGGTTGCTCGTGTTACTCATCGCTGTTTTGGAGGGCTTTCCATGGCCTGGCCCAACGTCTCCCCATTTATACCTTCTAATGAGGTCCTCGCGGATTTCAGCGTATGCGAATCGTCCGACCTAGAGGAGGCGGTTTTGTGCGGTGAGCGCATGTTCTGCAAGAACCGGCTTGAGAAAAAGGGAGCCGACTTCAAGGCTCGATTTTTTCATCGATCGGCTGGCGAGAGTGGGGTTGCCAGAATGTCCTTTGGGGGGGAAATCGCCATCAACCCAGGGAAGCTGGATGACATCGTACTGATCCAGTCGGTCCTCACAGGCCATGAGCACGTGATCAGTGATCAGTTGCGACTCAGTTGCAACCCAGGACATGCCACGGTTTTTAACTACCATCGACACTCCTTCTTCAATCATTTTCCTGGCACTGACAAGCTGCTCGTTCGCATTGATCGAACGCTGCTGGAGGCCACGCTTCAACGTCAGCTCGGGAGGAGTATCAAGCAAGACATTTACTTTCAGCCTCACCTGCCCACGAATACTTTCGCTGGCCAAAACTGGCTTCAGACGCTGGGGTGGGCTTATAGCCAGCTATCGTCCAAGTCAGTAATTTCATCGCATCTACAAAGCCAAATTGGTGAGGTACTGGCCTCTTCTTTGCTCGAATTTCATGAAAGTAACCACAGCGAGACACTGCGAGAATTGGTCGAAAAGCAGGTAGTCCCTGCGATTGTTCGGATGATTGAGGAGTTCATGGAGGAGCACGCTCACGAGACCCTCACGATCTCGCAGATTGCAAGGTACGCTGGCGTGACTGCTCGAACAGTCCAGCTGAGTTTTCAACGTTTCCGTGGCCTGTCACCGATGCAGTTCTTGAAGGAGATTCGTCTAAGGCGTGTTCGAGGAGAGCTGGAAGCTAAAAATCTTACCGATGTCCAAGTATCGTCCACAGCATTGAAGTGGGGCTTCAACCATCTCGGCCGGTTTTCTGTGGAGTATAAGAAACGATTCGGAGAATCACCCTCAGATACAATCAAACGTCGATGAGTCAAAGACAAAAAATCAGAAACTTCTTTCCATTATCCCAGAGTTGCGCACGCGCTCCAGAGACTTAGTAATTGGCGTGCAAAGAGTTTCGGCTAGCGCCGCTAGAATGCTGATTTGATTCTCTTCATCTGCATGTTTGATTTGCATAAGCCATTTTTGTCCGCCGTCGGCATTGCCTATGAGCTTTCTAAACTGTATGCCTCGGTTGTTTTTGATAAACAAATCTGCGCGCTTGTAATTCCAGTCATTGCGAAGATCGCTAGGATGCTTCCAGCTCCTTTCGCCAGATAAGAAATATATCAGAATCGCTGCTTCTATCCAGCCTGTCTTATCTACGACCCCTTTAAGTACATGTTTTCTGACTTGGTCCCATGCGGCAACATGAGGCTTTGCGCCGCTGGAACGATATATTATTTTATTGCCAGATATTTCTCCGATAAAGTTCTGCGGCGGTGAGTCAGCGAACTGTTGAGTTAAGTTAGACGGCCCGCTCATTTTTGACAGAAGCGTCCTAATATCCTCCGATGCGAGCGACATAGGCAGCAAGCCGTGAAGTCGGGCCATTTCAATGGCTGCGAAGAACGCAGAGTAGTAGGCTGTCACTATCAGCCAGCCGGTGTTTACGTTCGAATTCTTGCTCGCTAATAAATTATCGTACTGTGCTTTTACTCTTTTTGCACCTAGTACGAAATCTACAAGCCTGCCTTCACATATTGATGGGCCCTCTAGAATAAGGTCGCCATCTATCCTTTCAGATATGGAGAAGCTGGTTGGTGACTCTACTGCAACCTCAACTAGAGGGTCATGGAGTATAGAATATTTAAGCCCGTCATTATACGTAATGCGGGAATAATCAGTCCTTTGCGAAATTCCCGCGAGACGTGCAATTGCAGCAACACAGCTGTCCTCAAGGTGGCTGATTAGTTTCATTAGAATAGAGATTTCGCCATGGTCGAGTACCGGGAGATCTCCAGCTTATCCAGCAAGTCCTTCTCCAAGCGACTGATGGCGTCTTCGTTTGTGCCGGAGTGAAGTTCAAAGTCAATTTTGTTTAGGCAATCAAAAACCTTAACGAAGGTTTCTTTTCTGTAGTTTTGCCCGGTAATTAATGCTTGCTCGCAAAAGCTATTGAATACACGGAAAACCGCTTGGAAGAATGCTGATTGTGTCAGCTTGTTAGGGACGTTGGCTTCTTTTAGGTTGTGGTCAATTCCATATAAGTAGTTTGAAATCAGCGCTTTTTGCTCCTCATACTGCATCCCTTTCAGTCGAGGAAGGTCCAGTACTTTGTTAATGGCGATTTCAAACGGTACATGGGAGAGATAGCCAGGGCCACGCTGCTCCGCGCTGAGCTTTCCGAATAGAACTGACTCAGGGTCAGAGTTAAGCTCTTTAAATAGCCTGAGTCGAGTTTGCTCAATTGATCCCTGCTCGACCAAGAATTTTGTTAGTTCAATTCGAAGCGTCTTTGGGACGCCTTTTTGTGTGGAGTTAATATCAATAAAATATTGAACTTCAGCAAGTAGCGAGAGATTGGTCAGGATGCAAACGGGTAGAAGAATATCATCACCATACTCGCTCGCCAAAAAATGAGCTCCATAAAGGCGATGCTGCCCATCAATAACCAGAAGTGAGCGGTCAGGAGTTTTCAACTCCAGTTCATTTGAATCTGGGTGATAGGTTACGTCTGTGTCTTGCTGAGCGCTTAGGATAATAGCACCTGGGATGACTTTTTCTCGAAGATATGCCGCAATTTTTCTCGATTTAGGTACGTCCAGTTGTCGCTGGAAGCCCTCTTCTGGATTCTCGCTGATCCGTTCTACGCGCGAAATTTGAAAAAGCTGGCTGGCAGGCAATGCTGCTAGATAGAAGCCAACATCGTTGCGAGACAGGTCGAAAGCTGCGAACTTCATCTTCTAGTTCCTACAAGGTTCTGTTCAGCCGAGTATACCCCAAGTTTTAAAAGATCTGTTGCAGTCAAAGTAGTTAATGTGAGGCATCTTTTTGGCCGTGTGCACGCACTCAGGCTGGCCTCAGAGAATCCATAGCTCTCCCTAAGTGCGCTATCGACTCGTTCGCTCCGCCTGCCTCTCGCTAGGAGCAGCGGTTCGGAGAAATGCCTCATTCGATGCACGAGCGACGGTGCCTGAACACACCTAGGCACCCAGCAATGCCTAGGTGTTGAGCTATCGGGCCCCGGTCTATCAGATAGCCAATGCGCGCTCTCGTAGTTCACTGTTGAGGATACGATCGTTCTCGCTATAGTCGACTGGGCAGTCGATTACATGAACGCCTGGGTTGGCGATGCAGTGATCTAGCAGCGGGAGCAAGGCATCCGCACTTTCTACCCGGTGACCATGGGCTCCGTAGGCTTCGGCGTATTTGACGAAGTCCGGGTTGCCGTAGTCCAGGCCGAAATCGGTGAAGCCCATGTTGGCCTGTTTCCAGCGAATCATGCCGTAGCCATCGTCACGCAGGATTACCACGGTAATGTGCATGTTTAAGCGCACCGCGGTTTCCAATTCCTGGCTGTTCATCATGAAGCCGCCGTCGCCGCACACCGAGATGACCGGGCGGTCCGGGTACACCAGGTGCGCAGCCATGGCCGATGGCAGGCCGGCGCCCATGGTTGCCAGGGCGTTGTCGAGCAGCACGGTGTTGGGCTTGTGCGCCTTGTAGTTGCGGGCGAACCAGATCTTGTAGATGCCGTTGTCCAGGGCGACGATGCCTTCGGACGGCAGCACGCGACGGATGTCGGCGACCAAGCGCTGCGGGTAGACTGGGAAGCGGTTTTCGTCGGCTCCTTCGGCGATCTGCGCTTCGTTGGCCTCACGGATCGCCATCAGGCGGGTGAAGTCCCAATGCGCGGTGTCGTTCAGCGCTTCGCTGATCTGCCACACGGCGTTGGCGATGTCGCCGATCACTTCCACCTGCGGGAAGTACACGGCATCGACTTCGGCGGAGCGGAAGCTGATGTGAATGACTTCGGTGCCGCCACGGACCATGAAGAATGGCGGCTTCTCGATCACGTCGTGGCCGATGTTGATGATCAGGTCGGCGGCTTCGATGGCGCGGTGGACGAAGTCACCGGACGACAGCGCCGCGTTACCCAGGAAGCGCGGGTGACGCTCGTCGACCACACCTTTACCCATCTGGGTAGTGATGAACGGGATGCCGGTCTTGTCGATCAGCTGCTTGAGGACCTTGGCGGTCATCTTGCGGTTGGCGCCGGCGCCGATCACCAGGATCGGGCTGCGGGCCTTCTGCAGTTTTTCTACAGCGGCTTCGATGGCCACGTGCTCGGCCAGCGGGCGACGGTGCAGGCTGCGCGGGATCGGTAGGGCGTCGGTCTGCTCCGCGGCGATGTCTTCCGGCAGTTCCAGGTGCACGGCGCCCGGCTTCTCTTCTTCCGCCAGGCGGAACGCTTCGCGCATACGGGCCGGGATGTTGTCGGCCGAGGCGAACTGGTGGGTGTACTTGGTGATGGGGTCCATCATGCCGCACACATCGATGATCTGGAAGCGGCCCTGCTTGGACTTCTTGATCGGCTTCTGGCCGGTGATCATCATCATCGGCATGCCGCCGAGGTAGGCGTACGCACTGGCGGTGACCAGGTTGGTTGCGCCAGGGCCCAGGGTCGACAGGCTGACGCCGGTCTTGCCGGTCAGGCGGCCATAGGTGGCGGCCATGAAGCCCGCGGACTGCTCGTGGCGGGTCAGTACCAGCTTGATCTTCGACTTGCGCAGGGATTCCAGCAGGTCGAGGTTTTCCTCACCAGGAATGCCGAACACATACTCGACACCTTCGTTTTCCAGGCATTGCACAACGACATCAGCGGCCTTAGCCATAGTCACCCTCATCGCACTCAAGGCAGTTGAGCCCCTAAGTAAGGCGTAGCAGCAGGTTCGCCGCTGTGCCCACGGGCCCTTATCGGTTGATTTTTCTTTCAAGCGTTCCAGCGCAGTGGGCCGGTTGGCCTCCTGCGAGGATGTGAGCAAATAAAAAGAAGGCCCGGCATTTCGAGCCGGGCCTTTTGAGGTAACACTTAACCGAGGACGCTTTTGAGCGCCTGCTGCAACTCTGAAGCAGCTTCATCGGCAGACCAGACAGCATTGCTGTGCCGCCAGGCGATATATCCATCAGGACGAACCAGAAGGGCACCGGCCTCGTGAATTTCACGAACCGATTGCCAATCGCAGTAAAGGTCCGCAGTACCTTTTGCGCCTGTGACAACTGTGTTCAAGAATGGCAGTTTCAAGCTCTCAGCAGCAGCGACCCAGGCCTGACCGGCAAGGCCAGTGATAAGGGTCATTTGCCCTTTACCTACGACATCGAGCGTCGAAATTCGATGTCCGTTCTCGTTCACCAGCCAGGCGTGAGGAAGTTTGGCGCCTGCGCGAGTGGTGGCCTGCAGGTACAGTTCTTTGTCCCGCGCCCAGAGCTCAGCTCCATCTCTTGGGTCAGGCTTAACAGCAGAGGATACGTAGCGCTGATTCAGCTCGACACCTTGAGCGTTGAATTCTCGACTCTTGATTTCCAGCGCCTTCTGCAGGTTCATACGAACTTCTACACCAGCCGGGCTCGGGTCGCGCATGCGATCTAGCAGCTTGGCGATCGTGTCCACGCCATTGCCGAAATTGAAGCACTCTTTCAGCAGGGCATAGTCCTTGCGGGACTGGTTGGCACGCGCCACGATCTGCTTGCCCACGGGGGCGCGCTCTGCGGTGTAACTTTCCAGCAGATTCGGATCGGCGAATCCTTTGAGGACATAAGCGAGTTTCCAGGCGAGGTTGAAACCGTCCTGCATGCAGGTATTGGAGCCCAAACCGCTGGACGGCGGGTGACGATGAACCGCGTCGCCAGCGCAGAATACGCGGCCACGAGAGTACTCGGTGGCATGTGCCTGGTTTACATACCAGGTCGACATGCGCTCAACCTGGACTTCCAACTTTGGATCGCCGACCAAGAGACGGATTTTCTCCAAAACAGCTTCTGCGGACAGGTCTGGAGCGCCTTTGGCCATGTCGAAGCCCCAGCCTGCAATCCACTGATCCCACGGGCGAATGGCACGCAGCAAGCCCATCCCGATTTCGCCAAAGCCAGCTTCTGGAGTAGCGATCCACTGCAGGATGCTCGGGCGGTGTTCGACGTACTTGCTCAGGTCGGCGTTGAAGATTACGTAGGCGGTTCCGGCCCTGGCCATCTCGCCAACAATCGGCAGATCGATCTCTTTAGCTACCTTGGAGTTAGCTCCATCGGCGCCCACTAGGTACTTCGCTCGGACTTCGTATTCGACACCGGTCAGTACGTCCTTCATTCGAGCAGTCACACCTTCGGCATCTTGCACATGGCTCAGATACTCGGTGTTGAAGCTCAGTTGAGCACCGCGGATCGCGGCATTTTTCAGAAGGATCGATTCCATCTCGGGCTGGATGAGATCCAGCATGGTGCATGGGCTGCCTTGGACGTAATCGCCCTTGCGTTTGTCGCCAGTACCCCAGGTGCGCATACGTGCAATTTCCTCACCGGCCAGGCTGGTGGTGAAAAGCGTATCGCCCATCTGCTCCCAAGGTGTGGCCGCTCTCACAACCTCCTCTTCCAACCCAAGATCACGCACGACCTCCATGGCGCGCTGGTTCGTGATATGGGCTCGCGGCGAGTTCGCCAGCCAATTGAACATGGTGACCATTTTGACCCGCACACCGTAGGTGGCGAGCGCCAAGGCAGTAGTTGCACCAGCTGGGCCAGTGCCGATCACCAGTACGTCGGTATCGAAGCTAGTGGAGGTAGTCATTTATTATTCTCCAGGCATTACTTGTTGATGCTCTGAACTTGCACGCAAGCCCGGAACATGTCCGACAGGTCCCAAAGCCAGCCAGCACGAAACAGCACCGACCTGGCGTTCGAGACATTAAAAAATTTGAGAAACGGCAGGCTCTACTGAGAGCCGCAGCTCGGGCGAGCGATGCGAATGAGGGGGAAGAGATTCATGGTACCTCCTGATCTTGTATTTTTTTTCAGGCCATCAGAGTGTCTGGTTCAGCGGTATTAGCTGGCAGGCAAGATCACTCAATTTGTACTTGCATGCTAGCATGCAAGAAGACTGGTCGCAATCATCTGAAAATGCCTTTCGTCACGCCCAAAAAAAGCCACGAGGTGAGTTCGTGGCTAAGGGTGCAGCGCGTAGGGAGTGGAGCTACGTCGGCTTCACCAAAGGGCAAAGGTGTAATCAATGTTCACACGAAGCTCATTGTCATCCCGGTGCGTTGCTCCAGGGCCGAAATCATTTCGGTACCAAGCGTGTCTGACCCGGAATGCCACGTCCTTGAACGTGCCGCTTTGGATGACATGGGAAAGCTCAACGTCTTTTTCCGACTCTTTGAGCTTGTTGCCGCCGAGATTCGGAAGATCAATGTTGTCCCCGCTGACGTAACGCAACATCCCCTTCAGGCCAGGAACACCAACGCCAACAAAATCATAATCGTATTTGACCTGCCAGCTTCGCTCCTTGGGATTCAGGAACTCCGAGCTCAGTGTGCCTTCCGTGATCACCAGCGGTTCAGTACCAAACAGATATGGCATTGCGGTATCGCCGGTCAGCTGCATGTAGCCAGCGCCGAAACGATGGACGCCGAGCTGGTAGGTCAACATCAAGGCAGTGTTGCGGTTATCAACCTTCCCTGCTTTTGCGGATCCACTGTCTTTGGAATCATAGAAGCGGAAGTCGGAAGTGAGCCGCCCTGGGCCCAGCTCACGGTTGTCCACGAAACCGAGGTAGTTCTTGTCGTAGATGTCTTCGAGCTCTGCGTAGTAATACTTGAGCGTGAGGTTCTTCGACCAGGCGTAATCGCCGCCAAGAAAATAAAACGCATCAGACTCCGCAGCCCCGTTGAAGCGTCCGTTTGGAGCTGAAACTCGCATCTTCTGGTAGTCAGTCGAGTCCCGCAGGTTGATTCGGTCCAGCCAACCCGCGTGCAGAGAAAGATCTGTGATGTCTTGCGAGCGTAGGTAAGTGCCGCGGAAGGTTTGGGGCAGTAGCCGTGTTGGACTTGCGAATGCGATCGGTAAAAACGTGCTTACGGTCCCATACTGAAGCTCAGTTTTGGAAACCTTGACCTTCGCTGTCAGCCCTAGCTCGGAGTAGTCCTTAGCTGGCTCCCTAGTGGAGGCAGAGAACGGCAAGAGGCCGGTGCCGGCACGATCTGGTGAGGAGTCAAGGCGCAACCCCATCATGGCTTGGGCATCCAATCCAAAGCCGACAACCCCCTCTGTAAAGCCCGAATTGAAGTTGACGATGAAACCCTGGGCCCACTCTCGCGCTGCAGCTTGCGGTGTCTGGTTGATGTAGTTGCGATCGAAGTAGTAGTTGCGCAGTGTTACCTTGGCTTTCGAATCTTCCACGAAGCCGGCCGCCTGTAGAGAAGCTGCTTGTGCAGCCAGCAGCCCTGCGAATGCAATTTTTTTTGATTTGCTCATGTCGTGTCTTCTTTCTTGTTTTTGTGATGACGCAATCCCGGTCAAACCACCGAGGCGCTGAGCTCAGGGCGTTTTTTCAGCGATGAGAGATAAAGCAGCGAGATAGCCGCCAGAACGATGCCCGGTGCCGAGGCCAACATCACACCGCCCGCACCGGCCCCAAGGACCATCATTTTTCCTACGACGAGTGGACCGGTCATGGCACCGATACGGCCGACTGCGAGTGCTGCACCGGTCCCGGTAGCCCGCCCATTAGCGGGATAGAACTGCGGAGCTAGGGCGTAAAGGACACACTGGCCACCCGTTGTGAAAATGCCTGCCAAGAATCCTGCACCGATCATGGTAGGGAGTGAGGCCGCCACTGTAAGGCAGGCCAGAGAAATCAGGATGCCCCCATATACCAGCGCCGACATCGCCCAGATAGGTAGGCGATCCATCGCAACGCCGAGCATCAACGTGCCCATGGCCGCGCCAAGCTGCATGGCTAATACGACGACGCTTGCCTCGCTCGGCTTGAAGCCCTGTCCGATCAGAATGCTCGGGAGCCAGTTGATCAGGATGTAGGTGACCATCAGTGTGAAGAAGAAGCTGACCCACAGGAGCAGGGTTTTCTTCAGCGCACCGCCCTCAACCAAAATGGCTTTGGTGGAGGGAACTTCGATAGTGGAGGTAGCTGAAATTGTTTGCTTGTATACGTCAGGCAGAAAAAGAAGCAGCAGGGGGACAATGACCAGAGGAACAATGCCGCCGACATAGAAGACGAGCTTCCAGCCAGCTCCGAAATCCAGTAGACCAATGGCGGCTGCCAACGCGGCTCCCAGCGGTACACCGCAATACATCAAGCTGACTGCTGTGCCTCGCATGCGCTCACCAGCAGCTTCAGAAGCGAGTGCAATTAGGTTAGGCAGCGATGCACCCAGGCCCACACCTGTCAGGAACCGGGCGAATAACAACGCGCCGTAGCTCCAGGCTACCGTTGTGACGAGAGAGAAGATGCCGAACAGTGCAACAGAGGCGATGAGCACTTTTTTCCGGCCATAGCGATCAGCCAGACGCCCGCCAACGAATGCTCCTGGAAGCATACCCAGGACGCCAACACTGAAGACCCAGCCCATTTCCAGCTTATCCAAGCTGTATTCGGCAGACATGCCGTGCGCCGCAATCCCCGGAGCTTGGAGATCCAGGCCTTCCATCAGTGCAACGAGGAAGCAAAGCGCGATGGTGATGAAAAGTTTGGTCTTATCGGTTTTGTCAGTCATAGCGACCCCCTCCGAAGCCCTTCAAAAGGTCTTCAGAAAACACGTGATTTTGGTTTTAGTAGCGCCAGTGATGTGGAGTTACATCAGCTCAGTAATCACTCACGAAAAGTGAATAGGTGGGCTGATCACTGCGTGTTCGGAGGTGCTGCGAGTAGGGAGTCTGCGAGGCATTCATGTTGGTGATCTCTCTTATTGTTGTGTCATAGACCCCCTCCCTTGCGGGAGGGGATTGCTGCAGACAGCTTGCGTGGAGCTGTCTGCGAACTCAGCGCTTCAGCAAATCGAGTGCGACGTCGACGATCATGTCTTCCTGGCCACCGACCATACGGCGTTTGCCCAGCTCGACCAGAATGTCTACTGCCTTGATGCCATAGCGAGCAGCTGCAACTTCTGCATGGCGAAGGAAGCTCGAATAAACGCCGGTGTAGCCGAGAGCGAGAGTCTCGCGGTCAACGCGTACAGGACGATCCTGGAGTGGGCGAACCAAATCATCTGCTGCGTCCATGAGAGCGTACAGATCAGTGCCGTGGTTCCAGCCCAGCTTGTCTGCGGCTGCAATGAAGACTTCCAAGGGAGCATTGCCAGCACCGGCGCCCATGCCCGACAGGCTCGCGTCGATGCGGTCACAGCCTTCCTCGACGGCGACGATCGAGTTGGCAACGCCGAGGCTCAGGTTATGGTGCGCGTGAATACCGGTATGAGTGGCCGGATCGAGGACTGCCTTGACTGCACGGAAGCGGGCACGAATGTCATCCATATTCATCGCGCCGCCGGAGTCGACGACGTAAATGCAGGTGGCACCGTAGCTTTCCATCAGTTTTGCCTGCTTCGCGAGCCCTTCGGGGGTCTGCATGTGGCTCATCATCAGGAAGCCAACCGTGTCCATGCCGAGCTCACGGGCGTATTCGATGTGCTGCTTGGAGACGTCTGCCTCGGTGCAATGGGTGGCGACACGAACAACGCGAGCGCCTGCGGTATAGGCTGCTTTGAGGTCGTGCAGAGTACCGATGCCTGGGAGCAGCAACGTTGCAATCTTGGCGTGCTTCACTGCGTCGGCGGCAGCTTCGATCCACTCGATATCGGTGTGCGCGCCAAAGCCGTAGTTGAAGCTGGAGCCTTGAAGGCCGTCACCATGCGCGACCTCGATCGAGTCGACCTTGGCGGCATCCAGTGCACGAGCGATGGCCTGGACCTGATCCAGTGAGTACTGGTGACGAATGGCGTGCATACCATCACGCAGGGTCACGTCCGAGATGTAGAGCTTCTTACCGTTCATATCTGCGCTCCTCAGGCCTGGCTCATGGACTGTGCCATGCGCTCGGCGGTAGCCAGCGCGGCAGAAGTCATGATGTCGAGATTGCCTGCGTACGCTGGCAAGTAATGGGCAGCACCTTCGACCTCAAGGAAAACTGAGGTCTTCAGGCCACTGAATTTGCCTTGGCCAGGAATGTTCAGTGGGGCAGACTCAGGGATGACTTCAAACTGCACTTTCTGCTTGAGGCGGTAGCCAGGGACATACGCATGCACTGCGGCAACCATTTCTTCAATGGAGGCCTCAACCTGATCCTGATCCGCAGCTTCAGACAACACGTAGACGGTGTCGCGCATCATCAGAGGAGGCTCAGCCGGGTTCATGATGATGATGGCTTTACCTTTGGCTGCACCACCGATCACCTCGATGGCTTTCGAGGTGGTTTCGGTGAATTCGTCGATGTTGGCCCGGGTGCCCGGGCCTGCCGATTTGGAGGCAATCGATGCGACAATCTCTGCGTAATGCACTTTGGCAACACGCGATACCGCAGCAACCATCGGAATAGTTGCCTGCCCGCCGCACGTAACCATGTTCAGGTTCTGCGCGTTGACATGTTCTTCAAGGTTCACGACCGGCACACAGTAAGGGCCGATAGCTGCCGGAGTAAGGTCGATCACTCGAATGCCCGGCTTGCACTCACGCAGCATGGCGTCGTTTTTGACATGTGCGCCGGCACTGGTTGCATCGAAGACGAAATCGATTTCAGCAAATTCTGGCATTTTGACCAGGCCCGCGACACCTTCGTGGGTAGTAGCGACGCCCATTCGACCTGCGCGGGCAAGGCCGTCAGAAGCAGGGTCGATACCAACCATCACAGCCATTTCCAGGTGCTTTGAATTGCGCAGGATCTTGATCATCAAGTCGGTGCCGATGTTTCCGGAGCCGACGATGGCGACTTTGCGTTTTGTTGTCATTTCTAGATCTCCATCACTCGACACTGAACGACACGCCGACGCGGCCAAGGCCTTCAATTTCGGCTTCAAAATGATCACCTGGACTTACGCCAACCATTGGCCCCAGGGCGCCAGTGAGGATGATGTCGCCTGCTCTGAGAGGCTCACCAAACTCAGCCATTGTGCGGGCGAGCCAAACGGCCGCATTCAGCGGGTTGCCCAGGCACTCAGCACCACTTCCGGAACTCACGACCTCACCATTTTTGGAGAGGCGCATCGTTGCACCGCGAAGGTCCAGGCCATCAATGCGCTGCGCAGGGCCACCGAGTACAAAGCACCCGCTTGATGCGTTGTCAGCTACGGTGTCGGCGAACTTGATGTTCCAGCCTTCGATGCGACTGCCGACAATTTCGAGCGCCGGGAGAACCCAGCCAGTTGCGGCGATGACGTCTGCAAAGGTTGTAGAAGCGCTAGGCAGGTCGCGCTCCAGAACCAGTGCAATTTCCGCCTCGATCTTGGGCTGAAGAACACGCTCGAACGGAACCACTTCGTTGTCGCCGTACGCCATGTCGGCAAACAGGCAACCGAAGTCAGGTTGGTCTACGCCCAGCTGCGCTTGGACCTTAGGGTTGGTCAAGCCGATTTTGCGGCCCACCAGGCGTTGCCCATTGGCGATGGCGTAGGCTTGGTTCAGGCGTTGAATCGCATAGGCACTTTCCACATTCGTGGCGCCGATGACGTCACGCAGTGGTCCAACAGGCTCGCCCTTTCCTTCAGCTCTGCGCAGATCAGCCGCCAAGCGCTCAAGGGTCTCTTGTGTGATGTTCATGCTGACCTCGATCAGTGGGTGAGGAAGTCGAGAACCATGCGGTTGAACTTGTCCGCGTGTTCCCATTGGGCCCAGTGGCCGCATTTGTTGAAGACATGCAGTTGAGAATTGGGAATGCCAGCAACCAGACGCAGGCCGGTATCCATAGGGACAAAGCGGTCGTTGCGCCCCCAAACTACGAGGGTTTCGGCCTGAATCTCGCCGAGACGATGACCGAAGTCGGGGAATTGCTTGAGGTTCGCAGCGAGGCTTGCGGTGAAGTTTTCGAGATGATCTTTACGAGCCAGCATGTTGTCGAGGCGTGCTTGGAACAGCTCCTCCGTGAGATCGCTGGTGTCGTAGACGAAGATGTTCATCATCTTCTTGAGGTTCTCGATCGTTGGTTCGCGGTACAGTCCGTTCAGCAGCTTGATACCTTCAGTTGGCATCGACACGAATGGGCTGACCCCACCGGTGCCACCGCCCATAAGCACGAGCTTGCCTACGCGCTCAGGCCAGGTCAGCGTGAACGCCACGGCAGTGTGGCCACCCATGGAGTTGCCGAGCAGGTGTACTTTGTCCAGGTCCAGCTTATCGACCAACCCTTTCAGAACCCGGGCATTAAGATCGGAGCGAGAGCCGGTGCTGATGATGGAATCACTTTTGCTCCAGCCAGGGCAGTCCATGAGAATGACCCGGAAACCGGCTTCTACCAGTGGCTCGATGTTGCGATTGAAGTTAGCCCAGCCGCTAGCACCAGGGCCGGAACCATGCAGCATGACAACCGTTTCTTTGCCTTCACCGCAGTCGTTGTAATGAATATTCAGATCCAGCTCGCCGTCTTGGATGCGAACGAATTTGCTGGTGCCTTTTTCAGTAATTGCAGTCACGATTGATTCTCCGTGAAGGTGTGTTAGCGCTGAGAGTGCGCACTGATAGAGCCGAAGCCTGCGATCCACTCCGGGATCTCTCGGTAATAGCGATCTGTCGCGGTATATGCGCCGTGGGCAGCGAGTGCTGAGAACGCAGCGACCCAAGCCTTGACCTCATGCGTGGATTTACCGGCCAATTCGGAAAGATGTGCGTTGGGAAGTTGATCTAGGTCGCTTAGCAGGTCCTGCTCAACAACGTCGAGGAAGTACTGATCCCACTCAGGGTTCAGCGGATGCAGGGTGGTCTGGTCTTCGACAAACCGCTCAGCTGCAATGACCACTCGTTGAGTGCGAGCAGTACGTTCGTCCTCTGGCAGATTGCGGCCACTTCCCATGAGCCGATCAGCCATCCGAGCATCAACTTTGGCTAACTCTGGAACTGGCGGTTGGTGTGAGAGGCCACCCGACCCAAGGAACAGCACCCGCTTGTTCAGAGTGCGGGTGAATCGACCAACCGCATCACCCATCAATCTGACTCGTTCGAAAGTAGGCAGGGGCGGGGCCACGCAGTTCACGAAGATCGGCAAGACCGGATACTTGTCCAAACCGCCAAGAAGAAATTCGAGCGGTTGAGCGAAGCCATGGTCGACCTGCATGCGATACGAAACAGGCATGTCGATGCCATTGCTGAGCAGAGAATCAGCGCAAGCTTCAGCGATAGATTTGGGCACAGAGAGGGTACCGGCAAGCGAGCCAAAATCGCCTATGGCTTCAGCCGCCGTGCCCAGGCAGAAAGGGGGCATAACATCGTAGAAGAAGCCGTTGTAATGGTCTGGAGCGAAAAGCACTACGAGTTCAGGGTCGAAAGCGGCGATGCGTGCACGAGCAGCGCGGACCACCTCATCTACTTCATCGAGCACGTTCTTGGGCGGATCGAAATGCCCAATGAGGGGCGTGTGCGATAGGCAATGCAGGTAAGCGTTCATCGATACGAAACCTTCACGTCGTGCCCCAGTGCAGGCCGCCTCGCACTGGGACGGCATGAGCGTCTCCTCAACTCCCAACAGGGGCAGAGGGGCAACGCCATGCAGGTAGATTTGTTTTTGTCTGCCTAATCATCATGCACGCTAGAATGCTAGCATGCAAGCTTGACGATGCCCGCTCATCGCCGGCCGGATCCTTGGCTTGAGAATGGGGCGCGACGGATGACTAAGCGATGGATGCAAAAATCTGGTTTACTATCCGAAATGCTAGTATGCAAGCCAGTTAGCGAAATGTTGAACCGCGCATTCAGTCCTAGGAAAACCACACCGATGCAAGTGGCAAACAAGAAGACCGCTATCTACCAGCACATTTTGGAGCGCCTACTGAATCGTAGGTATGCGTTCGGTGAAAAAATCCTGGTCAAGGAAATTGGCGAAGAGACTGGTGTCAGTCGTCAGCCGATCATGACCGCGCTGAATAGCCTGCAGGAGAGGGGCTTTGTTGTGATCACAGCCCAGGTTGGATGTGAGGTTGTGCACCCTACACGTTTGGAAGTTGATGACTTCTACCAGATGTTCGCGAACAACGAAGCGCTCATCGCAGGGCTTGCTGCTGAACGTGGGTCCCCTGATGATGTGCTCCGTATGTCTGAGATCAACGACAAAATTAGAAGCATCAACCCAGCTCACAGCGATGCCGCGGACAGCTATCGAACATTGAACGTCGAATTCCATCGCCTGCTGCACGCAATGGCAAAATCGCCAATACTCTCGGCGCGCCAAGTCGCCAATTTTGAGCTGTCCGACTTTTTCATCGTGCAGACCTGTGGCTTCCAAGTGCATTTGGATGCTGCTACTGATGAGCACGATGAGATTCTTGCAGCGTTGAAAACCCGAAACAAAAAGGCCGCAGCCAATGCGGCTGCGAGCCATATTCACAGTGTGGCCAAGGATGTCGTATCTAAAATGCCTGAGGATGCGAAGCTCGCCTCATAGTGGGAAGGCGAACTCAAGCCATACCGAGTCGCCTTTTGGGCCGTTTTTGACCGCGGTCTCACGCATCCACTTGAGGACGACTCCTGATTTCTGATCGAACGCATAGAAAATTTGGGGGCCAACGGCGAATTTACTCAGCCGATTTCCATCATCGAGGTCACCATGGTCGTAGCGATCGTCGGTGACCTGTTTGGTGTAATAACCCACTAAGCCCAACTGGACCTTGGGATTCGACTGCAGCCTGTAGCCGAGCAGGTAGTCAACGTTGAACACGTTGCCCGAGCGATAATCGGTGTCGTCGTTCTTCGCATTGATCGTGAAGGTGGGAGCAATCGAGACCTCCCAGTTAGGGTGGGGGAACCAGGTTAAGTCGAATTCCTGGGTATAGCTCGCATTGCCCGTCGGACTATTCGCTAACTTATTGCCGTCATAGTTACCCAATGGGACGAAGGCGCTGAATCCGGTTAGCAAATGCAAATTTTCTGAAGGCGAGTAGCCGACATAGAGAGGGGTTAGGTACAGCTGCCTGAAGCCTGAGTCTATATCGCTATTTCCGAACGCCTCAACCTTGATCTTGTTTGCTGAACCGATGATTCCGCTGCTGAGTGTAACGCCGCTATCAAACTTCACATCCCATGTATGTACCACACGAATGGCCTGAACAAAGTTTTCGAGGCTGAATCCAGGGACAGAAGATTTGCCACTGTTGTCTTTGAAGCTATCCGCCTTGTAGTAGGCGGTATAACTGTACAAAGAGGTTTCACCTGGGGGAGGCAATATTGCTGGAAGAACGGTCTGTACGCCCAGCGGCCAAACGGTATCCCCATTTTCAGTGCCGTAACATAGCGAAGAAACGAGCAAAGAGCAGCCGAGCGCGCTGGCAACGCCAACGCGAGTTACATAATTTTTCATTGTTATTATCCTATGTAATTTTTACCGCTGAGAGTGGGCACCAATCAGAACGAATGTAACCAGTGCAGGTTCGGTCCCAGGGTTTCGCCAAGCATGAATGTTGCCTTGCTGCACCACGATGTCTCCGCTCGCGAGCTCCCTGATCTGGCCGTCACCCAGTTCGAGAATGAGTGGACCTTTGACCACAATGCCGTAGTCGATCGTCGGGGAGGCGTGCATACCTGGTCGCGCTGGGTCGAAGCATTCATAAAGCCCAAGCAGGTGGCGTTGCTGCTCAGCATGAGCTTCCTCGGGATTGAAATCCGAGGACTGGAAGATTGAGTCAGGCGGGAAGCTCACCGCCAGGCACTTAGTTTCTCCAGGCTGTGGCAGCAGAGAAGAGGTGGCTTGAACCGGGTCGTGAAATGCTTCAGGAAGGGTCGGAGATGCCACCGTTTGCCAGATCAAAGAGGTAGCGAATCCTGGAATCTTTTTGTACTCATACGTCTGAGGCGCCACACCGTCGGCAAGGAATACAGCTTTACCGTTCTGCGTACCCGCAACCACTCGTCTCACTTTCATGTTCGGTCTCCGATTGAGCGCCGCCGATTGAGCGGCGCTGCACTTCAGGTCAGGCTGGGATTGATAACAACGTTGGTGAAACCGCCTTTGCGGTCTGCTATTGCATCCATCGCCTCGTTGACCTGTTCGATGGCGAACACCTCCTGGTCGAATACCGACAGATCTAATGTGCCAGCGGCAGCCATTTCGGCCATGTCCTGACCTTCTGCCACGGTGAACCAGAGGGAGCCGATCACGCTGATCTGGAAGCACATGAGTTTGAACATCGGTACCGGCAGGTCCTCAGACATCCCGCCGATATCCACCATGCGACCGCCGCGGCGAAGCGCACCAATCGCCTCAACGGTAAGCTCATGAGGAGCACCCGGGCCAACCGCGTCGATGAAGACGTCAGCACCGAGCTCATCGGTGTGCTGCCGAACCCAATCACCCAGTGGCTCATCGCCGACGGAAATCGTGAAAATGCGATCTGGGGCGAGAGCACGTACGCGCTCCAGCAATTGGCGGTTTCGGGCCATCGCGAAGATTTTTGTAGCCCCCATGGCCAGGGCAAGCAGGACGGCCCCGAGTCCTAGCGTTCCGGTGGCGCCACTGATCAGCACAGACTGACCAGAACACACGTCTGCTTTTCGAAGGGCCGAATACGCGGTGCCGAGATAGCCAAACCGACATCCTTGCTCGAAGGAGATCGCTTCCGGGAGCTTGACCAAGCCTGACGCCGGCGCGGTCATGTATTGGCACAATCCGCCGTAGGGGTAGTCTTCGAAGATTTCTTGGGAGCCTGGGCCAAACCCGAAGTAGCCCTGGAAGGTGAATGCGGTGCAGTTGATGTGCTGACCGCGCAGACAGGCATGACAGGAGCCGCAGCTACGGCCGGGGTTCACGTACACGCGGTCTCCGACTTTGATGCCGTGCACGCCTTCACCCACTTCTTTAACGATGCCGGCAGCATCCAAACCGTAAACCGCCGGCAGCTTCGGAAGCGGGAGGTAGGGGAACCAGGTGGAGTAGCTCTCGATGACATTGCGAAGGTTAGGTACCAAGTTGCAAGCCTTCACCTCTACCACCACGTCATGTGCACGGGGTCTAGGTACCTCGATCGAGTCTAGTTCGAAGGTCGGACCAACCTTGTGAAGGCGGGCAGCTTTCATCATGCTCATTTCTATTTTCCTTATTTTCATTGGGCCAGAGGCCGTGGGCACTAAACAGAAGGGAACCCCTCTAGCTTGCGATAGCGAAAGGATTTATCTGTCTGGGAAAACGAGTCGGAGAAGGTTGCCTCGATGGCAGCCATTGGAGGATTTCGTCACATGCCGGGGTGACGAGAAGGGCGATGAGTCTTTGCACGCAATGCTGACCATGATGGGCACCGCTTGTTTGTAGTTATAGATTCATCATGCATCACTAGAATGCTAGCATGCAAGAGGCATTTCGACAGACGGGATAACCCCGGCTCTAATGGCTCCACGACGCGGAGACCTGCTGATCGCATAGCCAGCAGCCAGGGTGTGCTTCCCATCCAAGCGCTGAGCTGGAGGTAGGTAAAGATAGGGGAGAAAACAGCCAAGACCAGCTCTACCTCAGCGCCGATGAGCTTTTGAGCGAGAGCAGAAAATGATGTGAATTTGAGGGCGCTGGTGGAGATCGAATCGCCGGAAAGCCCCGCCGTTACGGCCTTGTAAACTAGTTTTTTTCACTGTAAACCACTGTGGTTTACAGTGAAAAAAACAGGTTTACAAAGGTGCTATAAAAGGCATTGGATGCTCTTCGGGCAGCATCGCACTGGGAGGGATCAGAGGCTCGGCCAGTGCCTACGAGAAGCGCGTGCGCTCGTAATGAACCGCGTAATGTCTCTTCAAGATGATCCCGAAAGATCCACGCTAGGTTATAACGACCAGGGTTTGAATCAAATGGTAGCCAGCTCCAAGGCAGAAGCGACTAGCCACGACTATTCACTGAACAGGTACTTCTGGCGGGCTCTTGGGGTCACTAGGGGTTAACCATCCTCTCTCGCTCACCCCCCCGCATAGCTTTCAGCTGCCAGCATCTCGCGGCGTGGGTTTTCTGTCACATATCGAAACCGGAATATTTTTCCGTCACTCGCTTGACGTTATCTCGGAATCGATATAGCCTTTTCTTGCTGATCGTCGTAAACCCTGCGCGAGCCAAAGTGAGGCTGCGGGTACATCAGCACATTCCATAACGACCTGGAGAAGACCGATGAAAGCGCATCCGAAAAGGCCAACCCAATTCACAAGGAATCTAACAAATGCTGGACGATCTAAAACCAATCGAGTGGCTGGGCAGTAGTAAGGAAGACCTCCGGGACTTTCCGATGGTGGCTAGGCAGCGGGCCGGGTATCAGCTGGAGTTGATACAGGAAGGCGACGACCCCGTAGACTGGAAACCAATGGAAGTCGTAGGGCCTGGGACGCGGGAAATCCGCATCAAGTGTAGAGACGGGGCTTTTCGCGTGTTTTATGTGGTGAACCGGCCGGACGCGATCTACGTCCTGCATGCGTTCCGCAAGACCACAGAAAAGACGGAAAAGTGCGACATTGACTTGGCGAAAGCCCGGTACAAGTCGTTGGACTGATGGACTGCGATACCCCCTGGCGGTAACCAGGGGGGGAGTGCCGACCCCTTTCCTTACTGGCGAGGGGTAAAGCTCTAGGCCCAGTCCGTGCTCGATTAACTTTTCTAAATGCAATAGATGTACTGAGAGGGATTTAATAATGGCAAACGAACGCTCTACCTCCGTGTGGGATGCGTTGGTTGATTCGCCAGAAGAAGCCGAGAACCTTCGGCTGCGCTCCAAGCTCATGCGAGCACTGACCAAGACCATTAAGTCTTGGGATCTGCCGCAGAAGGACGCGGCTCGACAACTGCACGTAACTCAGCCGCGTTTGAGTGAACTGCTGAATGGGAAAATCGACAAATTTTCCCTGGATGCACTGGTGAACCTACTGGCCAGCGCGGATCTGGAAGTTGATTTCGTAATCAAAAAAAAAGCCGCGTGATTTAAGCTGAAAACACAAATACGGGCTGGCCTAAGGGCTGGCCCGCCTGGTTATTATTGGGGCGGGTTTGGAGCAGGCGCTTCAACCTAAGGTTTGAGCACGTTCCATAGCGTTGACCCTTTACACTCACAAATTAGTTAAGGAATACCGTTATGGATTTCATCACTACCGGTGTCATTGCAAGTACTGTTTACGACGTCTTGAAAGCCGGCGCGAAACTCAGCGCAGGCGTTCTGAAGGAACGACTGGAGAAGTGGCTAAAAGACGACGTGGTTGCAGAGGCTGTAGCCGCTGAGCTTTCGAAGCTGGATCTCAATGAGGACCTGAGTGAAAAAGCAATTGAAAAGAGAATTGACCAGTCCCAAAACTTGGGTGCGCTGATTCATGGAATCAACGCCAAGGTATCTGTTGTCGGCCCTGCTACGGTGACCAACGTTAATCAAACACATAGCGGTAGCGGTGATAACGTTGGCGTAAATAAGATCGTTAACTGAATAGAAGGAAGAATCTGAGCGTGAACACTGTTCAGCAATCCCATAGCGGTGATGGGGACAACGTCGCTCGTGACAAGATCATCAATGAGATCCGGTCGCTGGCTCCGAAAGATCTAACACTGTTGATGGAAATGGTGTTCGAAAGCCTCCGCCAGAAAAATCTCGCGGGGGCTAAGGCTCAGATGGCGATGCTCAAGACCATTGCGCAGCGCGATCAAGAATCTGCAGCTTTGGCTGAGGTCATGTCGATACAGGTGGGGCTCACCGAGGCGCAGGATCGTGATAAAGCCTGGGTAATTGTCGCGAAGATTATTGGTACCGCGACTAATCCGATTCTCAGGGATGTCTGCCAAGCCGCTCTGTTGCAGCTTTCTCACGGTACAAAGCAAGAGGATGATGCCCGAGCACTTTACCTTGAGGAAGCTGCGCCTGGTATCTACGCTAAAGAAGCTTTCATGCGTTATCACGCGGATGAAGAGCAATTGCAGGCGGCATTGGTGGGCTTCCCCCCCGAACCTGTATTGACCGGTATCGTGGGGGGTGCACTACGGCTGGAGAATGGCAGTTTATCGCTGCGTGCAGCCGACCGATTGAATACGTTGTACGGTTCGTACAACTCCAAGGTGCTGCTAGCGATGGCAACCGGCCTCTGCCTAAATCCGGACATTGCTGACTATCACCTTTGGTTACACCGACCTGAAGTTAAAGACAGAGTTGATGGCCTTAGGGATTCGGTCATTGCTCTTCTTGATGAGTCCGGTACGGATGGGAGGGCGCATGAGCTCGGTTGCTCAATTTTGAAGGTTTATCACGGCCAAGAATGTGAAAAGCTGTTCGAAGCGCTGAAAAAAAATCTTCAGCATATGGATCCTAATCGATCTGATGAGATCGCCCGTTTCAAAGCGCTTGCTGGGGAAAGTTCGATTTTAGAGCAAGCTGATCTTGACATGAAGGAAGCATGCGAGGATCCCAAAAAGCGATCGGCGTGGTGCCGGCGGTTTCTTGAAAGTAGCCCACATCCGCTGGAGCAGGTAGGGCCCTTCTTCAATCTTGCAAATTCATCAGAACTCGCAGAGTGGCTTGCGAAGGAGCGGATCCTTTCCGATGCTTCGGAGATGGAAGAAGCATATATCAGACTGGCTGCCTGCATATATGAACACAATGGCCATAGTGATTCGCTTACACACCGCCAAGATATCAGTGAGCAGATGGACCAATTTGTTACCCGGTGGGCGGAAGTGTTGCCTTCGCTCAACCCATTAAGCGTATTTGATCTGGCTGAGAGGCTCACTGCTGCCGATTTACCGCACAAAGCTCTAAAGCTAACCACGCCCCTGATTCCTAGCCATGAGCTATGGCCGTCTCATTATGTCTTGGTCCACATGCAATGTTTGCAACAGGCTGGACAGAACAAAACCTTCAACGAATTGTTGGCGAGGATACGTGGCGCTGATCGGTCTGTACCCTTGTTGAGCTTGCAGTCGGTTCAAGCTGAACAGACCGGCCATACGGCTCAAGCGATCGAGCTCAGTGACGCGATGATCAAACTCGCGCCGGAGTCTCCGTGGCCTTGGTACCGGGGCTGCTATCTTCTTGATCGGTACGGTACCCTTGAGGAGCAGCGGGCTTTCCATTTGCGAATTCCGGATTCGCTTTTTGAACGCCCTTCCCGTGAAGTGAAAGGCATACTCTTTTTCCTAAGCCGGGCCGGGAGTTTCAAACGTGCTGAGGGGCGTTGGGTCGAGTGGATGATTAGAGCTCCGCGCAAACACGCAGTGGACTTTGTAAATTTCCATTTTGGCTTGGCGACTGGACGGAGCGAGCCCATAGATGTTTCCCCATCAATGGAGCAGTGCGTTGATGCGGTCCAGTACTGCCATGAGCGTGAGAGACTGGTAAGGCTAATTGTGGAAGACGATCACAATAGCAGCGAATGTACACTGTTAGGCTCTAGCCAAGTAGGGCAGCTCTTGCTCAGCCTGTCTCCAGGCGAGAGTGAGAATCTGAATATGGCGACGTTTAAGCTAGAGGAACGTTTGCCGCCGTATATTGCTTGTCTGCGAATTGCACTGAAGTTGCGCCATCAGCATAACGATGGGCGTGATTGCTTCGTGATGATGCAGATGCCTTCTGACCCTGCCGAGTTCATTCCTTTATTAGAAGAAAAAATGGCTGAAGGTGCGGAGCGGCGTGAGCGTTTACAGTCGATGGATGCGATTCCACTCTATCTTCGAGGCCATGCCCTGTATCCATCCGATGCTTTCAAAGCAGCTCTGAATTGCTGGAGCGACCCAAAGGTTCCCAAATCCGCATTGAGTGACGTAGGAGAGGTTGAGCCTTTGGCGGTCGTCTTGGACGCATATGGCATTGGGTACCTAGCGATTACTAATCTTGCGCAATGCTTGCTCGACAGCGGCATAACTTTTGTTCTGCCCGCCGCTACAAAAGAGGCCCTAGAGCAATTTCTGAACGAGATCACTGACGACAAATTCATGATGTTAGGCGTAAATGAGGCGGGGAGGCTATCCCGAACAACGGCTTCAGATCTGAAGGAACGAGATGCGCATGTTATTAAGGCAGTGAAACTTATACTAGAAAATGCCAAAGTTATTCAGCCGCTTGTTCATGATGCTGAATTGGAAATGTTGACTATTAAAGACGGTGTAGACGCTACCGTTTTTGACGCAATGCAGCTCTCGGTTGCGAATAATATTCCGTGGTTTTGCATGGACGGGGCGTTCATAGCTCTACATAGAGTGAACGGACATCCGTTGGTGAACACCCAGGCCGTGCTACATCGGGCCATGAACGGCTCACCTTTTGAATTCGCACAAAGACGTCATTCCCTGGTCCTCTATGCCTTAGGGGCATTACCTCTGCCTGTCACCTTCCAAGACTTATACAGGCTGTCCAGCACACATGACTCGCTTGCAGGACTCATCTTATTCAAGATAATCGAAGTTCATGGGCGCGAAATCTTTGGTCCGGAAGGTCGCCTGGATTATCTATTGGATTTTGTGTATCTGCATCTTCTGACTATGTTTGGGCGAGAGTCCACGGCAATCCGCTCGCGTTTCAGTCCTTGCATTGCATATACATCCCATGTCTTTAACCATGGTTTAGGTCTCTATCTTGAACTGTCTGATGAGTGTAATGGGGAGTTTCGTTTGGCGGCCGCGGTTCGTCATATGGGCCGTGCGGCACAACGAATGTCTGCGTTTGGGGGAGATTATCAGCCATTCATTAGAGACTTGTTAGATCGTTTCATGAGCTTCACTCAAGGTCGTTTCATGGATTGGAGTATTGTAAGTCAAAACTACAGACTTATTTTGCAACAGGAGTTAGCTGCGGTTGGAGATTGTGGCTCAGCAGATGGCGAGTAGGAAGTAACGAGGTGTTATTAACTGGCGCGTGTTACTAGCTCCTAAGCTAATTGGCGTGCCAGATATTATTTCTGATCAGAATACGAGCTTTTCAGTTTTTAGAGCGCATAGAGATGACCTTGTCATCATGCTGCTTAGCTTTCAAGGTTTGGTTTTCGCTCATCAGCACTTCATTTAATGAGGCAAGCATGGAGATTTTATAGCGAAGTTTTGCTATTTCCTCGCGCAGTGCACGTACTTTTTGTCGCTCAGTATGTAATTTTTGAGCTTTCAAATCGCGTTGTGCGCGACTAGAACGACCTTGAATTTCTCGGACCGCTTCAGCGACTGCCGGGTAATGATTGTGAATTAGAGCTGCAGAAACACCTGCCTCACGAGCTACAGCAGCGATAGTTAACTTTGTTTCTCCCTTTTTGGATCGACCGTGCTCTATTTTTTTCAGCGCGAGCATTAGATCCTTCTCGCGAGCGTCAGCTGTCTTACTTTTAGTTCCCATTTTCATTACCCTCTGCGTCAAATCCGAGCTGCAAGAGAACACTGCGACAGCGTTCCAAGTCACGCATGACGCGTGATCGGCCGCCTTCTCCAATGTCGTCACATTTTAGCAATTCTTTTAGGGTGCGGAACATGTGACTGTATAACTTTAAATGCGCTCGACTTATAACAGCGTTGTTGCAATCGCCGCAACGGGTCCTTTCTGATGTATTTCCTATGCAGGCATCATTGTCTGCGGTGCACCATGCATGGCCATTGCTACGAATTGAAGTGCTCTCTGCAATGGTGAGTACCATCGTTCGATGATCTTTGAACAAAGCAAGGTTGGCTGGATCGCGCTGCCAACGTTTGATTGATTGCCCATAACCTCCGGCCAAAGAGTCGTCAGATATCCAGTCACTTACTGTGCGTACTTTAATATCCGTGAGTTCGGATTGGATGTCATCGTAAAGCTCGAGGTCAAACTGCTGGCCCCATTCGCCGTCCATAGCATAGCCAAGAGTCATATCCATGCTCCAGTGTGCAAAATGCTCACGGAGGTAACGCAGATCGCCGAATTGGCTATGTGCCACGTAGTTGGCAAATTTCCGACGAAATTGGTGGCTGTTGAGGGTCCAATCGAGTCCAGCAGCTCTGCCAAACTTTTCTAGCTGATCATCCCAGCTTGAGTTAGAAAGCACTCTGGCCTCATTTTTGTTTCGCTTATACAATCCTAGAAACAAAGCATTTTGGTGATTGATCGCTGGGGCGATTGCTGGGTCGAGTGGATCTATATGAGATCGATGATTAATTTCTGCAGAAATTAATGCCTGGTACGGTATGGCCCACCGTTCCATAAGGTGAATAGCATGGGCGGCAACCTCGGGGATCATCCAGTCATGGGTACCTGTTTCGGTCTTTGAGGAATTCGAACGTAACCAGTGATAAATCAATCCGTCCTCCCCTTCTGTGCAATGATGAGCCCCAAGCCTCATGTCAGCTATTTCGTGATTGCGGCAGCCGGAAGTAGAGGCAATTACGACGTAGCATGAAGTTCGTAAATCTATCAGCGACTTATTGAACTCAGCAATGCCCTTTTTCCAGCCCCAAGACGCAAGAGTTTTATTTTTGGCTTTAGTTACAGACCAACTGTTCACAATTTGATTTTCGGTTATATAATTCTCGACTGCATCTCGGATGTCCAGCAGGTGGGAACCATCTAGCACCTGCGTATAGGCCCTCTCAAATAGAGCGCAGAATACCGAGTCTGGCATCAGTGGAGTGGTACATGCATGAGGTTGAGCCTTTATTCCCGCCATTGCCGCCATTGCACCAGTTGAGGTTTTTGGCCAAGGGGGCTGAGGAATAGGAGCACTGGTATATTGGCTCAATTCATAGAGCGCTTGCACGGCTGCATAACGTTTGGCCAACGTTGCAGGTGAAAGTGGTTTGTTTTTACGCGCCTTCACGCGCTCATCTTTACATTTTTGAATGTAGTTAATACAAACAAAGCTGCTGATTGCTCTATGATCATTTATTCCAAGGCTCTCAACGTAGCGTAGAAATAATTTAATATTGTGAAATAGCCTTATTGCGGCCATTCCTCTCGGGCGTTTTTGTTTCTCACGGCCGCGTCTCAGATAACGATACATTATTTGCTTCATTATCGGTCTAAAAAACTGCGGGACCTTCAAAAAATCAATGTGACGATCGGATGCACGTGCATTGCTTGGTATCCCCTCCATTTGCCATCGATCGTCCTCGTATCTGCTGAGAACTACCCACTTGTCAAATATCTTTGTGCCAGTGATGATCATCGTCTTACGCTGATCTTCCTCTGTTTCACGTAAATCAGAAGGCTGGAGTTCAATAGCGTCCCATTGATTAATGTCCATCATTCCGCTCACGTTAAGATAGCTAGTGCTGCATCATATGACCAAAAAGGATGCGGCTTCGATTTTGCACGTTCACGAGCACTTTCAACCTGGCTCTTTTTGAAAATACCACGCTTCAAACCTTCCGCCACAATGTAGTTGTCAATTAGGCGAGGTATGTGTGCGTATTCCTTAGTCCAGCGTCGTTTATCCATGTGCGAACGTTCAGCGAAAACCCGAAAATAAAAACTAAAAAGTTTATACAAATCTTCAGCTGTTACAGCGTAATGCTTGCAGCGTAAGCAATTTAGAAAATTTGTGCACGTTGCGCCAGCTGTTTTAGGGGCATACTGGCCGTTTATAGGGTCACTGCAGCGTCCCGTGGGAGTTTTTTTATAGGTTGTTCCTATGCTCCCAGAAAGCAACTCTTGTACCAAGAGTTTTCCCATGAATAGCCAATTACGTTTTGAGTCTTCATTAGGAGCTAGATAGTTTCTCCCTGCTACCTGAGGCGTATTACCGAGCGCAATGGCTGTTGTTGTTAGGTCACCACCAGTCAATTCATATATGCGATTTCCGAAAGTCTTGCGTAGGCGTGAGATATTAATCCGCAGCGGCTGACCGTCAACGTCTGTAAGATCATAGTCTGCTACGAGCTTCTGGCAAGCACGCATCATCGCACTGCCTGTCGGCGTGCTTATTTTTCCGGAATCCTTACCTCCCCGCACGCGATAAATCCACACCCTGGTTTTTAAATGATCCGGGGCTTCGGGAATCAACTCTTCAGTCTTGGCAATGACCTGCAGAATCAACTGCTCAATGTTTGCTCTGACGGACGGGGTGGATTCCATTGCTTGTTTGTCTTCAGAGTTGCCACGTAAAGCAACTTTATTAGTATTGTGTCCGCGCCGTTTCCATAGTACTAAAAATTTTGTATTTTCTTTAGGATGGGAGCGAAGACAGTCCCGGCCCATTTCAAATAGAGCTGTAGTATTACGACCAGTATGTAAGGCTATGATAAGTAGCGCATAGCATAATAAGTCGCACGTCAATGGCTCATCCGCATCCCAAATGGGTAGTGCCGCATGCTTGACGGCGCTGGTGAAGGCTTGACGCTGAGCTTTTGGTAACGCTGTTTCGCCACTAACTTTTTTATTGTGATGCGGGAATGGATTGGGGGGGAATGTAGCTTCATCTCC
Organism: Pseudomonas sp. NPDC089392; assembly: GCF_044749595.1. Classification (NCBI taxonomy): domain Bacteria; kingdom Pseudomonadati; phylum Pseudomonadota; class Gammaproteobacteria; order Pseudomonadales; family Pseudomonadaceae; genus Pseudomonas; species Pseudomonas sp. NPDC089392. Next base: position 95,901 of record NZ_JBIVIF010000022.1, read on the forward strand.
AGCAGGGATTAGCGTTATAATTCCGCGCTGTCCTAACGCAGTTAGCACACCCTTAAGAGCTACGTAAATACCCCTTTGATAACTCTTGGACTCTGTTTTTCTAGCAAGATGGGCTAAAAATTCGTCCATCAACTTTCGATCTATGTGAGATAACGTTAAATCATTAATTGAGAATTTCTTTCGTATCAAAAGAAATTCAAGGAACTTAGTTACTCCATTGCGCCAATAATTTACGACGGTGGCGACTTCGATGAAGCTGTCATGGGATGTTAGAAATCTTTCTATTTGATTTTGGAAGGCGTAAGTAATAGAGTCTATGCCTACATCATACCAAGGCGAGAAGTCAAGTTTTCGGTAGGAAGTGGTGTTTATCCCGCAGTCTACGTGCCTGATGGCTGGGGGAATGAATCTACAATTAAATTCAAATTCTTCCGATTTATATCTCGCTTCGCTTGGAGTAGCTCTTTCAGAGTGCATTTGAGTTCTAATGTAAAGTTTTCGCTTTCCCATCAGATTGATTCCGCGAAACTGTTTATTTCATCGTCGTAGGCCAGGACGGCACTGTCAGCTGCTTCGTTGACCAAGTGCAGATATATCATTGTGCTTTGAATAGATGCGTGTCCCAGCTGTCTCTGCACGAATACCAATGGGTCTATATCGCCAGCACTACGCTGAAGCATCGATAAGGTATGGGTTGCATAGGTGTGGCGAAGCATATGTGGATGGACGCGTATGCCGACCTTTTCACCTGTGCTGCGTACAATGCGCTCTATCCCTTTTCCATCGGCCGAAAATGGTACGCCGAACTGGTTGAGGAACAGGTTTTCATGCCTTTCATGGCTCAATGAACTTCGCTCGCCTCGGACCTGCACTAGATATCGGTAGAGATCATTTACGAGTCGGTTGCTGACGTAGATATCACGGGGTTGACTACCCTTTGTGAGCATGCCGAGTCCATCAAAGGGGTCTAGACGGATACGAAAGTTTCGAGCGCCTGATTCGGCTTTGTGTGAGTGGGAAATGTAACTCAGAGGAAATGTTGCGATTTCCTCTCGACGTAGACCAGTCTGCAGAGCCAGCCTAATTATCATTCGGTGATGAGGATTCTCACTGGCTGATAATAATTTCTTTGCCTCGATTAGGGTCAAAAACTTTGGAAGTTTTCGGTGCAAGGGTGGCATTATATCGTTAGCGAAAACTTTGCCTCCCTTGGCATCAAGGTGTGCAAAATATCTTGGCGCCTGCTTTAATATCCGCTCTTCATGGCGGAATGGTAATTTGCGTATCCACCCAGCTAGCTGAGCGTGTTCATAGAATTTGCAAATGTAGAGAAGCCGCTGTCTGGTGGTCGAGCGGGCCAGTGAGTAATCGATAAGGCAGTAGTCTCTATAGACAGCGAGCAAATTTTTAGCTTCGCCACGGTCCACGTCACGCCAGTCGAGATCATTTGATTGGAGGAAGCTGAAGAAATCGTAAAGTGCACGAGCAGTGCTGGGCCAAGATTTTTTTGATCCTATCCCGCCCCTTAGCAGGTAGTGGCGGAGAAAGTCATTTGCTGGAGCGCAGCTCTCCATCGAGTCCCAGAGCAGAATTGGAAAGCCAGGGTAAGGACGCCCAGCAATCACAAAGTCTCCAGTCGCCCAGACGAGTTCCAAAAGCTAGCCCTCCCTCTGAAAGATCGAAAATTCTTATCGAAAGGTCTCAGAGAGAGCGGCTAGTACATCTGGTTTGTAGCCGCTTAGCTCCTTAAATCTAAAACTAGCTGACAGCTAACACTTAGCAAGCGCCTAAACACGGGGTTTTCCTTTTTCAAACGCCGCTTGTTGTTCGGCGCTGGCTTCTTTCTGGTATTGGGCTTTCCACTCGGCGTAGGGCATGCCGTACACCGCTTCACGGGCGTCATCCATGCTCAGGTCGAGCTGGCGCTCGTCAGCCGCGGCCTTGTACCACTTGGACAGGCAGTTGCGGCAGAAGCCGGACAGGTTCATCAGGTCGATGTTCTGCACGTCGGTGCGCTTTTGCAGGTGTTCGACCAGGCGCCGGAACGCGGCGGCTTCGAGTTCGAGCTGTTGCTGTGGGGTCATGGGCGTCTCTCAGGTCATGCGATTCTTCAGGTGGCGGCCACCGTTGATGACCACCTGGCTGCCGGTGCTGTACTGGCTGGCGAGCAGGTATTTGACCGTCTCGATCAGCGGGCCGGCGCCGGGTTCGAATTCCAGCAGGGCCTTTTTCAGGGTCTGCTGGCGGTAGGCTTCATCGCCCCCTTCCTTGAGGATCAGCAGCCCGGGCAGGATACCGTTCACATGCACCTTGGGCGCATATTTTTCGGCGAACGACAGCACCATGTTCTGCAACGCGGCTTTGGTGGCGGCGTAACCAATGTGGCTTTTGCTGCCGCGTGAAGAAGTCTCGTCGCAGATGTGGATGATGTCGGCCTTTTCCACCTTGGCCAGCAGGTCGCCCAGGGCCAGGTTGAGGTGGTAGGGCGCTTCGACGTGCAGGCGAAACATGGTCTCGAGGTTGTCGAGGCCATCGTCGAGCCACAGCGAGGCGTTGTGGATAATGGCACGCAGGCCGTCGTAATGGTTGTGCAGGTAGTCGATCAGCGCCTGGCGGTCGGCCGCCTGGCACAGGTCGGCCTGGAACTGCACGATGTTCGGGTGGGCCGCTTGTGGCTGGACACTGCGGCTGGCACTGACCACCGTATGGCCGGCCTGTGCCAGTTCAAGGGCCAGGGCCAGCCCGACGCGCTGGCTGGCTCCGGTAACGAGAATGGGGCTGTTCATGTTCGGGGCGGTCAACTTGTCTGTCCTTTGGTTGCCGCCCAGCATACCCGAACTGTTTCCCTGTTGTATGGCCTGGCCTCAGCGGCTGCGCAAGGCACCGGCGGTGGCTGGGGAGGCATGCAGCCAACCGGCCAGCAGGCGGGTGGAAAGAGGGATGAACAGGTACACCATCACCGGCGTCAGGGCCAAGGTGCTGAGCAGTACCCGGGGCACCAGGTCGAGGGCTGCCAACCAGTGGCCGAACACCACGTTGAACGCCAGTGAGACCGGGAAAAAAGCCAGCCAGATAGCCACAGCCTGCTTCCATCGTGGCGGTTTTTGCACCATATTGGTGCCGAACCAGTCGTCGATGCCACTTACGCGCGCTTCTTTGGGGCGCTCGAACAGGCCGTTGCCGCGTTGAAGCCAGGCCCGGCGCGAGGCGGAGTGTTCCCAGGCATGCAGGGTGGGTTCGTCGCTGAAGCGGAAGATGATCTGGAATTCGTCGCCATCGCGGGGCGGGGCGAGGATGCCCGAGCCGAGGTAGCCGGGGAAGTCGGTGGCCAGCTGCTCGCCTTCATGCAGCCAGGCCAGCAGGTCCTGGTAGCGGCCATGGGCGGCGCGGCGCGACACCATCAAGGTGACGGGTGGGGTAGACATCGTGTATCTCCTGGCAACGGGGCTGGCGGGTAGCTGGCCCCTTTGGCTGCGTGGCCCGGGGTGGTGGGCGACGCAGGCGTGCATGCAAGAATCGGGCGCGGATTATCGCGCATGTACGATCTTCGGCAAATGTCAGCCGGCAAACGGTTGCAGTCCTGTGAACGCTGCTGTCGTAGTAGACTACGCATTCAACTTCCGCACACAGGGTATCTCGTGCAGATGAACGAACAGGGACGTAATCCGGAGATCGATGCGGGCCTCGTGCAGCAGGACCTGTTCCCGATCCGTGAAGTCTCCCGCCTGACGGGCGTCAATGCGGTGACCTTGCGCGCCTGGGAGCGACGCTATGGCCTGATCCAGCCAACCCGCACCGACAGTGGCCATCGCCTGTACTCTCAGGCCGACATCGATGATATCCGCCGCATCCTCGGCTGGCTGGAGCGCGGTGTGACGGTGAGCAAGGTGGGCAGCATCCTCGCCCGTGGCCATGCCTTGGCCAGGCAGGCTGGCGGCCTGACGGGGTCCTGGTTGCGCTGGCAGCAGCAAATTCGCCAGGCGGTGCAGCGCTTTGACCTGGCGGGCCTGGACCGTCTGTTCGACGAGGTGTTTGCCGCCAGCATCCTGGACCAGGTGTTCGCCGAGGTGTTCATGCCTGTGTGGCACGACCTGGCGGTTGGGCAGGGCGGCTACGGGCAGGCCAGCGAGTGGCTGTTCCTCGACCAGTTCCTTCGTGGCCGAGTGTTTGCCCGCTTGCAGCTTGCCCATGTGGCGCGTAGCCGCACGGTATTGCTGGCGCCATTATCGGGGCAGAGCCACGAGCTGGAATTACTGGTGACCAGCCTGACCTTGGGCAGCGACGACATTGGCGTGACGCCGCTGCCGAGTGGGCAGCCACTACAGGAGCTGGCATTGGTCTGCGAACGGCTGAAGCCGGATGCGTTGGTGTTGTTTTCCCACCAGCCGCCCACGGCGGAACTCACCCGGCGCCTGGTGCGCCTGGCGGCCGTGCTGGAATGCCCGTCGTTATTGGCCGGTGAAGGGGCGGAGCTGGCGCAACACAGCCTGGCGGGCAGCCCGATCGCCTGCCTGGGTGCGCAGGGTGGTGTGATGCGTCAGCGGTTGCGGCAGTTTCTGGCCGGTCAGCTGGATACCTGAGTGTGCAACTCGGGGTGGGCCTGGCGATGGGCCTGGAGGATGTAGTCGCGCAGGCGCTCGATCTCTTCGGTCGGGCTTTGGCTGAAGTCGTAGGCCGCCAGGTCCGGGCCGATGCGCCGGCCCAGTACGCCATGCAGTTCGATAGGGCTGATGCCGCCAGGGGCGAAGCACAACTCGAAGCGGGCAGGTGCTTGCGGCAAACCACGGACTTCCAGCAACGCGCCCTTGAACGAAATTTCGCGAACCCACAGGCCGCTTTCCTGCTCATGGGCATCGAGCAGTGCACTCGGCTGCTCCAGCGTCAGGCGCCAAGGGCGCAGCATGGGGCCGTCTTCGTAGATTTCCGGTGAGCCCACTTGCAAGTGCAGGGCGTGGAACTCGTCTTCCACCAGTTGCAGCGGGAAGCTGATTTGCTGGTTATTGAACTGGGCCTGCAAGGTCACTTGTTCATTGGCCACCAAGCGGGTGAGCAAGCTTTGGATGCGGCGGTCGCCATTGACCAGCAGGCTCGACATGGAATCGGCCAGGTTCAATTGTGGCGAATGCTGCATGTTCTGTATGAAGTCCCGTTCGTCCTGGGTCAGGAGCGCTTCTGCTTGCATGATCGAACTCGGTGGCGGCGATTTCTTCAACGGGATTGACCGTGCGTGGCGTACTTGGTTCAGATGCGTTCGTCGGGTTTCGGACGAGCGCGCAGTTCGGCCAGTTCCCGTTCCAGTTCGACCTGGCGGCTGACATCTTTCTGGATGCCGATGAAATAGGTGCGTTGTTCGGTGTTGTGCCTCACCGGGGTGATCGACAGCTCGTTCCAGAAGGCGCTGCCATCCTTGCGGTAGTTGCGCAGTATTTCGCGGCACGGCCGGCCTTCGGCCAGGGCCTTGCGGATGCGCGCGCGGCCAAGCTGATCACGGTCGCCGGCCTGCAGGAAGCGGCAATCCTGGTAGAGGATTTCGTCACGGCTGTAGCCGGTCAGGCGTTCGAAGGCGGCGTTCACGTAGATGAGGATGGTGTCGTCGCCTTCCTGTTCGGCGACCACGATCCCGTCATTGGACGCATCGACCATGGATTGCAGCAATTGCGCGTTGATCATGTTCGGGCCACTTGTCGAATAAGGGCTGAGGCTGGCGACTTTGGTAGAGGCGGCCTTTTGCCAGCGCTGGATGCTAGTATCCTACGTTTTCACTCAGTTTCGGAATCCTCTACCCGATGAAAGTCGCCATTATTTCCGGATCGGTCTACGGCACCGCCGAAGAAGTCGCCCGTCACGCTGAATCGCTACTCAAGGCCGCAGGCCTGGAGGCTTGGCATGCAGCGCGTGCCACCTTGCAGGACCTTGAAGGCTTTGCCCCTGAGGCCTTGCTGGCCGTGACCTCGACCACCGGCATGGGCGAGCTGCCGGACAACCTCATGCCGTTGTATAGCAGCATTCGTGACGTTCTGCCTGCGGCCTGGCGTGGCCTGCCGGGCGCGGTGATCGCGTTGGGCGATTCCAGCTATGGCGATACCTACTGCGGTGGCGGTGAGCAAATGCGTGAGCTGTTTGCCGAGCTGGGTGTGCGTGAAGTGCAGCCGATGCTGCGCCTGGATGCCAGTGAGACGGTAACGCCGGAGGCGGATGCCGAGCCGTGGTTGGCTGAGTTGGCTGCGGCATTGAAAGCGTCCTGACCCCGGGCCAGGGGCTGCATTTGCCTGTCGGGGAGGTGGGGGAAGGGCTTGCAGGTGCATGACTGGGGATTTGAGGTGGTGCACAGATCGAGCGCCGCCCGCGCGGCGCTTCGCAGCACAAGGCTGCTCCTACATCTGTTTCGGGCCAGTTATTCCTGCGCCAGGTGGGTTGCAGCCTTGGTGCATGGCTGGAGATCGA
>NZ_JBIVIF010000023.1:0-101882 GCF_044749595.1 Pseudomonas sp. NPDC089392
TAGGCTTATCCACAATTGCCGGGGTCAAAATCGGCAAGCAGCCCTGGGTCATTTTTCAATCGGCAGGGTGGGTCAACTTTCAATCAGCGCCAACAATCTATGATCCAATCCTTGTCCACACGAATTCCTTTGCATACGTGGCCTATTAAGTGGGTGAAACTACCACATCAAGGGCAACATTCACCTGCATCTGCACCACCAGCCCATGTCCAAGGGTGTTTGGAGTGACGCTGCGTCCCAAGCTCAAGCCAGCCGTGGCCAACCCGGCTTGGGCTCACCGGCCTAACGAAGAACCTGGTACGAAAAGAGGCTCTCGAATCCGCACTACTTTTAAGGATCGCTAGGCGCGACTCTCATCGTGGCGCAGGGGCATGCCTCTAAGGCCACGATCCGCCGTCGGCGCCTGCCTGCTGACATGGTTCTTTGGCTGGTGGTCGGCATGGCGCTCTTCAGGGGCGAGCCAATCGTGGAGGTCGCTCGTCGATTGAATATCCCCGTCGCACACGCCCAGACAATTAGAGGAGTTGCGCGGGAGCATCGGTGTGCTGTTCATAAAAAACGCCCCAGGCCAGCGAGGCCCAGGGCGGTGAAAATGTCAAAGACCCGGTATCCAGTGGAGCGTAATGCTGCTCCGCTTAAGTGAACAGCATTGCGCTAATAAGGAGGCTTTTGCAAGACAAGCAGCTTACTTAGCCAGCCAACCCTCAACCACATCGGCCCCGTACTGCGCTTTCCACTCTTTCAGCAGCTTGTGATTGCCGCCTTTGGTCTCAATGATCTCGCCGTTGTGCGGATTCTTGTACTGCTTCACCTGGCGAGCACGGCGGGGAGTCTTCTCGGCAGCGGTAGGAGCAGCACGACGGCTGGCTTGAGGATCTAGGATGCTTATGATGTCACGCAGGCTGTAGCCGTACTCGGCCAGCAAGTCACGCAGTTTGGTCTCAAATTGAATTTCAGCTTGCAGCTCGGAGCTACCTTTGAGTGCTTCGAGCTCAGCGAGCTGTGCTGCCAGTTGCTGTTCGAGCTGACGGAATTCGGCCAAGCGGGACATATTAGATCCTCAAAGTGAAGGGAAACAGGCGGAACATCCTAAAGCATCCCGCTAACGATGTCCTTTCATATGACGTTGGTGCTGGATCTTCGTTCGGTTTAATTAGCCTTTGACTATTTCGAAGCCGTAGACTCAAGTCTCGCCTTTTTCAATCACCTACCTGGCCATCACCTGCGGCACCCTGCTCGCCCTGCCCCCCCGTATACGGTGCTTGGGGTCATGCTCGTGGGCGCGATGGCTACTGCGTTCGTGTGCTTATTGACTGCCGAATCACTACCAAGGCGGAACGGCTGAACAAACCGCAGCTGGACTAAACTGCAGCCTAAAAAAAGGGGAGCTTTCGTTCCCCTTTGTGCTTCACGTACCGAGTCCTATGGAAGGGTGCGATCCGCTTCCGGCTCGGGCTGACGCCACCCTGAGGGCACCTGGCCGCTCCACTCACTTCATCTGGACAACAACCTTGCCTTTCGCTCGCCCCTGCGCCAGATACGCTAGCGCCTCCTTAGCGTCTTCGAACGAAAATACCTTATCAATGACCGGCTTGATTGAGCCGGCACTGATAACATCAGCGATTTCTTTAAGCTGAGCACCATCGGGGCGAACAAACAAAAAGGAATAACTTACCCCGTGCCTTTTGGCAAGGCTCTTAATCTTCCTGCTCATTAGAGAAAAGATCACTTTGAAGATAAAATTCATCCCACGCTTTTCAGCGAAGGCCTTGTCCAGCGGGCCGATAAGGGAGACGATTTTACCACCAGGCTTAAGGACACTTACAGACCGTTCAACTTCATCGCCTCTGAGAGTACCCAGAACCAAATCATAGGAAGTCAAAACATTCTCAAATTTCTGCGCTTTGTAATCGATTACCTCATCAGCTCCCAAGCTACGTACTAGGTAAGAGTTTGCAGCAATGGTAGTTGTTGCGACTTTAGCACCGATGTATTTTGCAAGCTGGATAGCGAAAGTACCAATACCTCCTGACCCTGCAGGGATGAATATCTTCTGTCCAGACTCCAGATTGGCGCGCTCTCTCAGTGCTTGCCATGAAGTCAGGCCGACCATAGGAAGAGAAGCTGCTTGAACAAAGCTCAGGCTCTCTGGTTTATGAGCAGCTGCAAACTCCGGAACAGCTGCAAAGTCAGCAAGGGTGCCCACGCCCAGGTCGAATACGCTGGCAAAAACTTGGTCGCCAACCTTGAATTTCGTGACGGCACTGCCCACACCTACAACGACACCCGCAACGTCGCTGCCCATGGTGCCTGGCATTTCAAACTTCAAGACTTCCTTGAAGATCCCAGTAGGAATCATGTTATCAATAGGATTTAGCCCTACCGCATAAACCTTAACCAGAATCTCGTCCGGCTTTATCGAAGGCCTAGCGACTTCCGTAAATCCAATGCCTGGTAATTTCCCGTAGCGCTTAAAAGTCAAAGCTCTCATATCAATAAAATTCCAATTACTCTTTGATATTTGTCATCGAGCCGAAAAACGCCTTCTAAGTCGCTCTACGGTCTGGACATACACATAAAACAAGAATTACCAGCTTTCTTTGAACGGCCTGAGGTCGAGTTCTTGAGTCCAGGCGGATCGTGGCTGGCGATGCAACGTCCAGTAGTTCTCAGCAATCGCCTCGTATCCCAACAGCCCTTCTTCCCCGAGGCTCTCCACCCTGGCCGGGGCGGCATTTCGCAGTCGGTCACCCAGGATGCCGCCATCGATCACGACGTGAGCAACATGAATGCCCTTAGGCCCATACTCGCGTGCCATGCTCTGGGAAATCATTCGCAAGCCCGCCTTGGCGGCGGCAAAGTGGGCAAAGCCAGGCTTGCCCCTCAAGCTTCCAGAAGCACCGGTAAAAATTACGGTGCCTCGGCCCAGAGGAACCAGCCGCCTGGCTGCTTCTCTGCCAACGAGGAAGCCCGAGTAGCAGCCTACTCGCCAAAAGTCCTCGAACTGGCTGGCCGTGAGCTGAGTGAAATCGATCAGGGCGTTATTGCCCGCATTGAACACCACGACGTCGGCAGGGGCTCGGCCCGCGCCTGGAGACATCGCAAGATCAAACGCTGCGATGACTTGCTCTTCGACGGTGACATCAGTCTGCAACGCTTCAGCGCTCCCGATGCCGGAACTCCAAATGCCTGCAACGACTTCCTCGATCTTTTCCAAGGTTCGGCCTGTGACAATGACGTGATACCCCTCTTGGGCAAAACGCTTACAGACCGCTCCACCGACACCTCGGGTAGTGCCAACACCGAACACGATTGCAGTAGGCTGACTCATTTGTCCGACTCCTGGCAGCGGTTGTCTTAGTCACGAAGAAATGCGAGAGCTTTCGAAGAGAAGTCAGCATGGTTCTGGAAAATCCCTCCGTGACCAGCATCCTCGTAGATAACCAGCGTAGAGCCAGAAATGCGCTCTGCCATATCGCTGCTAAGTGCGGACGGAACCATGATGTCTTGGTCGCCGTTGGCGATAAGCACCGGAATATCCAGGCTAGACAAGTCCTGTGGAGCTTGCTGCCCCCAGGCCTGAATGGCTTGAAGCTGGCGACCGAAGACTTCCTGAGTGACAGGAACATCGCGGTCGCTCTGGCGTTCAAGCATGGCATTCAGAAAAGCATTAGCAGCCTGCTGGCTCGCCTCGCTCGACGTGAAGAAGAGATAGGTCTTCGGATCAATTCCTTCGGACATCGCTTTCTGGATCAGCGGCATGGAAACCACGGCGACTTGGTCAATGTCCTTGCCCCCGGCAGGGCCGGTGCCGGTCAGGATCAGTTTCCGTACCAGACCAGGCTGGGTGATCGCGATCTCCTGGGCAACGAAGCCACCCAACGAGAAGCCGAAGAGGTCGGCCTTGTCGAAACCCAGGGCCTTGATAAACGCCACGGAATCGCGGGCCATTTCTGCGACGGTGAGCGGCGCAACACCACCAGACAAACCAATGCCGCGATAGTCCGTAGCGATCACATGGTAATGCTTAGCCAGCTCGTCGACGATGCGTGGATCGAAGTTGTCGAGAATGGCTCCCCAATGATTCAGGAGGATGAGGGGAACGCCACCTTTGCGCCCGAGCTCACGGTAAGCGAAGGCAACACCATCGATCTCGAGGGTCTGGTTGGGTGCGGCGATGTACTGGGTCATATCAATGATCTCGAATTGAAGATGGACGCGCTGGGCTTAAGCGTTTTCCAGTGTCGGGTAATCGATGTAACCCGCTGCACCGCCGCCGTAGAGGGTCGCGGAGTCGAAGCTGGCCAACGCAGCACCGGAGTTCAATCGCTCGACCAAGTCAGGGTTTGCGATAAAGGGCCGACCAATCGCAAACAGATCTGCTTGCCCTGCTGCCAATTGAGAAGAAGCCAGCTCCACGTCATAGCCGTTGTTGACCATCACTGTGTTTGTAAAGCGCTTGCGCAGGCTGGCGTAATCGAACGGAGCAATATCACGTGGGCCACCCGCTACGCCTTCAATAACGTGGAGGTACACCAGGCCAAGCTCATTGAGCTTGTCGACCAAGTAGTCGTACTGCTCTTGAGCGTTGGTGCTGGAAACATCATTAAACGGGGAGACAGGCGAAATGCGGATGCCCGTGCGCTCGGCGCCAATTTCTGATGCCACCGCCTGGGCAATTTCCAGAACGAGCCGTGCTCGGTTGGCTACCGAACCACCATAAGCGTCGGTACGTTTGTTCGCGCTGTCCTTCAGGAACTGATCCAGCAGGTAGCCGTTGGCTGCATGGATCTCGACCCCATCGAAGCCGGCCTTGATGGCATTAGCTGCAGACTGTCGGAAGTCTTCGACAATGCCTGGAAGCTCTTCGACAAGAAGCGCACGAGGCTCGGAGACATCCACGAGTTCGTTATTCACGGAGACCTTGGTAGCAGCTCGAATTGCAGAAGGTGCTACAGGCGGTTGGCCGTCCTGGTAGACGACGTGCGATACCCGGCCAACGTGCCAGATCTGAAGGAAGATACGACCACCCTCAGCATGGACGGCGTCGGTCACTTCGCGCCAAGCGTTCACCTGTTCTTGGGTGAAGATGCCGGGCGTGTTCTGGTAGCCCTGAGCTTGCTTTGAAACTTGGGTAGCTTCAGTGATCAATAACCCTGCAGAAGCGCGCTGGCTGTAATAGGCAGCGGCGAACTGGCTCGGTAGCAGGCCCTCCTCCGCTCGGTTGCGCGTCAGCGGCGCCATCACGATACGGTTGGAAAGGGTGATTGCCCCAAGCGTGTAGGGCTCAAATACGGATTTCTCAGTCATTCTCAACATTCCGATGCTACGAATTAGATTTCAAACACACGGCTGTTGAAGACGCTTACGCGCCCCCAGCAGCCCAGGTGAGAGTGGCCTTACTCTTCCAAGAATTGGAGAGCGTGTTTCAGGAAGCGCTCGGGGTATTGGAAGTGAGCGGCGTGACCGGAGTCCGGGTAGATCAGCAGCTGGGCATTCGGGATGTTCTGCACCAGGCTCCATGAATTGATCGAAGGAATCATGACGTCGTCGACGCCATTGACTACCAAGGTAGGCTGCTTGAGCTCGTTGAGGTAAGAGAAGCGGTTCTCGCCCTGTGCCGACTGGACATAGGCTGCAAAAGCAGCGCCCTGTGCCATGGCGACATCAATCGAGCTTGGGGTGTCTTGATCGGCGCGCTGGTTACGGCGCTCCCAGAACGCCAGGCCCGCCTTCTTGGCTGCTTCCGAACGACCGAAGAAGAGGAACAGGAAGTTTTCGATGGCCGGAACGGGGTTCGAAGCGGCCTCCCTCACACCCTCCGCCATGGTTGGATCACCACCGCGCAGACCAGTGCCTAGCAGCAAAAGCTTGCGTACCAACTCAGGGTGACGAAGAGCCACCTCCTGAACCTGCAGACCACCGATGGAGAAGCCCAGCAGGTCGACCTGGGTCAGTCCCAAAGCCTTGATGGCTGCTGCAATGTCATCCGCCATTTGCTCAATGGTCGTGGCCGGAGTACCCGACGACGACGCTACACCCCTACCGTTCAGCAGGATCACTTCACGTCCCGCAGCCAGACCATCAGTGATGATCGGATCCCAGTGATCAAGCCCGCCACGGAAGTGGGCGATGAAGACCAGGGGAACACCAGAAGGATTACCCCAGCGACGGTAGGTGAAGGTGTCGCCGCCTACTTCTACCGTGCGGGTTGGAACGGTGAGATGGGTATAGCTCATGACGTTTTGCTCTCTCAGCGGAAGACATGACCTAATGATGATGATCATCATCATTCCAGTCAACAACTTTGATTATGAACGTCATCAATGTATGATATTGGTTGGCTTGATAGCGAAGAGAGCAGAGAAATGAAGGTCACCAAGGCCCAGGCACAAGCTAACCGGGCCCATATCGTGGAAACGTCCTCCACGCTATTCCGTGAGCGCGGCTACGACGGCGTGGGTGTTGCAGACCTCATGGGAGCTGCCGGCTTCACCCATGGCGGCTTTTACAAGCACTTCAAATCCAAGGCGGATTTGATAGGTGAATCCGCGACGTGCGGAATCAACAAGACGGTCGAGCAGATGCAGGGCATCGACCTCACTGACTTCGTCAATTTCTACCTGTCCCGCAAGCACCGCGATGAGAAAGGGAAAGGTTGCACCCTAGCAGCACTGGGCGGAGACGCCGCTCGACAGTCCGATGACATCAAAGCAGCTTACGAGGCTGGGATTGAAAAGCTGCTGGAGGTTTTACAGGGCAAGGATGACGAGCCGAAAGCAAGTCGTGCGCAAATCATTGATACCTTCGCACACGCCCTCGGCGCCTTGATTCTGTCTCGCGCTTGTCCGGACGACTCACCACTTGCTGATGAAGTGCTCAGCGTGTGCCGTGAGCAAATCCTGGACAAATTGGCGCCCTGAGGCAGGGCATCCATTCCCCATGAGCGTTACTGCTCGAGCATGAGTCCTTTCCACTTGAATGGTGGGTTCCCTGGTATGGAGATCAGGCCGCCCGCACCTGCGGCGTCCTCGGCCACTTCCCTAGGCGCAACCTTTTCCCCGCCTTCAACAGATGACTGACCAGCAGGCAGTTCAGTCGAATCGAGGGCATCTACACATTCGGTAGCCCCAGGTACAGGCTTTTGCATCGAGCATCCTTAGAGTCAGAAACCACAAGGACAATGATTATGATCATCATCATTAAAGTCAACCCTTTGATGTCAACCATAATCATTGGATGCGATAGTAGCTGTTCCTGATGAGGTGGCTGGCATGGCCAGACCGCTAGATCCGAACACGACTACCTGAATTCAAGGTGAATAAGCCGTCAATATGGGCTGTTAACATGGAACTGTTCGGGGTTCGAAGAAGCTGATTCGATTGCCTCAGATGGCCAACTCAAGGCACGCTCAGAACACATAGGCATTGATGCTTTTCAAAGCGCTATAGTGGATGGAAGACATAGTCAGCTCCCTCTTGGCCATCCAATTCCACACCAAACTGCTTAAGTTTCTGCCGCAGAACTGGAGTATCGACCCGGACTTTCCAATCCGTTCGAACTTGGCTAGCTCTCAGGAGTGTGTCGTAGACAGCAAAGGCATCGAGCAGCTGTTCTCGATCAAGCAGGTATACAGTAAGTGCGTTGCCTTTCCACGCAGCAACATTGAGCCCCAAGATTTCGCATAGAGCGATTTTAGCGCGAGCATCCTCCCTATCTGCCTTTCGAGAGCGCTCAATCTGATTCTCCAGAATGGGGTCAATGATACGGTCAGTAAATAACACTTCACCATCATCCCATACCTCAGGCGGACAAATTTTGCTCGCAGGATCCAGAGTGATGAATGGATTTATTTCCGCAGGATAGATTCGACACACCAATGGGCGCTCATCATAGATGCCGCAAAGATTGTTTGCATCCAGATTCTGACAGCTATTTAGGGCATTGCCCGCGAATACTGCAATGACATGGATAGAGGCATCACCACAGATGACCTCAACGGCCCTGCCTTTAGCATGAGCTAACTCCTGCTCGTTTGAACTCCAATTAAGCTCATCAAATGCCTCAAGTAGAATTGCGACCTCATGCCCTCTCTTTAGCCACTGCCTCGTTTCATACAGCGTGAGTGGAATCAGCCGACCTTTGCAGCAAACCCCACACCCGTTGCAGCCAAATCGGATAGCGTTGTTTTCCATAGAAAAACTCGAAAGTGCTCTTGGCGCACCATTTGCAAAATTGACCTAGCAAGGCAGCGCCTTTCAAGCAAAATTAACTAAGCGGGGCAATCACTGACCACGAACGCACTTTTACCAATCAGAAATTTTCTTAAATTTTCAGAATAGTCCGCAGATACAGCCTGACGCACGCTTGGGCGAGTCATTAGCGATTGCCTCCAAGCTTCAACTCGAGGGAGCCCCTCCAGCACAATATTCTGGGCTGAAGAGTTCAGCACTTCAAAAAACCTGAAAATAGGTGCCATTACAACATCGACCATACTGAATTCAGCCCCTTCAAAATAGGGCCCGGCGACCAAGGCAGAATCAAGTTTAATTAGTTTTCCACGAAGCTCGGAAGCCTTATTAACGAAACCCTCTTTATCGGGAGAGTTAATCATTCCCCAAGCATCCCCCATGGCCGCTGTGGCAAACTCCATCCATGCTCGATGTTTAGCTCGCTTCAAAGGCACAGTCGGGTGTAATGGTACCTGACGATACTCGTCTTCAATAAATTCACATATCGGAAAGCTTTCAAATAAAACAGTTTGACTTTCCTCCTCACCTACGATCAACAGCGGTACCTTGCCGGACGGAGAGATTGCGAGGAACCATTCTGGCTTGTTAGCCAAATCGATGGTTTCACGCTCGAAGGCAATATTTTTCTCGAGCATCGCAATTGCGACACGCTGGACAAACGGACACAAACCATGGCTCACGAGCTTGAGGTTATTGGACATTTCTTAGGCCTACGTTGAAAGGAGGCGAGACAGCGAGTACATCTAGGCCTACTAAGCCCTACACTGCCCCGCACAAGCGCTGAAGTGATAAGTAAGGGACTTTTACAGTCGACGTCCGCCGTCTACGATAATTTCAGATCCAATCGTCCATTTGGACTCATCAGACGCTAGGTACACTACCGCTTTGGCGATCTCATCTGGCGTGCCGAAACGACCTGCGGGAATGGAGGAAACGATTTCAGCGTTTACCTGCTCCCTGTATTCAACTGGAATACCGAGTTTGTCATAAAGTGGGGTACCCACAGGGCCAGGACTTACAGCATTCAGACGAACACCGCGCCCAAGCAGCTCTGTCGAAAGTGTTTTCGACATGTTCAGCAGCGCTGCTTTGGTAGCCGCGTAAACCGAAGAATTAGCATCCCCTACGTGAGCACTCACGGAAGTATTCAATACTACCGAGGCCGGATTTGCGAACACCGGCAGGAGTGCTTGGATCAGGAAGTAAGGGCCTTTGACATTGATGTCAAAAGACCGATCAAACATCTCTTCAGTCCACGCCTCCATAGGCATCCATACCGAAACACCAGCATTGAGGAAAGCGATATCAAGCTGTCCAAAATGATCACGGATATCGAGAGCGAGTTTTTTCTGGGCTTCCACGTGAGCGGAGTCAGCCTGGAGTACCAGTACCTCATTCCCTAGCTGATCCTTAGCTTTAGCGATTGAATCTGGGTTCACACCTGTAACGACAACTCTGGCCCCCTCATTCAGGAAATGTTTAGCGGTCTCAAGACCAATACCGCTGGTGCCACCGGTGATCAGTGCGCGTTTGCCTTGCAATCTTGCCATTGGAAATTCTCCTGGTGTGCGAGGCCGTCATGCCCCGGTTAGGGGTACTATGTACCTATGCCAGATGATTGATAAGATGGCGAAATTGAATAGCATTCATGCCTCACAAGCATAGATCGGAGAATGGAAGGTGGATCGTCTGCTACTGATGACATGCTTTGTACGTACTGTGGAAACGGGTAGCTTCTCGTCGGCAGGTCGAGATTTAGGCCTTGGCCAACCGAACGTAAGCCGCTATGTAGCCGCCTTGGAAGATCATCTGAAGACCCGGTTACTTCACAGATCCACCAGGAAACTGTCCCTTACGCCGGAAGGAGAGCGGTACTATGCGGATGCACGTCGAATCCTCGATGCTGTTGCTGAATCGGAATCGGCACTGAAGAACGACGTTACGCCTTCTGGGTTGCTGAGGGTGGCCTGCCCTACTGCTCTGGCACATACCTTTATCGTTCCTGAAATACCCAGATTTCTAA
This sequence comes from Pseudomonas sp. NPDC089392, assembly GCF_044749595.1. Lineage (NCBI taxonomy): Bacteria > Pseudomonadati > Pseudomonadota > Gammaproteobacteria > Pseudomonadales > Pseudomonadaceae > Pseudomonas > Pseudomonas sp. NPDC089392. Next base: position 10,276 of record NZ_JBIVIF010000023.1, read on the forward strand.
GCCTTTATCCGGAAATGACCCTAGACCTGCAGATTAATGATCGCTTCGTAAACCTTGTAGATGAGGGTGCTGACCTAGCACTGCGAATCGGTCACTTCGATGACAAGACACTTAGAACTAAACAATTAGGTTCATTCAAGCGCGTATGCGTCGCTAGTTTAGATTATTTGGCCAAGCGTGGCACCCCTTCGACGCCAGAAGATCTCGAAAATCATGACTGTATAATTTATACATTGTTAAGCACTGGGGCCACATGGCGTTTTCGTAATGTGGACATAGCTGTCACTGGAAAGCTCAGAGTAAACTCTCCAGAAGCTACCCGAGAGTTGGTCAATGCGGGTGTGGGGATAGCACAAGGGCCCCAATGGCTATACGAGGCGGGCTTGAGCAATGGAAATCTTAAACTGATACTTCAGGAATTTTATCCGCCTCCCGTACCTATCCAGTTTGTTTACATTGCGGATCGGATAATGTCTAAAAGAGCGCTGGTATTCATGGAGTTTATAGCGAAAGCATTCGCCAACAGCTCCGTGATTGACGATTGCCATGCCTCACCCTAGCTAATGTGTCTCCGAGCCTGCTACCTCTGACCGAACTCGCTACCGGCTGTTAGTCCTAAGTGGTGACTTGAGCTATAGGCTTGGGAGCTTTATACACCAAGCCTTAACAACTCGAACACAGACAACCTAAATATTATTTAACCCTGGACTTCAATAACGAAACACCGGTCATCTCTTTGGGCTGCGGAAGATCTAGGACATCTAGAATGGTTGGAGCAATATCACACAGCCGTCCATTACTTAGGTCGAATTTACTCCCGCCGGAAATGTAGATGAGAGGAACAGCATTAAGAGTATGGGCAGTGTGAACTTGTCCGGCCTCAGGATCCCACATCTGCTCGACGTTGCCGTGATCTGCAGTTATCAGGCAATTGCCACCCGACACAAGCACTGCGTCTACAACACGCCGTAGGCATTGATCGACGGCCTCCACAGCTTTTACAGCAGCTTCAAAAACACCACTATGACCAACCATGTCCCCATTTGCATAATTACATACGATTAAGTCATGATTGGCACTTAAAATTTCTGCGACTAAATTATCCGTCAACTCAAAGGCACTCATCTCGGGCTGAAGATCGTAGGATTCCACCAGCGGAGATTTAACAAGAATCCTTTTTTCCAGTGAGAATGGCTCTTCCTGCCCCCCATTAAAGAAAAACGTAACGTGGGCATACTTTTCTGTTTCGGCAATTCTAAGTTGAGACCTTCCCAGCTGGGCCATGTACTCACCCAGACTGTTCCTAATAGGCTCCGGCGGAAAAGCACACAATACATCAAACTCTTCTGCGTAGCGCGTCATAGTGAGCATCTGCTCTTTGCCCATGACAAGAGGTCTCTTAAATTCAGAGAAATTAGAATCAGTGAGCGCTCTACAAATTTGACGAGATCGATCAGGCCTGAAATTCAATAGCATTACTGCATCGTCTTCACTAATTACAACAGGGCTGCCAACCGATGTTGCCTGGACAAACTCATCGCTTTCGCCACGTGCATAGGCTTCTTGAAGAGCCTCCTGCGCAGTTTCGTAGTGAAACTTGCTTTGCCCTTGAACAATTAACCTGTAGGCCGCCTCTACCCGACTCCAGCGGTTGTCGCGATCCATCGCATAGTAACGCCCTACTAACGACGCAATTCTACCTCCGCCATTGTTAGCCAATTCAAGCTCAAGGGCAGAAATAGATTCCGAAGCGCTTTTGGGTGGGGTATCTCGCCCATCAAGGAACGCATGAACATAGCATTGTTCGATACCATTCGCCGCAACCAAACTGGCTGCTGCAACAAAATGATCCAAGTGACTATGAACACCGCCAGGTGACAATAAGCCAAGCAGATGAACTGAACCACCTCGTTGCCTTGTACGTTTCACAACCTCCAGAAAAGCATCGTTCTCATAGAATGAGCCATCTTCGATACTTTTGTTGATCCGCGAAAAATTTTGATAAACGATCCGGCCCGCTCCGAGGTTCATATGACCGACCTCGGAATTTCCCATTTGGCCATCAGGAAGCCCTACAGCCATACCGGACGTCGCAATCTCACTGTGAGGGTAATTTTCGAAAAGGTAGTCCAGGGTCGGAGTGTTGGCAGCAGCTACTGCATTGGCTTCCTGCTGAGACCTCAGTCCAATTCCATCCAAAACAATTAGAGTGCAGGTTGTCATATGAGAACCTCTGAATAATATTCCTGGCGCGCACGGCTCATACATCTACCTAGAGCTAAACCGTGCGCGCAATGGTCAGTCGGCATCTACGAGGATCGTCCCAGCACCTTAGGATGCCTGGCCTTCAAGAGCCTCTTCAATACGAAGCAAGCGGTTGTACTTCCCAACACGATCTGAACGACACAGCGAGCCGGTTTTTATCTGCCCGGCGTTAGTCGCTACGGCCAAATCGGCAATCGTTGTATCCTCCGTTTCCCCGGATCGATGGGAAATCACAGCAGCATAACCTGCCTCTTGCGCCATACGTATGGCATCAAACGTCTCACTTAGAGTTCCGATTTGATTAAGTTTAATCAAAATGGAATTGGCAACTCCTTGTTCAATACCCCTGCGCAGAATTTTTGGATTAGTGACGAAAAGGTCATCCCCCACCAGTTGAACCTTCTGGCCCAGCTGAGCGGTTAAGTATGCCCACCCATCCCAATCACTCTCATCCAGACCATCTTCGATAGACGCAATCGGATATTTACCACAGAGATCAGCTAGATAGTCAACAAACTGCTCGGAAGTCAGAGACCTCCCCTCACCTGCCAACTTGTATTTACCGTCCTTGTAAAACTCGGAGGCCGCGCAATCTAATGCCAATGTTACGTCTCGCCCTAACTCGTAGCCTGCGCGACTAACAGCTTCGGCAATAACAACGAGCGCTTCTTCATTCGAGGCCAAGGAGGGTGCGAAGCCTCCCTCATCACCAACAGAGGTACTTAGACCACGCTCTGAAAGCACGGCCTTCAAGGTATGAAATATTTCAGCACCAATTCGCAAACCCTCCCTAAAATTCGGAGCTGAAATTGGCTGAATCATGAACTCTTGGATGTCGATATTATTATCCGCATGCTCACCACCGTTGAGGATATTCATCATCGGCACAGGCATAGAGTAAGTGGGGTTCGCACTGAATAGTTTCGCAAGGTGTTCGTACAATGGAATACCTTGGGATGCTGCGGCAGCTTTAGCAGTGGCCAAAGAAACAGCGAGAATTGCGTTAGCACCAAGAATAGATTTCGAGTCCGTACCATCAAGAGAGATCATTGCTTGATCAACTACTCGCTGATCCAGTGCGTCCAGGCCTAGAATGCGCTCGTGGATCGCGACATTCACATTTTCGACGGCACGCATTACGCCTTTTCCTTTGTAACGCCATGAGCCATCACGCAATTCAAGGGCTTCACGGCAGCCGGTGGAAGCGCCTGACGGTACGCTTGCCTCACCTGTTACTCCACAACCTAAAGTAACCACAGCCTCTACGGTAGGGTTGCCTCGAGAGTCCAAGATCTCGCGGGCGAAGACCTTCTTGATGCGAGTGAACTCACTCATCACTACTTTCCTCCAATTGCGATGCACATCCAGCATATTGATAGTTAGCGCCCAGCAACTCTTGTTGTTCGGCAAACTCAGCTCGAATATCAAAATCGCGTGGCCAGTCATCAGGCTTCAAATTTTGATCCAAAGCAGACCCAACAATTTTCTGTTGAACAATCATTTGGAAACTCCCTGACAATAGCGACCACACCCCGGAGCTACACCTAGGTAAGTACCGATTGCGTGGCGCCGCCGCATATATCCGACAAGGATTAGAGGCAGATCCTTATAAGCATCAAAGCTGATGCATCCGCCTCTAGAATTATTTCAATTAACTGAGAGTTATACTTGGAGAATTTTCATGCCGTTCGTACCACCCACCACATTGTAACTGTCTCCCTTAGTGAGAATGATCCAGTCTCCAGGCTGTACCAAATCACGCTTCAGCAATTCGCCGATGGCGGCTTCGCTTACTGTCTCAGAGGGCAGTGCGGCAGGATCAAACGCTATCGGATAAACACCACGGAACAGCGAGGAACGAGCCTGGGTAGCGCGATGAGGCGAAAGCGCATAGATCGGCACATGAGAACGAAGCCGAGACATAATCAAGGGCGTGAAGCCACTCTCGGTGAGCGAGATGATTGCCTTAACACCAGGAAAGTGGTTTGCGGTGTAGAGCGCGGCCAGCGCAATGCTTTCGTCACAACGCCCAAAGGTCGTATGCAATCGATGACTAGACTTTACATTGGTTGGATGCTTTTCAGCCCCGCTGCAAATACGAGCCATGGCACGTACTGCCTCGACAGGGTATGCCCCGGCAGCGCTTTCAGCGGACAGCATTACGGCGTCAGTATTGTCGAGTACCGCATTGGCCACGTCTGACACTTCAGCGCGGGTAGGCATCGGACTGGAGATCATCGACTCCATCATCTGGGTCGCAACGATCACCGCTTTGTTGTTGCGCCGGGCATGCAGAATAATCTTCTTTTGGATAGCGATTAGCTCCGCATCTCCAATCTCAACACCAAGATCTCCCCGAGCGACCATGACCGCATCGCTAGCGGCGATCAGCTCATCGAGCGTCTGATCATCGGCAACAGCCTCGGCTCGTTCGAATTTCGACACCAGCCAGGCTGTCCCTCCTGACTCATCACGCAGCTTGCGGGCGTACTCCATGTCCTTGGCATCCCGAGGGAATGAAACGGCCAAGTAGTCGAGATCCATTTCCGCAGCGAGTTTGATATCAGCTTTGTCTTTTTCGGTAAGGGCAGGAGCAGTGAGCCCGCCCCCCTTGCGGTTGATCCCCTTGTGATCTGACAGAGGCCCGCCCACAGTGACGATGCAATGCAAGGCTTCTGGCGTAGTCGACTCAACACGCATAACCACTCGCCCATCATCAAGCAGGAGCTCGTCGCCGACACCACAATCCTTCACCAGGTCGGGGTAGTCAATGCCCACAACCTGCTCATTGCCTGATGTGAGGGGATGACTCGTGGAGAACGAGAAGGTATCGCCAACCTTCAACTCGATCCGTTTGTTAGTGAATTTCGCAATACGAATTTTAGGGCCCTGCAAATCGCCCAACAAAGCCACATGCCTACCGTGTTTGGCAGCGATCTCACGAATCAAGCGAGCGCGAGCAATGTGCTCACTTGGAGTGCCATGAGAAAAATTCAAACGTGCCACATCTAACCCGGCCAAGATTAGTTCTTCAATAACCTGCGGTGAATTACTAGCAGGGCCTAGAGTTGCAACAATTTTTGTTCTACGAATAGTCATACCGATACCTTCCAGGGACGAGGATTCCCTCTTCTCACTGAGTAAGTTCGAAAAGTTATTGCTGGCTGAGCACTTAGCAATACAAGGTGGGATTTACAGCAGAGACTGCGTGCCCCCGGGGAGGCACGCAAATGCCAGGGTCACTCGTCGACGATGTCCACGTCTTTTGTCTCAGCAGACAGGTATACACAGAGTCCAGAGAACGCCGCGAGAGCTATCGTGAGCATCGAGATCGCGTAAGGCGTACCGTAATGGCTGAGGAGGAATGCCCCTACAATTGGAGCAGTACCACCGCCTACGATTCCACCAACGTTAGTAGACATTGCGAAACCTGTGAAGCGAGCACTAGGCCCGAAAGCTTCGCCAGTGAACGATGGCACTGCACCGTATACCAAGCCATATCCAGTCATGAACATGCAGGATCCAGCGACCATCGGCCAGAACTCACCGGTTGAAAAGAGGTGCCAGAAAGGAAAGGCTGCAAGTGCAGTCACGACAAAACCAATCAGCATCATGGTACGGCGGCCAATACGATCTGCCAGCGCCCCTGCAAAGGGTACGACTACCAGGTGAGTACAGATTGCAACCATTGCGACTGACAACACGAAGGCATTGGACAGGCCTAGCTCTCGCTGGCCATAGCTCAGGGCAAATACAGTGAAGAGGTAGAAGGTCGAGAAGTGGCAGATGTTAGCGCCTGCAACCAACATCAGTTGCTTAGGATAGCGAGTGAACAAGCGGAGCGCTGGAGATTGCGAATCGCCTGGGGTTGCAGCCCTCTTCTCAGCAGTTTTTTCAAACACTGGAGACTCAGGAACTTTGGAGCGGACAAACACCCCTACTATCAGCAGCGCAAGGCTTGCGATGAAAGGAATACGCCATCCCCAAGCTGTGAAATCCTCTTTAGAAAGCAAGGCACTGACGATCAAAAGCATGCCAGCGGATGCGATGAAACCAAAGACTGGGCCGATGTTATTGATCGCCGCATAGAATCCCCTCCTTCTTCTTGGGGCATGCTCTAAGAGCATCAGCACAGCGCCACTGTACTCACCCGCAAAAGCGAAGCCCTGGATGAAGCGGAGCACGCAGAGCATGATAGGTGCCCAGATGCCAATGCTGGCATAGGTAGGCAAAAGACCAATACCTACAGTGCTCAAGCCCATAATGATAAGAGTGAGATACAGCAGCTTTTTACGGCCAATCCTGTCCCCGAAATGACCAAGTACAAGCGACCCTAGTGGACGCGCCACGAAAGAAATTGCGAATGACGCTAGAGAGGCCAGCCGGGATACTGTCTCGTCAGTCCCTGGGAAAAACAGAGGCCCAAAAATAAGGGCAGCAGCAGTGCCATAGAGGTAGAGATCGTAGGTTTCTAATGCTGTTCCGAACAGGCTTCCGGCCACAACATTCTTCATGGATTTTTTCTCGTCATGATCCATGTGATCGAGGTCACTTTCGACAGGGCTCGATATAGAGGTATGCATGGTTTCACCTTTTGTTATTGTAGATATGCAAGTATTTTCTTGCTGAAAAACTCTCAGGGATTATTCAAGGCCTCTGAGTGCTTTGACGAAATAATCACGATCTCCCATCTGCCCACCTTTGAGAGCAATCTCCACATCCTTCAGGTACGGCTCGCGAGAGTGCATTTGGCACAGAGGAGCGCCAGGAGAAATATCAGACTTGATAACCAGAGCGTCAGGGGCAAGCACTTTGGTCACTTGGCTCGATGTGTCGCCACCTGACACCACTAATCGTTTCAACGGGAATGCCTTGAGAATTTCAAGTGCAACCTGGCCTACCTCCATCGCTAGCTGCTTCCCTCCCTGAACCCTCGCCTCATCCCTAGGCAGGCCTTTTTGCAGCATTGCCTCGATCATCTGCTCGATCCGAGAGTCGCCAGGGCCTTTGGCAGTGTGAATCAGCACCGACCGCCCCTCTTCGAGGTGGGATACAGCGGCCATTACCACATCTCGTATTGCGGCGCTTTTTCGGGACTCAGTAATCAAAGCGGCAGCATCGACTTCAAGCTCCACAAACCCGTAATCGATTGCCGTTTCAATCTGGGCCTGACTCAACGGCGAAGCACTGCCTGAGATAACCAGTACCTGGTCTGCAGGTTTCAGAGGTACGGCCAGCGACGCTCGTGGCGGAAACACCCCAGCGGTACGCCAATATTGTGTGAGGCCGTACTCCACGCCGGAAGAACCGACGACAAAAACTGGAGCTGCGCCTGATGAAAGCTCGGTCAATACTTGGCCAGCGGTGGTCATATGAGAGTCGTCGGTACCATCAAACAGCACTGCATCGTGGTGCTGTGACATCTCGTCGACTAATCGGCTGAGCTCTGCACTCTTTTCGAGCTGGCGAATATCCACTTTGCCAATCGACAAGTTCTTTTGCTTGCCGATATGGATACTCAAGTCCGCTTCATGCATCGGGGTAATCGGGTGGGCACTCATGATAGGGTGCCGGTCAATCCTGTGAACCTTGTGATCTGTCTTGGACAAGGCATAGAGGTTGCCGAAAACGCAGTAGCGGCCCAATGCGGGATTGCCTGCAATGATCGGGATCCCTTTGACATCATAGATGCGAGATGCCAGCTCAATGACGTGCCCAATGCTGCCCACGGAGTCGGCACTGTCAAAAGTCGAGCAAACCTTGTAGTGAATCAACGCTGGCGATAGACGTTTGATGCCCTCAAAAATCCCGGGCAACACCGCATCCATCTCGCCATTGGACAAAGCACGGCTATCACCAGCGATGCCGATGGCGTCAAATTCGCCGAGTTCCGCCAGGCGTTCTGGGGTCGGAGGAGCGAGGAACAGCGCACATTTAAGTCCAGCAGCCGTCAGAACCTCTAGAGCATCGGTCGAGCCAGTGAAGTCATCACCATAAAAGACCAACGGCAGCTTGGTAACGTGATGGGAGGTCATGACTTATTTGCCTCCAAACTTCTGGAGGGCCGCTGACAGGGCTGGCCTACCCTCTGCGTAACGCTCAAGAGGCACATGCTGTACAGCAGCTTCCCAGCCTTCACGCATGCTTTGCACGCCTGCTTCGATACCCATCGGATGACCGATGATGCCGCCGCCAGCGAGGTGCATCAGGTCAACAGATTGAAGCCTGTTGAAAAGCTCAGGCGCCTGGCCCGCCCATTGACCGGAGGAGAAGACAGGCATCAAGGGGCGCATGCCGGCAAATGGAGTAAGGCAGCTCTTGGCAGAGGAGATTACGGAGTCGTCCGCCTCGTAGAACTTGCCCTGAATACCATTCACATGCAGATGGTCGATCCCGGCCAGCCGCCAGATCTTCTGATACACCTCGAATGAGAAACCTAGCTGGGGATAACGAGTCAGAGCTCCCCAGCCATTACGATGACCATGAATAGGCAACTGCGCATGCTTTCGAATATGCTCAACCGCCGAATGCCCAACCCAATTCAGGCAAAGCATCACGCAGGTACCACCCGCCTCAAGCACTGCATCTTGACGGCGCATCATCTCGTCGATGCTGCCCGAGATGTTGATAGCGTACATAGGCATGCGTCCGAGGCGATCTGCATGCTTGTGAAGCACAGGCATCACAGCACCGAGACGAGCATCGAACGAAGCGTAGGTAGGATCGATGAGCAACTCATCATCCTTGATGAAATCGATACCTCCGGCGCAGAGCTCATCGACCACAGAAGCTGTCTGCTCTGGAGTAAGGCCGATACTCGGCTTGACGATGGTTCCAATGATCGGTCGGTCATGAACACCGGCTAGCGCCCTGGTGCCCTCAATTCCGAATTGAGGGCCAATGAATCCCGATGCAAACCGCTCGGGAAGCTCCAGATCTAGCACCCTCAGCCCACTCACCTCGCCGATCTCAAAGAGATTGCCGGCAATGGTGGTGAGCAACGCAGGGATATTCGTTCCGATATTGGCTGTAGGGAACGCGATAGTGACCTCACCTCGATGGTAGGTCTCAGAGGGATTGTGGCGAGCCAGGTAGTCGCTGTGCAGAGAAGGGCTGGAAACGGACGGCAGCGGCTCGATAGCTACGACACGAGCACGAGAGCGTTCTTTAAGCTCCGCCGATTCGCCAGGAAGTGAGAGGAAGGTACCGCTGGATTGCTCCCCTGCGATTACCTCGCTAACCCGTTCAATCGGGTAGCTGCTCTCTACAAAAAATCGGGCAGTAAACTCCTCTCGCCCGGCCTTGTGATCGACCATGATGGGTGCCTCAAATCTATTTGTTATTGTGAATCTGCCCGAAATGCCCAAGGCAGTTTCAAATCAATATACATTGACCCTGTATCAATCCAACCGATATGATTTCCTTCGAGTGTGAGAAAAAATCACACTAGAATCCTAGCTATGGCCGAAGCTTCGGTCTTACGGAGGTGCGTTTATGACGTCGCCAGTCAGGCCTTCGCTCAATGCCCTACGAGCGTTTGAAATGATCGCGCGCAAAGGATCGTTCAGCGATGCAGCGGATGCTCTGTGCGTGACTCACGGAGCTATCAGCCGTCATGTCCGAAGCCTGGAAGACTCCCTAGGTGTAATTTTGCTGACCCGAAATGCACATGGCACCAAACTCACCCCAGAGGGAGCACGCCTCGCCTCAGGCTTGGCCAGGGCTTTTGCCTTGATACAAGAAAGCATTGATGAGGTTCGCCCTCGCCCGCTTGAGCTCTCCTGCTCGGCGTCGATCATGATGCATTGGCTGCTACCTCGACTCGCCAAGCTCCACAGCAGCTTCCCCACGATGGAATTAGGCTTAAAAACGGGTCACGGCCCCATTGATTTCGCCCACGAAGGCGTCAGCGTAGCGATACGCCTAGACAGCATCGAACCACCTCCTGGGATCGAGCCGATACTCCTAACCAGCGAATGGGTAGGTGCAATTTGTTCGCCTGCTTATCTGGCTGCGTCCGGCGTCACAGAGGTGAGCGACTTAACCAAGGAGCGCTTGCTGACCACAAAAACCCGTCCCCACGCGTGGAAGGACTGGTATGCGTCTATTGAGCAAGAACCTGGTGAGCTGCTTGAGATGGAGTATTTCGAGCACTTCTACTTACTCATTCAGGCAGCCAAGCTTGGCTTGGGGTTCGCCTGTGTTCCACGCATGCTGGTGGAGGCAGAGCTTGAGAGTGGCGCCTTGGTGGCCCCGTTTGGCTTTGCACAAGGGGCAGCAAAGTTGGTTCTGTGGGTTTCACCCAATGCAAGGCTACGCCCCGATACAACAGATTTGGAAAAGTGGATAAAAAAAGAGATGGCGCAAAGCTAGACAAGCGCCCGCTTGGGCGCTTGCAATAGTGCCGATTACAGGTCGCCTGCGCCCCAGGCCAGGAACCCGCCATCCACAGGCAGAACAACACCATTCACGTAAGCGGCTACGTCAGATGCCAGATAGCTAACTGCGCCGGCAATTTCTTGAGTCGTTCCGTAGCGCTTAGCCGGAATAGCATTGCTATAAGCCTGGCGGAAGGTGTCGCTGTGCAACTCCTTGGTCATCGGGGTATCGACCGGGCCCGGCGCAATAGCGTTAGCAGTGATCCCGTATTCGCTGAGTTCCACAGCCATCTGCCGGGTCAACGCAATGACTGCACCCTTAGAGGTACCGTAAGCGGTTCGACCCTTGCCCACGGCACGCATACCAGCGACCGACGCGATGTTGATGATTCTGCCGAACCCATTTTTCCGCATGATTTGAGCGGCGAGCTGGCAGCACATGAACGTGCCAGTGACGTTGATGTGCATGGTCTTGTTGAAAACGTCTAGGTCAAACTCTAGGAACGGCATGGTCTTGGCGATGCCTGCGGAATTCACCAGCACATCGCATCTGCCGAACTCGCTATCGATCCAAGAAAATGCATCCCTTACAGACTCCGCCGAGGCTACATCTACTTGGCACGCGTCAGCTGTGAAGCCTTCCGCACGGAGCTGTCGCGAAAATTGCTCAGCCGCGTCGACGTTGATGTCACAAATGACGACATGATGCCCGTCCTTTGCCAGTGAAGCGGCAGCTTCAGCACCGATACCCATCGCACCGCCTGTAACCACGGCGATTTTCTTGTCTGCGTACTTCATCGAAACCCTCTCTTGTTGTGATCGCCAAAGGCTTATTGGATCGCTGAAGGCTAGGACTGCCAAGGTCTTTGCGCAATGGATAAAAACTCGCAGCCAGGACAGGAAAGCTCACACAAGCCAGCACGAGCAACTGAACCACCTGAAGCCTCATTCAACGATTACGTTCTGAGCCTGGTCTTCGCCAAAAGTAAATAGTGGCCATGCCGACCCCAGACAAATCTATTAACTCTTTACATACGCAAGGCATCTGGTGCTCCAGCTCCAACCTGCAAATCATCGTGCTGGGGCATGCGGGCAAGGACATTTGGGGTGGCGTCAAGAATATTCATTCCGCTGCTTACTGGAGGATGAAAGGCGACGGCATCATCCTAGTCAACTGGATTTGATCTGGGCCCCTAGTCTTGTCAGCTTCTAGCTACCAGGGCAAGCGCCGGCCCCTACTCCTACCATTCCCTGAGAATCAAAACTTTATCGGTTTCTGAACTTTATCGATTCAGCTCGTGGCAGGTTGCCGACCACCGGCTAAGCTGAATCTGGTCTGCCAAAACGCTAAGAATTTTTGCTAGGGAATGGTGCAATATAAAATCTGATGATGCTTACGTCGTTTTCAGCGCCTAAAACATTATACTCAAGACAACATGAGTACCATTGCAACAGAACAAGACGCACGTTTTCACTTAATCGATTCAATGCTAGTGGATGTCCTGGGTTGGCCTGGAGGCCAGACGCCAACTTCATCCTCATAATATTTAGCGGAATTCAAAATTGTCGCCAATTCCTGACAAATTTCCGTTAAAGCCTCGCGCCTAATTCAGGGCTAAATAAATCCCACAAGGTTAAATAACGCTTGATCACCACAACTTTGCATTCCTCAGTTGAAAGATAAGGGCAAGACTTAAGCTAGCGTTCAGACGCACCTTCAGAAGACAAAGTTATGCCCTAGCTCGCTCTCCATCCACTCCAAAAACCTTCTGACGCGAGGAAAGCTTGAGTGAGCCTTGGGAAATACCAAGTGATGCGCTGCCACTGGGGCTGTCAAGCGCTCGGGCGCTACCTCTACGAGCGCTCCTGATGCTAAATATTTCTGGGCAAGCAAAGTACTTTCCAGGGCAAAGCCCAGACCATGGCTTGCCGCCTCAAGCGTCATGTACGAGCGATCAAAACTCAACGCGTAGGGATGCTCCGGACGCGCCAGGCCGTGCTGAGCGAACCACGCGGGCCATTTAAGCAGTGTGGCTTCCGACAGAATCAAGTCCCGCTCAAAGAGATCCGCAGCCTGGGTAACCGGATTCCGAGCAAGCAACGAGGGAGCTGCCAAAACCGCAAACGTTTCGTGTCGAACGGTACGCACCTCATAGCTCGGCCAATTGGGATGCCCGTGACGGATGTCGACGTCAATCTTGTCTCTGCTGAAATGCAACGATTCATAGGAGCAGGAAAGATTTATCTGAATATCAGGGTGGCTATTGCGAAACGCTTGCAGACGGGGCATCAACCAGAGCAAGCCGAAACTAGGTGACGAATGCAGTCGCAGGCAATCCAGGCTTACATCACTGGCTGCGCGCTCAGTGGCCATCTCCAGGCTATGCAACAGCCCCGAAATATCTTTCAGATACTGCTCACCTACCGGAGTCAGTGTCACACCACGTGCTGCCCGAACGAACAGCTGACGACCTATCAGCGCTTCGAGTTTGGCCAGTTGGTGACTGACGGCGGAAGGTGTCAGATCAAGCACTTCTGCCGCCCTTGCCAGATTTCCGAATCGAGCAGTTTGCTCGAAGGCTTGAATAGATCTCAACGGTGGGAGGTCAATGGGTGCACGGTCGTCTTGGCGCATAGCTGCTCTCACTCGGTTTTTATTGCTGTCCAGGCCACATCGGATTCAACCACCGGATGTGCGAATTGGCGAGAGGTGAAATTTATTCACCCACTAGTGACGTTTACATAATTGCTCGAGCAGCTGCAAGGGAACACTCTGAATCATCGATCATCGAGTCGAACCATAAAAACAATCAGAGGTACTCTTCATGCTGCTTCAAGGTAAAGTTGCCATCATCACTGGCGCTGCATCGGAGCGAGGGATCGGTCGCGCCACGGCCATCACCTTCGCTAAACATGGCGCCAAAGTGGTAATCGTGGATCTCGATGAGTCCTCGGCACGTGATGCTGCTGAGGCGCTGGGCGAAGGCCATCTGGGGCTGGGAGCCAACGTCGCTGATGAAGCGCAAGTGAAATCCGCGGTGGCTAAGGTTCTTGAACACTTCGGACGTATCGACGTGCTGGTCAATAACGCAGGGATTACCCAGCCTATCAAGACGCTGGATATTCGCCCCTCCGATTACGACAAGGTGCTGGATGTTAGCTTGCGAGGCACCCTCCTCATGTCGCAGGCCGTAATTCCGACCATGCGAGCCCAATCGGCAGGCAGCATTGTGTGCATGTCTTCCGTTTCCGCCCAACGTGGGGGCGGCATTTTTGGCGGCCCACACTACAGTGCGGCCAAAGCCGGCGTGTTGGGCCTGGGTAAGGCCATCGCCCGAGAGTTTGGCCCTGACCAGATTCGCGTCAACTCCATCACCCCAGGCTTGATACACACCGACATCACAGGTGGCCTCATGCAAGACGAGCGTCGACACGCAATCATCGAAGGCATCCCGCTCGGCCGCCTGGGTGCAGCCCAGGACGTGGCCAACGCTGCATTGTTCCTTGCCAGTGACCTGTCCTCCTACCTCACCGGTATCACCCTAGACGTGAATGGCGGGATGCTTATTCATTGAGTTGAAGTACGTGGGTTGTTAACGGCCCGCCCTGTTCTGAATCGATGACCCACTCGGCGTTACCGCTGGGTGGTCTATAAAAACAAGAGATCAGACTGTCATGATTACCACAATGCCACTCGACGCGGCCTCGACCGTGCGTTCGAATGCTTACCGCAAAACCGCCTGGCGACTCATGCCATTCTTGATGCTGTGCTACCTGTGCGCGTATTTGGATCGGGTGAATGTCGGCTTTGCCAAGCTGCAGATGATGAACGACCTTTCGCTGAGCGAAACCGTTTACGGTTTGGGCGCGGGTATGTTCTTCATCGGTTACTTCCTCTGTGAGGTACCCAGCAATCTGATCCTGCACAAAGTCGGCGCGCGGCGCTGGATTGCCAGAATCATGATTTCCTGGGGCATCATCTCTGCCCTCTTCGCTTTCGTTGAGACCGCCTGGCAGTTCTATGCACTGCGTTTTCTGCTGGGGATCGCCGAAGCAGGCCTGGCCCCCGGCCTACTGCTGTACCTGACTTACTGGTTCCCTTCCTACCGGCGCGCCAAAATGACCGTGCTCTGGTTTGTGGCTATCCCGCTGTCGGGCATGATCGGCGGCCCGCTGTCAGGCTGGATCATGAATCAGTTCGCGGGTGTTCACGGCTGGGCAGGTTGGCAATGGATGTTCGTGCTGGAAGCGATTCCTACGGTAATCGTCGGACTGCTGGTACTGAGCTACCTCAAAGACGGCGTGCATCAGGCCACCTGGTTAACTGATGAAGAAAAAGCGCTGATCAATAAAGAATTGGCCGAAGACAACAGTCATAAGGTCACTCATGGATCGCCACGCGAGTTCATCCGTGACAGCCGCCTATGGCTACTGGCATCTATCTACTTCTGCGTCGTCATGGGCCAGTACGCAATCACCTTCTGGCTACCAACCCTCATCCGCAATGCCGGGGTTTCCGACCCATTGCACATCGGCTTGCTGACCAGCCTGCCCTACATGTGCGCCATCGCCACAATGTTGCTTATGGGACGCAGCGGCGACAAGCATCGCGAGCGTCGCTGGCACCTGATCCTGCCGATGCTCGCAGGGGCCGTCAGCCTGACGCTTGCGGCAATGCTTGGCGGTAACCTGCTGCTGTCAGTGCTGAGCCTCTGCGTGGCCGCCGCCGGCGTGCTTTCGGCGTCGTCACTGTTCTGGATGCTGCCAACCACTCTGCTTGGCGGAGTCTCTGCGGCGGCAGGCATTGCCGGCATCAACAGTTTTGCCAACCTCGCGGGCTTCTGTTCACCCTACTTGATCGGCTGGATTACCACCACGACCGGTTCGAGCGCCATCGGCATGTACCTGATCACCGGGGTGCTGTGCATCGGCGCGTGCCTGGTGCTGCGTATTCCAGCTGCTTCGGTCAATCGTTAACTACTCGGAGTTATCACCATGGCTGTCAATGCCTCAAACACCGGGCTCTCGGCTTTGGCCGAGCGCGCCTTCAACATTCGCCGCCATGCTCTGCGCATGGGCCAAGTGCAAGGCCAAGGCTACGTCGGCCAAGCGCTTGGAGCTGCCGATCTGCTGGCAGTGTCGTACTTTCACGCACTGCGCTATCAGCCGCAAAATCCTGAATGGGAAGGGCGCGACCGTTTTTATCTGTCGATCGGTCACTACGCCATTGCCCTGTATGCAGCGCTGATCGAGGCCCAGGTCATCCCCCTCGACGAACTGGAAACCTACGGTTCAGATGACAGCCGCTTGCCGATGTCAGGCATGGCGGCCTACACGCCAGGCATGGAAATCACCGGTGGCTCCCTCGGCCACGGACTGGGTATTGCCGTTGGTGCTTGCCTGGGTCTGAAACGCAAAAAATCCGATTCGTTTGTCTACAACCTGTTGTCTGATGGTGAGCTGAACGAGGGCTCGACCTGGGAAGCTGCAATGTCGGCCTCGCACTGGAAGCTCGATAACCTGATCGCGATCATCGACGTCAACAACCAGCAAGCCGACGGGCATTCGAGTGAGGTGTTGGCCTTCGAGCCGATTGTCAACCGTTGGCAAGCCTTTGGATGGTTCACTCAGCGTGTGGATGGCAATGACATCGGCGCATTGGTCACAGCCTTCGATGCAGCACGCAGCCATCAAGGCCCGCAGCCTCGCGTCATTATCTGCGATACCAAAATGGGCAAAGGCGTGGACTTCCTTGAAAACCGTGAAAAGACGCATTTCATCCGCGTTGATGAGAACGAATGGGATCTGGCACTGAAAAATCTGAAGGTCGGGAGAACCGTATGAGCCGCGTAAACACTACCGAGACCGGTAAGAAACGACTGACGACATCGGCAATGATTGCCTCTATCGCCGCCGAAGGTCAGGCAACGCGCTCTGCGCCATTCGGGCATGCGCTGGCTTCGCTTGCAGATCAGCGCTCGGATATCGTCGGCCTGTCGGCTGACTTGTCGAAGTACACTGACCTTCATATTTTCGCCAAGGCCCACCCGGAACGCTTCTATCAGATGGGTATGGCCGAACAATTGCTCATGAGCGCTGCTGCCGGTATGGCGCGTGAAGGTTGCGTACCATTTGCAACGACATACGCTGTTTTCGCTTCACGGCGCGCCTATGACTTTATCTGCATGGCGATCGCCGAAGAAAACCTGAACGTGAAAATCGTCTGCGGGCTGCCAGGCCTTACCACCGGTTATGGGCCAAGCCACCAAGCGACCGACGATCTGGCGATCTTCCGCGCCATGCCAAACCTGATGATTGTCGATCCCTGTGATGCCTTGGAAATCGAACAAGCGGTGCCAGCAATTGCCGAGCATCAGGGCCCCGTGTACATGCGCTTGCTGCGTGGTAACGTGCCGCTGGTGCTCGACGAGTACGGCTACAAATTCGAGGTAGGCAAGGCCAAGACGCTACGCACTGGCAGGGACGTGCTGATTATTTCAACCGGTTTGATGACAATGCGCTCGCTAGAAGCGGCAGCACAGTTACAAAAGGACGGGATTGACGTGGCCGTGCTGCATGTACCGACGATCAAGCCTTTGGATGAACAAGCAATTCTCAGCGAGGCCCGTAAATCCGGGCGCTTGGTGGTAACCGCCGAGAACCACTCAATCATCGGCGGCCTTGGCGAAGCGGTTGCAGGTTTGCTGCTGCGCAACGGGGTGGCACCCACCTTCCGTCAAATTGCCCTGCCGGATGCTTTCCTCGATGCCGGAGCACTGCCGACGTTGCATGATCGGTACGGCATATCTACAGAGGCGGTTTGCACTCAGATTAAAAGCTGGATGTGACGACGCAAAGGAGGGCAACTCAGCCCTCCTATTCTTCGCCATTCAGAGCATGGCGCTGCTACGCCAACGAACAAGGTGCTGACATCCGAGCAGCGGCTTGTCTACTCTGCTCATATCAAATCAGAGCCCCCTCACACATGCAGGAGCTCCCTTTTCACGCCCGTCCGCTGGCATAGTGAAAACAAAAAAGGCCGACAACTCCTTGCAGGCCTTACCGCCAATGATTAGCGGTCATTCCTCGCACATGGCTTTGATGTCTAGAGCAATGGCAGCGTATAAGTCAGAATCAACCGGTTTTCATCAATATCGCGCTGATAGTTGGAACGCAGCGAAGCGTTGCGCCAGAGTAAGCGTCTGGCCGTTACACCTTGCATGTCTGATTGAGGCATGCAGTGCTAACGAGCCTGCCTAAGTGCACCGATGATGAATTTGTGCAGACTATCCACTGCCATGAGCCACCGGAAGCCTTGCTCCGAATCACGGCGACCTGCATGGGCTCTATATGACCCACGCCATGCTCTTTGGTGAGCACGCTGAGCGACGCAGGGACGCTGCACTGAGTGACTGCCGCGATTGCAAGCCCACCTTCAACAGCAGCGACCTGCCCGGCAAGACTTGAGCTGTGATAGACGACCTTGAAGTCTCGCCCCTGGAGCGTCAGGGAGCGGACGGCATTGCGGCGGGCAAGACTTTCTTTATCGTAAACGGCGATTGGCACTGGATCTCTCTTCCAGAGTTCAAACGAGGGAGAGCCTACCCAGACCACCCTTCGTCGAAGGCAGTCTACGATCGGCAGTTATCTCGCGACTTCAGTTTTCGACGTGCTTAGCGCGTTTTCACACAGCCAAGGCATTTACGCAGTCCCATCATCGCTGTGCCACATCTGAGTTAGGTGACCACCCGCCCCCCAGAGCGAGGTAGGCAGCAATCGCTGCACGCGTAGCTTCAGTTTGAGCAACTGCTCGAGAGTCTGATGCCCTGAGGAGTTGCTGATCTGCGTTTAAAACGTTTATCAAACTTGCTACGCCGTTCTGGAATGCTACGAAGGACGACCGTCGAGCCCGCTCTAGGGATGCCTCACCGCTTGTGAGTGACTGGGCCTGCGCTTGCCGATTTATCAATGCCGACAAAGTTGTTTCAACATCTTCCGAAGCACTCAACACAGACTGCCGGTAGAAGGCCAGCGCTTCGGCTTCACGTCCTTTGGCCTGATCTATCTGCGCGTTAATGCGGCCAAAATCAAAGAGTCGCCACCTCAAGCCGAGCAACACGGCTGATTGGTTGGCATCGCCCGTGAAAAATGTTTCGCCAGAGGTAGATGCACTGCCGATCAGGCCGCCAATTGAGAATTTTGGGTAATACTCACTGATCGCACTGCCGATCATGGCATTGGCAATCATAAGCCTGCGCTCTGCAGCGATCAGGTCGGGTCGACGGCGGAGCAGATCAGAAGGTTTGCCGATTTGCGCAAGCGGAGGCACTAGAGGGATTGGCGAGGCCGTGGCCATTTGGGATCGGTGAGTACCTGGCGCAGTACCAAGCATGACGTCCAAAGCGTTGAGAGCAGCATCTAGCCCCGCACGCAAAACCGGAACGGTTGCTTCGACCTGAGACAGTTCGCCTTCGGTTTGACGAACCTCGTAGTCAGGCGCCAGACCTTTGCGGTTGAGCAGGTTGACTTTGGCTAGGAGGTCTTGCTGTGTCTGCACCTGCTTCTGCGCGATGGCCAGACGCGTCTGCAGCCCCCTCACAGTGGTGTAGATATCTGCTGTTTGCGCGGCAACGGAAAGACGAGTCGCGACTGCCCCCGCTTCGGAAGCCTGGTACTCACCAATGGCGGCTTGTCGATCACGACGAAGCCCTCCAAACAAGTCTATTTCCCAGGTTGCTTCCAGATTGAGTTCATAGCTGTTGCCGTAGCGGTCATAGTCAGGCGTTGAATTCAGCACCTGGCCTAATGGCGTTTCAACTGATTGACGTGCGCGTGCAGCTTGACCATTGAGGCCCGCTGACGGCACAAGCGCAGCTGTCGCGGAGCCCAGTGCCGCGCGAGCCTGAGCTACTCGGGCCTGTGTTTGTGCTAGCTGCAGGTTTTGCCCCAGCGCCTCGGTCACAAGTCTGCTCAACAAAGGATCTCCAAATCCTTCCCACCAGGTGTCGAAGTTCCTGGATGGGCTACCGACCGCGGCCACCGCCTGTGAACTCGTGACGTAATGATCGGCCAGCGAAACCTCTGGCTGTTTATAATCCGGGCCAACCATGCACCCTGCAGTGAGACTGGAGCTCAACAGCAGAGCAATCGTTCGGTAGGGAAGCATGATGATTCTCATAGACCAAGAGGGGTTGTGACCATATTATATTTTGGTCACAACCTGTCAATCAGTTCCAGGACGCTTCAAAAATGAGTAAATCTTCTCCACCCTCGCCTGCGCGAGGGCCAGCCGACCACGATGTGAGGGATCAGATCATCCAGGCTGCCATGGAGCACTTCGCCCACTATGGGTACGACAAGACCACCGTCTCGGACTTGGCCAAATCAATCGGATTTTCAAAGGCCTACATCTATAAATTCTTCGAATCCAAACAAGCTATCGGTGAGGTGATTTGTTCCAGCCGGCTTGCACTCATCATGCAGCGCATTGAGACGGCGACCAGCGACGCCCCCACCGCATCGGAAAAGCTAAGGCGTCTATTCCGAACGATTGCAGAGGGCGGTTCTGACCTTTTCTTCCATGAGCGAAAGCTCTATGACATAGCAGCAGTGGCCTCGCGCGACCAGTGGTCGTCGGTAAAATCTCATGAAGCCAATATCAGTAAGGTGATTCTGGAGATCCTGACACAAGGCCGAGACGCGGGAGAGTTTGAGCGGAAGACCCCGCTGGACGAATCGACGCTGGCCATATTTCTGATCATGAGGCCTTACGTAAATGCCGCGCTCCTTCAGCACAACCTGGATACGCTGCAGGATGCGATCATCCAACTGCCGGCCCTGATACTCAGAAGTCTCGCCCCCTAGCAATTCGTGACCATTGACAGATTTGGTCACCAGTATAAAAATGGGATTCCTATATCGCCTTTGAGAAAGGGATCCCATGCGCCTGCGTCCTGCCGCCTTAGTCGGTTGCTTACTCCCACTCGCCCTCGTCGCTTGCGGGGACTCTTCACCCGCAAAAGGCCCAAGAGACAATCCACCGGTCGTGAAAGCGGCCTCGGTGCAGGACGCCTTGGATCTTGCACGTTCGTTTTCCGGGGTTGTGGTAGCTCGCACGCAGAGTGACCTCGGCTTCCGAGTATCCGGAAAAATCTTGCAGCGCCTGGTCGATACCGGAGAAACAGTCACACGCGGCCAGCCCCTGATGCGCCTGGATCCAGTGGATCTGAACCTGCAGGCACGTACTCAACAGGAGGCCGTAGCTTCGGCGCGAGCTCGTGCCAAACAGACCGCTGACGACGAAGCTCGCTATCGCGGATTGGTGGCCGAGGGCGCGGTCTCGGCATCGTCCTATGATCAGATTAAGGCGGCGGCTGATTCAGCCAAGGCGCAGCTCAGTGCCGCCCAGGCCCAGGCCAACGTTGCCAGAAACGCCACCGAATATGCGGTCTTAGTGGCCGATGCCGATGGTGTAGTGATGGACACATTGGCCGAACCGGGTCAGGTCGTCAGTGCTGGCCAGGCGGTTGTACGACTGGCCCAGGCCGGCCAACGAGAAGCCGTCGTCCACTTGCCAGAAACGCTTCGACCCGCGCCTGGCTCGACTGCGCTCGCCACGCTCTTTGGCAAGCCTTCGCAAACAATGCCCGCCAGACTGCGCCTGCTTTCAGATGCAGCAGACCCCACAACGCGCACTTTCGAAGCTAGGTACGTGCTCACTGGGCCTTTGGCGAGCGCGCCATTGGGTGCAACCATCACGCTGGATATTCCAAAGGCAAACACGCATTCCCAAGCCAGGCAGATCCCCATCGGCGCACTCTTTGATCCGGGTAGCGGAGCCGGCGTATGGGTGATCGCCGGCGAGCCGGCCAAGGTGTCATGGCGCGCTGTCGAAGTTATGGGGGTCAGTGACGATAAAGCTGTTGTGAAAGGTGACCTGAACATTGGCGATCGGGTCGTGGCGTTGGGTGCGCATCTGCTGCGCGATGGTGCTGAGGTCATGGAGCAGGTTCAAACCGCTCAGGCCACGGAGCGCCAGCCATGAGCCAACTGCGTTTCAATTTGTCTGCGCTCGCGGTACGCGAGCGATCAATCACCCTCTTTCTCATTTTGCTGATCGCCTTCGCCGGAACGCTGGCCTTCTTCAAGCTGGGTCGTGCAGAGGATCCTCCTTTCACCGTTAAGCAGATGACGATAATCACTGCCTGGCCCGGCGCCACTGCTCAAGAGATGCAGGATCTGGTTGCCGAGCCGTTGGAAAAACGCATGCAGGAGCTGCGTTGGTATGACCGTACCGAAACCTACACTAGGCCTGGGTTGGCATTTACGATGGTTTCGCTACAGGACAAGACCCCACCTTCGGCGGTTCAGGAGGAGTTCTACCAAGCCCGTAAGAAAGTCGGTGATCAAGCCAAGCTCATGCCGGCTGGTGTAGTTGGCCCAATGATCAATGACGAATTCTCGGACGTGACATTTGCCGTCTACGCGCTGAAAGCCAAAGGCGAACCGCAGCGCCAACTGGTACGCGATGCCGAAACACTGCGTCAGCAGTTGCTGCACGTGCCCGGCGTCAAGAAAATCAACATCATCGGGGAACAGGCTGAACGGATATTCGTGTCCTTTTCCCATGACCGCCTGGCCACGCTCGGGATAACGCCACAGGACATTTTTTTGGCCCTGGACAACCAGAACGCCCTGTCACCGGCTGGGTCGGTCGAAACACAAGGGCCGCAAGTCGTGGTCAGGGTCGATGGTGCTTTCGATCAACTGGCAAAGATTCGTGAAACACCCGTGGTCGCAAAGGGCCGCACTTTGAAACTGTCGGATGTAGCCGACGTTGAACGCGGCTACGAAGATCCCGCGACATTCCTGGTACGCAACGATGGCGAGCCAGCCCTACTTCTCGGCATCGTTATGCGCGAAGGTTGGAACGGCCTCGACCTTGGCAAAGCCCTGGAGACCGAAACAGACAAAATCAACGAAAACATGCCCTTGGGCATGACGCTCAACAAGGTCACTGATCAAGCGGTGAACATTACGTCATCCGTCGACGAGTTCATGGTCAAATTCTTCGTTGCCTTGCTGGTTGTGATGTTGGTTTGCTTCGTCAGCATGGGCTGGCACGTTGGAGTAGTTGTCGCTGCAGCTGTGCCATTGACACTGGCGATTGTATTCGTAGTCATGGCCGCGACTGGCAAGAACTTTGACCGTATCACCCTCGGTTCGCTGATCTTGGCGCTAGGGCTACTGGTCGACGATGCGATCATCGCCATCGAGATGATGGTGGTGAAGATGGAAGAGGGTTACGACCGTATCAAGGCTTCGGCGTATGCCTGGAGCCATACGGCTGCCCCAATGCTTTCTGGCACCCTGGTAACCGCCATCGGATTCATGCCAAACGGCTTCGCCCAGTCAACTGCTGGCGAATACACGAGCAACATGTTCTGGATTGTTGGCATCGCCTTGATCGCTTCCTGGGTGGTGGCAGTAGCGTTTACGCCCTATCTGGGTGTGAAGTTGTTGCCTCAGATCAAGATGATTGAAGGTGGTCACACCGCTATTTACAACACCCGTCATTACAACCGATTTCGCTCTTTGTTGAGCTGGGTGATCTCCCACAAGTGGCTCGTAGCAGGCACCGTTGTTTCAACATTTGTGGCTGCCGTCCTAGCCATGGGATTGGTAAAGAAACAGTTCTTCCCGACCTCCGACCGTCCAGAAGTGCTGGTGGAGTTGCAGATGCCTTATGGCACCTCCATCGAACAGACAAATGCCACTGCAATCAAGGTTGAGTCCTGGCTGCGCAGGCAAGAGGAAGCAAAGATTGTCACCACTTACATCGGCCAGGGCCCGCCTCGCTTCTTCCTGGCAATGGCGCCTGAATTGCCCGACCCGTCTTTTGCCAAGATTGTCGTCCTGACCGAAAACCAGGAGGCTCGTGAGACCCTCAAGCATCGTCTCAGGGAGGCGGCCTCCGAGGGTCTAGCGCCCGAAGCTCAGGTGCGGGTAACACAATTGGTTTTTGGCCCCTACTCCCCATACCCGGTCGCCTATCGGGTGATGGGCCCGGACGCCTCGCAACTGCGCCAGATTGCTGCAAGCGTCCAAAGTGTGTTGCAGGCCAGCTCCATGATGAAGACCGTCAATACTGACTGGGGCCCGCTCGTGCCCACTCTTCATTTCTCCCTGGATCAAGATCGCCTGCAATCGGTTGGCCTGACTTCCATCTCGGTGTCTCAGCAGCTTCAGTTCCTGCTGACCGGTGTGCCGATCACGTCGGTCAGGGAAGATATCCGCTCTGTCCAGGTTGTCGGCCGTGCCGCTGGCCAAATCAGACTCGATCCTGCCCAGATCGAGAATTTCACCCTGGTAGGCACGAAGGGTCAGCGTGTTCCGGTTTCGCAGATCGGTGAAGTGAGTGTTCGTATGGAGGATCCCATCCTCCGTCGTCGCGACCGAACGCCCACCATGATAGTGCGCGGTGACATCGCGGAAGGGCTGCAGCCGCCTGATGTATCCACGGCAATATGGAAAGACCTCCAGCCCATCATCACAAAGCTGCCAGCCGGCTACAAAATCGAAATGGCAGGCTCCATTGAGGAGTCGGGCAAGGCAAGCCAAGCAATTGTTCCGCTCTTGCCGATCATGATCGCCCTGACTTTGTTGATCATCATTTTGCAGGTGCGCTCGATCTCCGCCATGGTGATGGTGTTTCTGACCTCGCCGCTGGGCTTGATTGGCGTAGTGCCTGTGTTGTTGCTGTTCGGACAGCCGTTCGGGATCAATGCTCTAGTTGGCTTGATCGCGCTTTCGGGGATTCTGATGCGCAACACCCTGATCCTGATTGGACAGATTCACCACAACCAGGTCGAAGGTCTTGAGCCTTTCGACGCCGTAGTCGAGGCGACTGTGCAACGCGCACGCCCAGTCTTGCTCACGGCATTGGCAGCCATCCTAGCCTTCATCCCCCTCACCCACTCGGTATTCTGGGGCACCTTGGCCTATACCCTGATCGGGGGCACGTTCGTGGGCACGATCATGACCTTGGTATTCCTGCCGGCGATGTATTCCATCTGGTTCAAGATCCGCCCCAAAAGCCGCATGGGTAAGCCAGAAGCCGCGCAACCCGCTTGAGCGCGAATTCTCTTCAACCCACGCACGCCCAGAGGAATATCAGGGCGTGCGCATGATCAAACGAGAGGTCGTAATGACTCCTGATGTTTCTCAAAAGCGAATCGTGGTGACCGGTACTGGCGTTGTCAGCCCGCTGGGCTGCGGCGTCAAGGAAGTGTGGCGTAGACTGCTGGCCGGCCATTCCGGGATTCGCGTCTTGCCATGTGACGTCGTCGAAGGCACTGGCGTGTGGGTGGGAGGGCGCGTGCCCACGCTGGATGAGGATGCAGTGGCAGGCTACCAACCCGAGCAAATCATCCCCGCCAAAGAACGCAAGAAGATGGATCGGTTCATCGAGTTTGCTTTGGTCGCTGCCGATGAAGCATTGCAGCAAGCGGGCTGGCATCCCGTAAGCCAGGCTGAACGCTCGCGTACCGCCACAATTATAGCCTCCGGCGTAGGTGGCTTCGGTGCCATCGCAGACGCGGTACGCACCACAGACACGCGTGGCCCGCGCAAGTTGTCTCCCTTCACCGCTCCATCCTTCCTGGCCAATATGGCGGCAGGTCATGTCTCAATACGCCACGGTTTCGAGGGGCCGCTCGGAGCGCCCGTCACAGCGTGCGCAGCGGGGGTGCAGGCTATCGGCGACGCGGCTCGACTGATCAGAAGCGGTGAAGCGGAAATCGCGATCTGTGGCGGCACCGAAGCGGCAATTGATCGCGTCACATTGGGCTGCTTTGCAGCTGCACGAGCGCTTTGCACGGGCTTTTCGGACAAGCCCCAGGAAGCCTCCCGCCCATTCGACAGCCAACGCGACGGATTTGTCATGGCTGAGGGGGCAGGCTTGCTGGTGATCGAGTCGCTAGAACATGCACTGGCCCGTGGCGCAAAGCCACTGGCCGAGCTGGTCGGCTACGGAACGAGCGCTGACGCCTACCATCTGACCGCTGGCCCCGAAGACGGGAGCGGAGCCAGGCGTGCCATGCAACTGGCCCTGCAACAGGCGGCGGTAGCGCCTGGGGCGGTGGATCATATCAATGCACACGCGACCTCGACGCAGGTTGGCGACAGCAGCGAACTGGCAGCGATTCGAGCAGTGTTCGGTACTGAGAGCGGCGTCGCGGTAACGTCGACCAAATCGGCCACTGGCCACCTCCTGGGTGCGGCAGGTGGTATCGAAGCTATCTTCACGGTATTGGCTCTGCAAGATCAGATCGTGCCGCCCACGCTGAACTTGACTCAAGTCGATGATGCTGCGACCGGCCTTGATCTAGTAGCACTAAAAGCCCGTGAAAAGACCATCGAATATGCGTTATCCAATGGTTTCGGCTTCGGCGGTGTCAACGCAAGCGTACTGTTCCGTCGATGGAAGGCCAACGTATGAATAGCCGATTCGAAGCGAAACCCGATACGGATAACGGCGTGGTACGAGAGGCAACCAGCCTCACGGCTAAAGTGATCCTTCTACTGGCTGGACTCGCTGCCATCAGCAACTTATCCACCAATATCATCCTGCCGGCATTTCCCGACATTGCTCATCAACTCAACGTTTCACCCCAAGAGCTGGGACTGACCCTTTCTAGCTTTTTCATCACCTTTGCCTTCGCCCAATTAGTTGTTGGGCCTCTTGCTGATCGCTATGGACGCAAGTGGCTAGTGGTCGGTGGATTGATGATTTTTGTAGTGGGCACGTTCTGGGCCGCCAACGCAGCCAACCTGGACATGCTGATCCTTGGACGAGTCATCCAGGCTATCGGGGTATGTTCAGCTGCGGTTCTGGCCCGAGCCATCGCACGGGATCTTTATGAGGGTGAGAGCCTGGCACGCGCGTTATCGCTGACGATGATCGCTACCGCCACGGCGCCAGGCTTCTCGCCTTTGATCGGCAGTATGCTGAACACGATGTTGGGTTGGCGCGCACTTTTTATCGCCGTCGGAGTCTCGGCAATCCTTATCGCTCTGTTCTACGTCAGAGGGATAGGTGAAACCCTTCCCCACCATCGTCGAGTTGCGCAATCGATACCTGCGATTCTTATCGCATACGGCAAACTGGTGTCCAACGGCATCTTCATTTTGCCAGCGCTCGCGACCAGTCTGCTGATGAGCGGCTTGTTCGCGTCGTTCGCAGCTGCGCCGTCAATCTTGATGGAAGGCATGGGCCTCAGCTCGCTCCAGATCGGCCTGTATTTCGCGTCAACCGTCTTCGTGGTGTTTGCCGCAGGCTTAGCTGCTCCTCGCTTGGCTCACCGCTTTGGTAGCCGTGCCATGACCTTGGCAGGTCTGGCGACTGCGTGTTTGGCGGGTGTACTGTTGTCACTAGGCCCAAGCAATCCAGGGTTGGGCTGGTACTCATTGTCGATGGTGCTTTTCCTGTGGGGCATGGGCATCGCAAATCCGCTTGGGACGGCTTTGACCATGACACCATTCGGCAAAGAAGCAGGTCTGGCGTCAGCACTCCTGGGATTTCTGACCATGGCGATCGGAGCAGTGTCGACCTGGATCGTTTCCACGTCGAAGTTTCCCACTGTGGCCGTACTGGGAGCGACCCAAACTGCGGTGTGTTTGCTAGCAATGGCGCTGTTCGCTGGATATGTCAAACGAAAGGCACCACTCAAGGATGAGTGACACCTCCTCAATGGAAGTGAGTGTGGCGTATTTCAACTGCACTCCTTGCAAAGTCCGCAGCGGTCTTTTTTTGATGTCTCGCACTTCAGTCACACGCTTGAGTTCAGCGCGAGGCCAAGGCAGCACGACTTGCTGGCCATCGTTTTGCTGACGCTACTCTATGGAGTTTGCTGTACAGCTTAACCCAGGCGTAGAGGCTGTATAAGGACATGCCCAGGCGGCGCAGGAAAACACCGGCGAAGGGTTTAATCTGTCTCAGTCACTTGCTTGACCGCTTCAATCTTGAATTCTTCAGGGTAATGCTGACGACTCATGGCACCTCCTATCTGGGCATCATTGTGAGGCTTGGAGGTGTCTACAAACCAAGGGCGATTCATTGCTTTTGGATGGATTTCGTATAATGTAGATTAAGATACACTTTATGTTGAGTCTTCTACATGACCCATTGGTCTCTATTGATCCTTGGTTTGCCTACGGCGAATGCTACCGAGCGAATGCGCGCTTGGAGAACACTGAAGGCCTCTGGCGCCGCAGCCCTGCGTGATGGTGTATACCTGCTGCCAGAACAAAGCGTAGGCCGAGAAACCTTCGAAGCCGTGGAGCGAGAT
The DNA here is from genome assembly GCF_044749595.1 of Pseudomonas sp. NPDC089392. Taxonomy (NCBI): domain Bacteria; kingdom Pseudomonadati; phylum Pseudomonadota; class Gammaproteobacteria; order Pseudomonadales; family Pseudomonadaceae; genus Pseudomonas; species Pseudomonas sp. NPDC089392. The sequence goes on from NZ_JBIVIF010000023.1 coordinate 38,267, forward strand.
GTGCTGGCCATCAACGGCACGGCATTTCTGCTGTCGCTGCCTGAACGCAAAGAGCGCTTCAGCGGGCTATTCGACAGAAGCGACGAGTACGCCAAGCTGTTGGAGGAAATTGCGGGCTGCAGGGCTGACCTGTCGCCTGATAATGCGCTGCAAATAGCACGGCAGGTGCGCAAACTCAGGAAGGCCTTCGGCCAGCTGACGACCATCGATTTCTTCCCTGGTGTGCTCAAGGCTCAAGCCGACTCAGCTCTGCAGGAGCTTGAGACAGCGATTAGCCGTGCACTGTCCTCCGACGAGCCGAGTTCGCACGACGAGGTAATCAATCGGCTGGAGCGCAGCGATTACCAGGGGCGCATATGGGCAACCCGAAAGCGCCCCTGGGTGGATCGGTTGGCATGTGCCTGGCTGATCCGTCGCTTCATCGATGCCGACGCCCAATTCTTGTGGCTAGAGAACCCCAGCGACTGCCCAAGCAATGCGCTTGGCTTCGATTTTGATGGGGCCAGATTCAGCCACGTTGGCCAACGGGTTTCCTTCGAAACTCTCATCGAGAGCTTTGCCGTTCAGCAACCAGGCTTGGCACGTCTGGCAGGCGTCATTCACTACCTGGATGTAGGAGGCAATCAACCTTCCGAGGCACCAGGTATCGAGCGTGTCCTCGCAGGCTTGAGAGAAAGCATTGGCGATGACGATCAACTGAACATGGTCGCCGGGAGCATCTTCGATGGCCTGTTGACGGCTTTTGCAAGTGAGGAAGCCCAAAATGGTTGATACCACCTCCGCAGTGAATGAGCAGCCGCCGTCGCAAGCGACTCAGCAGCCTATCGGCTTGTATGAAGCTTTCCTGTTCTGGCTCAAGTTAGGTTTCATCAGCTTTGGTGGGCCCGCCGGGCAGATCTCGATCATGCACCAGGAACTGGTCGAGCGTAGGCGGTGGATCAGCGAGAAGCGGTTTCTGCACGCGTTGAACTACTGCATGTTGCTGCCCGGCCCCGAGGCTCAGCAGCTCGCCACGTATATCGGTTGGCTCATGCACCGCAGCTGGGGAGGGGTGATTGCCGGCGCATTGTTCGTGCTGCCTTCGCTGTTCATCCTGATCGGTTTGTCCTGGGTCTATGTCGCCTTTGGCGAGTTACCGGTAGTCGCTGGGATCTTCTATGGCATCAAGCCGGCGGTCACGGCTATTGTCGTCCACGCCGCCCACCGGATTGGTTCACGAGCCCTGAAGAATGGCTGGCTGTGGGCCATGGCCGGAGCCTCGTTCGTAGCCATCTTCGCCCTCAACGCGCCTTTCCCACTGATCGTGCTGGTGGCCGCCATCATTGGCTATGTGGGTGGTCGCTTCGCCCCAAGCAAATTTTTGATCGGTGGCGGTCATGGTGCGGCGAAAAACAGTTATGGCCCAGCCCTGATAGATGACGACACTCCACCCCCTGGACATGCCCGTTTCAGATGGGGTCACCTAGTACGGCTGCTGGCGATCGGTGCTGGCCTCTGGGTTTTGCCTATGGGGTTGCTGACGTTGTCGTTTGGTTGGGATGGCACCCTGACGCAGATGGGCTGGTTCTTCACCAAGGCCGCCCTGATGACCTTCGGCGGTGCCTATGCTGTGCTGCCCTATGTTTATCAGGGAGCTGTTGGGCATTACGGCTGGCTGACGCCAACCCAGATGATCGATGGCCTTGCCTTGGGAGAGACCACGCCAGGGCCACTGATCATGGTGGTTGCTTTCGTCGGATTCATTGGAGGTTACGTGCATCCGATGTTCGGTGCAGAGCATCCATTCCTCGCCGGCGCAATCGCGGCTAGCCTCGTCACCTGGTTCACCTTCCTGCCGTCATTCATCTTAATCCTTGCCGGAGGCCCGGTGGTGGAGTCGACTCACAACGAGATGAAATTCACCGCCCCGCTGACAGGCATCACCGCCGCTGTGGTGGGGGTGATCCTGAACCTCGCCATGTTCTTCGGTTACCACGTGCTTTGGCCAAAGGGCTTCAGTGGGGCTTTTGACTGGCCTTCGGCGATGATCGCGGTTGCAGCGGCGATTGCTTTGTTCCGCTTCAAGCGAGGTGTCATTCAGGTGCTATTCGCCTGCGCACTGGCCGGCCTGGCAGTTCACATGTTGCGGGTATGAAATCAGAGGATGTGCCCAGCAGGGCTTCACAGTGTACGACGAGCCCTTGTCCAACCAGCCTTACCGAAAACTGCAAAAATGCAGAGGTCGGATTTTCTCTCGCCAACGTCTGCTTTGGGCCACAAGCGGTCATTCGAGGATGACCCTTTTCAACCCAGGCTGTGTGAAAACTCCAAGCGGACTCTGGCTGATTAAAAAACAACCTAAAAATCGCGCTTCTGCGTGAATTCTGGTCAGTTGAGTCGCCGAGCTTATCCAGAATTCGCATAGAAGCGCGTTGTCCGACTTGGCCTTGGAGTTTTCACACAGCCTGAACCCAAAGCTGCCGTTGGCGAAGGGCATTTCACGGCCAAAAGCGGGCAGTGATAAAGAGCTTACGGTGACTTGCCCGGACGCTTATGCTCCGCCGGAGCTTGCGCTCATCCGTTACAGGAGATAGACGCCGGCATGTTTTTGTATCCCGATGACGCCTGTCATACGGGAAACCGGAAAGAAGCTCCGTATGCAGTCGCTGGCAAGCGGCTGGATCCGTCAGTTCTCAATCTGGATCGGAAGCTACCGCTCTGAGGACTGGTTCGATAGAGCCCTCTCTTTTGCAGCTCTGGCACCACCAATTCTACGAAGCCCTCCAGGGTTCCAGGGCTCGTCAAGGGGTTGAGCATGTAGCCGCTCGTACCTGAGATCCGTGCATGCTCTTCGATTCTGTCTGCGACCTGCTCCGGAGTGCCCACCAGGATGAGATCGGTACCCCGTGTGACGTTGGCGAAGCGCTTTCTGACGTCCCCGGCGGTTAAAGGCTTACCACTTCCGTCGGGTCGCATCATGTAGGAAGTAAGACCCTCGGTATGTGTCGACAACGCATCGCTATCTGCGTAGCGGCTTAGGTCAATGCCTGTGTCGCCGGCATAGCTGACGAGTTGTGCTTCCAAGTGATAGTTGCTCTGGAGCTCGTCGTACTTGCGCTGGGCTTCTATTTCAGTTTTCGCCGTAACGATGCGCAGCACTGTCAGCGACTGTACGTCATCCCGAACACGACCACGCGCCTCAGCCATCGTCCAGATTTCTTCCAAGCCTTGACGGATTTCATGTGGATTCGACTTGGCTATGAAGATCAGTTCGGCATGTTTAGCTGCGAACTCGCGCCCTCTTCCAGACCAACCCGCCTGAATCAGGAGTGGCGTTCGCTGTGGCGACGGAGCGGACAGATGAGGCCCTGCCACTCGATAGCGTTCTCCTACATGGTCGATCGGCTTGACCCGGTCGCCTTGGGCGTACACCTGGCGGGTTTTGTCGGCGACCACTGCGTCGTCTGCCCAACTGCCCTCCCAAAGTTTGTAGACCACATCCATGAACTCCTCGGCGCGCTCGTATCGATCTCCATGCTTGAGCATTTCCTCCAGACCGAAGTTGCGCGCAGCACTGGAAAGATAGGAGGTGACGATGTTCCAACCGATCCGGCCGTTGGTCATGTGATCGAGCGTGCTGAAGCGCCGGGCATGGGCAAAAGGATGCTCGTAGGTCGTGGACACGGTAGCGCCGAACGCTAGATTCTTCGTAATCGCAGCCAATCCCGGGATGATCATCAGCGGGTCATTTGCAGGCGCCTCGACAGCCCAATTCACGGCTGCCTGCGCATTACCGCCGAATACATCATAGAAGCCCAACACATCTGCGAAGAACAGCATGTCGAGATTGGCCTGGTCAGCGATGCGCGCCTGGTTGGCCCAGAATTCGAAGGTGTTGGCGGCCAGACGTTCATCAGCCGGATGTGTCCACAAGCTCGGCGCGCCACCGCAACCGACGCTGGCTTGTTCGTAGAGGGCAAACAATAGGGGTTTAGGGTCGGACATCACTGTTCCTATAATCATTGATATCAGCGCTCAACTTATCGCTGATCCTGAAAGCCTTTGCCGTAGTAGCGCTCGAGGCGGTGTTGGATAAGCTCCAGCCCAATGGACAGAACCCAATAGATGAGTGCGGCGGTGGCCAGCATCTCGATGTAGCGGTAAGAAGAGCGGCCGTAGGACTGCGCCAGGAACATCACTTCCCATACCCCCATCACCGAAATCAACGATGAGTCTTTGAGCATGGAGATGAACTGGCTGGTGGTCGGAGGGATGATCGTCCGCATCGCCTGAGGCAGGATGATGTGAAAGAACGTCGCGGGCGGAGTCATTCCCAGCGCCACTGCTGCCTGTCGCTGCCCAGGTGGCACAGCCATGATACCGGCGCGAAAGATCTCGCTTAGGTAGGCCCCGTAGTTGAGGGACAGTGCGATAACGCCTGCACTGATTGCGCCGGGCACTACGCCGAGCTGTGGCAGCCCTAGGTAAATAAGCAGAATCTGAATCAGCAAAGGCGTGCCACGGAAGAAGGAGGCGTAGAAGCTCGCCACTCCAAAGGCCACAGCGCTTCGAGAAAGCCGTGCTAGCGCTGTTACGAACCCCAGTACCAGCGAAAGCCAGATCGAGCAAAAGCACAGGAACAACGTCAGTGCTACGCCCTGCAGGAATCCATTGGGCCCCAGTTTGAGTCCAACCAGGTTTGGCAGCTTATCGAGAATAATCGAGAACTTGAGGTCGAAGCTCAGGAAGAAAAGCACGCAGGCGCCGAGCAAAGCTACCCAGGTCAGATACAAACGGGTTTTGAACCCGAATATTCGTCGAATTCGATCCTTCTGCGTCTTGGACGGCAGCGCGGTTTTGGCCGGATGTGGATTGAGGGCTGTCATTTGGTGATATCGGCGCCAATCCACTTTTCGGAGATCTTGGCCAGCGTCCCATCCGCCTTGAGTTCAGTCACAACCTGGGCAACTTTCTCACTCCACTGGGGATCGTTTTTCTCAACGGCGACTACGTTGGGCTCGGCATACAAGGTATCGCCAGCAATCCTGAAGCGAGGATCTTGGGCGATACGCTCTTTGGCTGTAATCAGATTGGTGACCATGGCGTCCAGTCGTACTCCGGTGCCTAGGGCCAAATCCTGGAACGCCACGGTTTCGTTGTCATAGGGTGCAATCTGGACGCTGTCAAACGGGTACGTCAGGGGTTTATCCTCTGCCCCCTCAATGACGAGATCCTTGTTCAGATAGGCTTCATAGGTGGACGCACTGATCACGCCAACCTTCTTCCCTGATAGGTCTTTACCGGAGCTAATGCCACTGTCTCTAGCATTGACTACGATCACCGCAGGGGATTGGTAATACTCGACAGGGAAATCGAATACCTCTGCCCGCGCCTTGCTTGGCGTCATGGAGCAAACACAAATGTCGTAGCGCCCACTCCAGCGTCCAGCGGCGATGACATCCCACGAAGGTGTTTCGAGCTTGAGCTTGACCCCCAGCCGTTTAGCCACTGCCTTGGCGACGTCCACGTCGAACCCGTCGAGCTGGTTCTGTTCATTCAGGAACGAGAACGGCGGGTAGTTTTCCATCAGTACGCCGGTGAGCTCGCCTTTGTTTTCTACGCGTTCAAGGGTCGAGCCAGCGAAGGCAGAGGAACAGGCAACAAGGAGCGCCAGGCCAGCAGGGAGGAGAGATATGGCTTTCAACGACAGATACTCCGTTAGCAAAGGATTTAAATATTAAAACGCAATATAAAATCCTTTCGTAATAACATTATGGAATATAAATGGATTGCTCAGCTATATCCCTGCTGTTCCAGGGGTGCAGAGAATGGGTTCGCGGTTGAATCGCTCCGATACATCGAACGGGTGCTTTTGGCCGTTTGCTGCCCTCCGCGAAGGGCGGCTGTAGGCCAAAAGCGGGCCTTTGATTTTGGCGAGGTCAGATCGAGTTCTACTGATCTGAACGAGAAGTGCACGCTATCGATTACTTTGGTTTAAAGGGCTCCGGGGTTGGGATTTGCCAGGCGGGTTTTTGATTATCTTGACTGTCGAAAGCGCGACGCGCCTCGCGGAATACCTCGGCGTTTTCGACCACCCACATCCAAATGGGGGACATCCGAACCAACAGTTCCATACCCAGTTGCGTCAGCTCGTATTCGACGCGCGGCGGAATTTCCCCGAACTCCCGTCGAAACAGTAGTCCATCCCGCTCCATGGCGCGTAGCGTCTTGGTCAGCATTCGCTGGGTCACTCCAGTCATCTGCCTTTTTATCTCGGCGTGGCGCATCGTGCCGTACACGCCCAAGGCATGCAGGACGCCCAATGACCATCGGCTACCCGCGTGAGCGAGGACTTCCCGTCTGATGCCATCATCATCTTCCCGGAGCGTTTGGCACATGGCTTGTGCCTGGCTCAGAGCGTCCTGATTGGTCATTTATTCCTCCTAGGTATCACGCGTGTGCCTTCTTACGAGTACTGTCTAATCATGCCAGCATTCGCTCATGTTATAGGCAGCCTCAGGAGAAATCATGACCGAAGCAACCCCGCTTTCCCCTCAATCCATTCTTGTTCTCGGCGCCGGGGAACTTGGTCTCCCGGTTTTGCGCAATCTCGCGCGAGTGGCCAAACGCGCACCCGGCTCCCAAATCAGCGTTCTTCTCCGGGAGTCGACCATCAACACCCAGATACCGGAGAAAAAGGCCGAAATCGACGAGCTTCGTGGACTGGGCATTCAGATGGTCGCTGCGGATCTGGTGAACGATTCAATTGAACAGCTAGCTGAAGTGTTCGCCCGGTTCGATACCGTCATAGGCTGTGCCGGCATGGTCGCGGGTCGAGAAACCCCCATGAAGCTGGCGACAGCAGCGCTAAGGTCGGGCGTAAAGCGCTACTTCCCATGGCAGTTTGGTGTGGATTTCGAAGTGATCGGTCGAGGCAGCCCCCAAGATCTTTTCGATTCTCAACTCGATGTACGCGAGGCGCTTCGCGCGCAAGACAAAACCGAATGGGTAATTATCTCGACGGGCATGTTCACCAGCTTCCTTTTCGAGCCCGTATTTGAGGTCGTCGATTTCGACAATGACACCGTTAACGCTCTCGGCAGTCTCGAGAACAGCGTGACGCTCACTACACCAGACGACATCGGCGCTCTCACGGCGGAAATCGTCTTCTTCGCACCTCGCTTCCGCAACGAGATTGTCTATCTCTCAGGCGACACGGTGTCGTATGGACAAGTCGCGAACATCCTCGAACATGCGCTGGGTCGTCCGTTCAAAACTAACGTGTGGACTGTTCCGTACCTGATGGATGAGCTGAGAAAAGACCCTACCCATCACATCAAAAAGTACCGTGCTGTATTCGCACAGGGCAGAGGGGTGGCATGGCCTAAAGCGGGAACCTTCAACGAACAGCAGTCGATTCCAGTAACCACCGCTGAACAATGGGCTCGGGCGAACCTTGGGGGCAAGTGAGCGCGACGACAGATAGCTGACTTGCCTAGAAACTCCTCGGCTCGACAGTGGACGCTGATAACCGAGGTTGAACGTTTAGATGACGATAAGCTGTCTAGACTTTTAGCGTAGAGCCTCAGTGTCCACAATGGGTCGGAAGCGATCGGTCGCGAGCGGCGGCTATCGACCCAAAGCCACCATTTACTGGGGGCAGCAAACAGCCAGAAATGGTCATTCGAAGGTGCCTACGAATTTAGTGGCGATTCAAACTGATCTGCAAGCCATTCCGCTTCTATTGCGGCTGAGCATCCACGCTACCCATCCGAACTTAAGCATGATCGAATTTTCATAGGGCCTGATGGTCAGGTCGTAAATGGCCAGTAAGCCATCGAACAAAGGGAGCTGATTTCGAGTAGCCCAACAATGTTAGTGCTGCGCCTTCGAGCCACCTCTCCCACCACCTGCTGCCCAATCACAGACAACATAGGTGCTGTTGAGGGTACGCGCTACCACGTAGTCCTGGATCTCTTCGTACGTCACGACATTGGAGGTGCGAATGGGATCTCCATCATCAAAACGCCGCTCTCGGTCACCGAAGACCACCCCTCTCAGGAATAGCTCATGCGGCCCATACTCAACCGAGGACAGGTACGCCGTGATCTCCAACTCGAATTCAGTCTGCATCGCCTTGGCTACCGTGCTAGGTATGGCTGACGGCGAGACATCGACGATTTTGTATGTGGAAAGCGGCGCGGGCCGTTTAACCATGTTTTACCTCCTGGGCGGTGACGCCCTCGGAACCTTACACACGAGATGCCAACCTATGGGCCGACCAGCAACAGGTGACTAAGTCCGCGCGTGTTAGCCTTGACGAAGGCTTAACCCAAGGAGCGCTGTACTTGAGCAATCCACCTATTTCTGGCTACTACGAAACTCTTCTCGCTGCTCCCGACTTCTCCGACGACCCGATTGGTGCTCGCCAGAGTCAGCGCTGGCAACTGATAGTTGATGACATTCACCACAGCGCCTCTGTGAATGATCTACGTGAGGCGCGGGGAAAAGCGGAAGGCTACATTCGAGGACTGGTTGATGCCGGCCATCTATCCAACGACCGGATTCGCGATTTCATAATACTGAGTAGCATTCACCGACGCCGAAGATTGCTTTCGGACGCTTGATCGCAGCATCGTTCATCCAGCGCACGGAAGCGCTTGGCTACGTTGTCTTAATCAATGCTCCCATAAGCGCTCGTAAACTTGCCCTTCCCAATACCCGCTTGAACGACGTCAACACAAACCGTCCCTCTGCTGTAGTGACCACCCAGTAACGCCCTACCTTCTTCAGATGCTCGATGCGAGACGTCCGCAGAATGTGCCCATCCGCCCGTTGTTCAAACTGCCCAGGATCGGTGTGACCAAAAACGATGCCGGCAGAGCACTCCGATGTGATGAAGACATCACTCAGGTAGCCGGTGACAGGTGGCGAGTATCTATAAGCCATCGCTCGTATGATCCGTTTGAGCTGGAAATCGGAAGGGCTCTTGCAGTGGTAATCGATGTTGATCTCAGAGGACATCAGTGCTTCCTTTTACAAAACTGACATTGCCCGCCTCTGCAGGCGTGACCCTGTCAAAGCGCTAAGGTGAAATCCGGCGAAAAACCAGTGCGCTCTCCTGGATAGCCTCTCGGATTCGAAATGACCCGACAGCCCGAGACGATTGTGTCGACTGCATGATGCGTATGACCGAAAATCCAAACGTCAGCCTGGGCAACCAGGTCGTGCCATTCATTGAAGTAGGCTGCACCTAGGTGGCCTTCGTGGCCGTCACCCGCAACCTCTCGGATCGGACAGTGATGCGTGATCACCACGGTCTTTCCCTGGAAATCCCTGGCGAGCTCGGCCATCAGAAAATCACGAGTGGTAATGTTTCGAGCGATGAGGTCAGCAGGACGAAGCTTGCTGTAGCCTTCTCCGATACGGATACGCTTGAAGTCGTTCATCCCCTCCGCACATACCCTCATCGCAGCCTTGTAGTCACCAGTAGCGGTGTAATCCGTCCAGGCTGTTGCTACCAGAAAGCGCGTGTTACCGATGATGAGGATCTGGTTATCCAAGATGTGCACGTGCTCAGCAGCGGCGTCACGCATTTTGGTGAGCGTCCGATCGATGTGGCCCTTGTAGAACTCATGGTTCCCGCAGACGTAGATCACTGGGGATTCGAAGGTGTCGTTCGCCCATGTCACTCCCCGCCCACGCACCGAGATGTCGCCGGCTAGAACGACCAAATCGCACTCTTTCGCGGGCGGCTGGAAGTCCGCGAACTCCAGGTGCAGATCTGAGTAAATCAAAATTTTCATCGAGTCAGCAGAGTCCTGTTCGAGAGCTGATCATGCCTCCGGTACTTCCATGGAGTCCGGCCACTGATATGTACTGGAAGGTTTGCGAAGCGCTGGTAAGAGCAGCGGCGTTAACCATCGAAATATGGTGCGGCTGTTCAACACCGATCAAACGACTGGAGAAGGATCGGAGCTTCCAGAAGAGAAGTCCAAGTGGGGCCGCCGGAGAAAAGCTCGCTCATTCGGCTTTAGCCGGCTAGCGGTGGAAGATTCAAGTCACTCCGAGTCACCCCAGGCTCGGCGCATTTCGTCCTCGTCTGCGATGCCCCAGGTATCGTGTCGCATACGTTCAATTAGCTCTGCTCGAAGCTCTTCGAGACTAACGTGGCCGTCTACATAGCCCTGTAACTGAGCCAGACGTTCAGCGGCAAGCTTCCCTCCATCGAGAGCTAGGCAAGCGATTTCTGCTGCCACGGCTTCACGACGGCGCTCGCGCTCGATTTCATCAATCTCCATGGCACCTCCACGTCGGTTAGCCAAAGCCTCCATCGGAATGGAAGCCTGGTTATCAAGCCTTACTTGAGGGCTTTGCTGAAACGCTGAGCAAGCTCAGCAACTCCGATTGGCGCCCAGCTCTCAAGGTCGTTGCTCTTCCGGATGAAGTTGATCGCACACCCGATCATAAACACGCCTGCAGCGATACCTTCCCAGAATGCCCAGATGAAGGTGGTCGGCACCAGGTAGTCCGGATCCTCGCTGCCCGTCACCAGATAGATCAAATATGGAGACGCGAAGCAGCCAATGACGAAGGTGAGGATCATCAGAGGAATCGCGGAAACCATGATCAAGATCGGCACCTTGACCTGAAGCTCCTTCGCCGCGATAAGCAGCCCACTCTCACCTTTCATGGCGTAGATGGTGGCCTTGTTCTCCATCTTGTTCTTCTTTTTGGTGAAGAAGCCATATAGGGTCACGCGCTGCCCTGGCTCCATCTCTTCGTAGACCTTCCCTGGCAAAAGCATATTCGGCAGCACCTGGCCATCGATGGTCACGTGAGCAGTTACGGTACCCTGCTCGGTAGCGGTGACACGAACCTTGTCGATCACCCCAGTTACCTGCCTGCAATCAAATCTAATCAAAATATGCTCCAATTATTGAGCGCGCAGTCAACCGCACCACCTGAAGGGCGGCGTGCTTAAGGTGCAGAGACAGCTACGCGCGAAACAAAAAAACGGTATTCAGTGTCGCTTGCTTCCCAAGACCATCACCTAGCAGTAGCCAGACGGTGCTGTTGATCTCAAACATGAAATGGTGGTCATGCGAAACTGAGGTACGAGGCAAAAGGATTACCCGGGGATAGCTTGGTCGGCGAGGCTGAGCAGCCTCTCCTATAGCTGTCACCACGTGGCCTCCAGAATTTGATCTGTCAGCTAGGAGCGCTCGTATAGACGTGGCCTTCGCTGGTGACAAACTCGTACACAGGGTTGTCTGCTGTCCCGGCTTGAATGCGAATCTCTGAAAGCAGCTCCATTGCGTAAGCCCCTTGCTCCCTTTTTCCAGGCGACAGGATGATGTGAATATTACTCACGCTCAGGAAATTACCTCGCTCCGCAGAGCGCATCATCTGGAGACTGGCAACATCACTAACAACGTGTGCAACCGGGCCAATGTCGCCATCCTCCAACCCCATACCCTCGATCAGAAACGAATATTCACACCGACTAATGTCAACTGAATTCCAGAGCATCCGAACACTCTCTGGAGCCCTAAACTGGCCCTGCAAATTGCTGCTATAGGTCACAAACACTGTGGTCAAACCCTATCCATCTCTAGCCCATCCCGAGATCGGCCAAGCCCAAACGATCAACGCCGCACATGCCTCTGCAGTCGAGAAGTCTCACTGCCTAGGTGTATGCAATCCATGGGGCAGCATGCCGGCCGCTGAAATGACATCATAAGCAAGAGGCCCACCAATAACAATAGATGATATTTAGTGGGTCGCCGCAACTGTGGCTCTATCCTTCCTTTTGGAAAGGCTGACCGTGAAGGAAGAGCTAGCTATTACTCTGCGTGCCATTCGCCGAATGAAAGGAATGGGCTATGAATCCCTCGCTGGGACTATTAGCCAGAGCAACCTAAGCTTGCTTGAGCAAGGGAAAATCCAGGCGACGTTGCCGACCCTTCTCAAAATAGCCAACACGCTCGATGTCAGCCTTTTGACCATAATGGCATTGTGCTTGGCGATCCGTGACCACAAGACACCCGAGCGCGAATTGCTAGATGCGCAAGCTGAGCTCCAGAGCTTCATGGAGTCAGGCGGTCTGGAACTCATGGAGGCTCAAACCCAAAATGGCGTTCTGAAGAAGCGCGAGCGAGGCATTCGAGCGAATGCAGAGAGGATCAGTGCGGTGATTGACCTCAAGCGTCAAGGCATGACGCAAGCGGAAACTGCACGTGCGCTAGGCCTGCCTAAATCTACAGTTCAACGCTACTGGCAAGAGGTTTGAGGTTTCAAGTTGACCTGACTGCCCACACAGATCCTCGAAAGTAGTGGGCTTGTGAGGGTACAGGGCTGACACGACTGGAACGGCTACGGGCGAACCAGAACTCTTAGGCGTATGAACGCCCCACCTAATCGCCCCAAGCTCACATCCTATGCAGATGCTCTAGAGGCCAGGGGCACACATCTCAGTGGCCCTCACCAAGCATGCAGTTGGCTTTCCCACTCCACGAAGCGTGCAGTAGTTTGCAGTAGAAGGCATCCAATGGAATGCATGCTGAGCCTATCGCTGCCACCGTCATCTCAAAAACGCATTACGCAAGCACAAAAAAAGGGCTTAGATATTCTCCAAGCCCTTTCTTTACTGATTCTGGCGGGGAACCAGGGATTCGAACCCTGGGAACGCTCTCACGTTCGCCGGTTTTCAAGACCGGTGCATTCAACCACTCTGCCAATTCCCCGATGTATCCGCTGGTCTGACCTTAAGCATGCATCTGGGAACTACCTTAGATAAGAACTCTAGGATAGTTGCCCATCGACGGTTTTCAAGACCGTTGCCTTAAACCACTCGGCCACGCTTCCAGCTCGTTTGCGGTCGCCATAATACCGTAATGAAACACGCTGTCAAACTCTCTGTGTCGCGGGTTGCGGCGGCTCTGATAGACTCCTAGCATCTGAACGTTCGAAACCACAGGTTTACCCAAGGAGTGTCGCCATGCGCGAACAGGATTACGCCGTACACCACGGCCAGCAGGTCGAGCAGCAGGAGATCAGCAAGGTCCTGCGCAACACGTACAGCCTGCTGGCGCTCACCCTCGCCTTCAGCGGTGTCATGGCCTTCGTTGCCCAGCAGATGCGTGTTGGCTACCCGAACGTGTTCGTGGTGCTGATCGGCTTCTACGGGCTGTTCTTCCTTACCAACAAACTGCGTGATTCGGCCTGGGGCCTGGTGTCTACCTTTGCCCTCACCGGCTTCATGGGCTTCATCCTCGGCCCTATCCTCAACCGTTACCTGGGCATGGCCGGTGGCGCTGAAGTGGTCAGCTCGGCGTTTGCCATGACGGCGCTGGTGTTTGGTGGTCTGTCGGCTTACGTGCTGATTACCCGCAAGGACATGAGCTTCCTCAGTGGCTTCATCACTGCTGGCTTCTTTGTGCTGCTGGGTGCGGTAGTGGCCAGCTTCTTCTTCCAGATCAGCGGCCTGCAACTGGCGATCAGCGCTGGCTTTGTGCTGTTCTCGTCGGTGTGCATCCTGTTCCAGACCAGCGCGATCATTCATGGTGGCGAGCGCAACTACATCATGGCGACGATCAGCCTGTATGTGTCGATCTACAACCTGTTTGTCAGCCTGCTGCAGCTGTTTGGCATTATGGGTCGTGATGACTGATTGATTGGTGTTTGGGAAAGCCCGCTTCGGCGGGCTTTTTTGTGGGTGTTGGAAATGGGGTTGGGGTGTGAGGGATTGCTCGCGAACACCGGCGTAGCCGGTGGCATGCTCCGCGCTGGATTCTTCGCGGGTGAACCCGCTCCTACACTGAGCGGCGGCGGCACAGCTCATGAATTTGTCATTTCCGGCACATGCTGCCTAATAATTGACCATAAAGTCAGATAGTTGAGCAAATGGTCGCCGATCATGCCGCTATCGTGCTTTTCTCTACCCCAATCCGCCATCACCCCGTAGAATGCGCTCCTTTTTTCTTCCGGGGCAGCTTTCAGTAATGAGCTCACACGAACACAGCCCAGGCGCGGCGGCGCCTGCCAATGAACTGGTGCTTGGACTTGAGGACAAGCCACGGCTGTTGATCGGCCTGCTGGCTGCCCTGCAGCACCTGCTGGCGATCATCGTGCCGATCGTTACACCAGGCTTGCTGATCTGCCAGGCGCTGGGCGTTTCGGCGCGGGATACCAACCTGATCGTATCCATGTCGCTGGTGATCTCGGGTATCGCCACCTTCGTGCAGTGCAAGCGCTTCGGGCCATTTGGCGCCGGGCTGCTGATCGTGCAGGGCACCAGCTTCAACTTCGTCGGTCCGCTGATTGCCGGTGGTGCGCTGATGGTCAAGCAAGGCACGCCGGTTGAAGGTGTGATGGCGGCCATCTTTGGTGTGGTGATTGCCGGCTCGTTCGTCGAGATGGGCGTTTCGCGCATCCTGCCCTTCGTCAAACGCCTGATCACCCCGCTGGTGACCGGCATTGTCGTGCTGATGATCGGCCTGACGCTGATCAAGGTCGGCCTGATCAGCATGGGCGGCGGCTTCGGCGCCATGGCCAATGGCACCTTCGCCAACGGCGAAAACCTGCTGCTGTCGGGTGTGGTGCTGGCGATTATCGTCATCCTCAACCGCATTCCGGTGGTGTGGATGCGCAGCTGCGCCATCGTTATCGCCCTGGCGGTCGGCTATGCACTGGCTGGCTACATGGGCCGCCTGGACTTCACCGGCATGCACGAAGCCGCGCTGTTCCAGGTGCCGACGCCACTGCACTTTGGCCTGAGCTTCTCGTGGGCGCTGTTCATTCCGATGCTGGTGATCTACCTGGTGACTTCGCTGGAAGCCATTGGTGACGTGACTGCCACCAGCAAGGTGTCGCGCCAGCCGGTCGAAGGGCCGGTGTGGATGCAGCGGATCAAGGGCGGTGTGCTGGTCAACGGCGCCAACTCGCTGCTGGCGGGTTTGTTCAATACCTTCCCTAGCTCGATCTTTGCCCAGAACAATGGGGTGATTCAGCTGACCGGTATTGCCAGCCGCCATATCGGTATGTGGATTGCCGTGATGCTGGTGCTGCTGGGGCTGTTCCCGAGTGTTGCCGGGGTGATTCAGGCAGTGCCGGAGCCTGTGCTGGGTGGTGCGGCCATGGTGATGTTCGGGGCGGTTGCGGCTTCGGGGATCAATATTCTGGCCAGTACTCGGCTGGATCGTCGTGCTTTGCTGATTATCTCTGTTTCCCTGGCTTTGGGCCTGGGTGTGGCGCAGGTGCCGGAGTTCCTGGCGCATATGCCGGCGGCGATTCGCAATGTGCTGGAGTCGGGGGTGGCTACCGGGGGGATTTGTGCGCTGGTGCTGAACTGGTTCTTGCCGGAGGGTAAGGAGCAGGCTTGAGGCCAGATTTATTCTGGTAGGGCCAATGGGGCTGCTACGCAGCCCTTCGCAGGCAAGCCAGCTCCTACACCGAGCGCGTAAGCTTCAGGCGTTGCGCTATCCCTGTAGGAGCGCGCCAGCTTGACGGATGAATAGAAAGCCCGCACCCGCATGCACAAGCGGGCGCGGGCTTTTTTGCTTTATCATGGCAGCATTCCTTTGCATGAGTTATCCATGAAATTCGCTATCGCGGTGTTCTCCCCGGCCCATGCGCCCTCCTCGCGGCGCGCCTTGCGCTATGCCGAGGCGGTGCTGGCCGGCGGGCATGAGATTGCCCGGCTGTTCTTCTATCAGGACGGGGTACACAGTGCCTCGGCCAACGTGGTCGCGCCCCAGGATGAAGTGGACGTGGCCGCCCAGTGGCGTGCCTTTATCGAGACCCACCAGCTGGACGCCGTGGTGTGCATCGCCGCCGCCCTGCGCCGTGGCGTGCTCGACGAGGCCGAGGCCAACCGCTACCAGCGCCCGGCCGTGAACCTGCCCAAACCGTGGGAGCTGTCCGGCCTGGGCCAATTGCATGAGGCCGCGCAAGTTGCCGACCGCCTTGTCTGCTTTGGAGGCGACTGAAATGGCCAAATCCTTGTTGATCATCAGCCGCCAGGCACCGTGGAATGGCCCATCGGCCCGCGAGGCCCTGGACATCGCCCTGGCCGGCGGCGCGTTCGATCTGCCGCTGGGCATGCTGTTCCTCGACGATGGTGTGCTCCAGCTCGCCCCAGACCAGCAACCTGCCGCCGTGCAACAGAAGAACCTGGCCGCCAACCTGCAGGCGCTGCCGATGTTCGGCGTCGAAGAACTATTCGCCTGCAACCACAGCCTCGCCCGTCGTGGTCTGGCCGCCGACAGCCTGGCGCTGCCGGTGCAAGTGCTGGATGACGCGGCTTTGACTGCGCTGATCGCCCGTTTCGACCAGGTGGTAACGCTCTGATGACGACCCTGCATGTAATTGCCCACTCCCCGTTCGGCGACGAGCGCCTGGCCAGCTGCCTACGCCTGCTCGGTGCCGAAGACGCCGTGCTGCTGTGCGGCGATGCGGTGTATGGCCTGCGTAGCGGCAGCGAACCGTACCGCCAGCTGCAAGCGGCCGGCCTGGCCCAACGCCTGTTCGCCCTGGACGAGGACATACAGGCCCGCGCTGTCGGCAACGACCTGGCCAAGGCCGTGGACTACGCCGGTTTCGTCGAGTTGTCGCTGCATTACGATAAGGTCAATAGCTGGTTATGAATACGCTCACCGTTGGCGATCAGGCGATCGCCCTGGACAAGGACGGCTTTCTGGTCGACCTGCAAGACTGGTCCCACGCCGCCGCCGAGGCCCTGGCCGAGCGCGAAGGTATTCCGCTGACGGCGGACCACTGGGAAATCCTCGAACTGCTGCGCCAGTTCTACCAGGAATTCCAGCTGTCCCCGGCCACGCGCCCGCTGATCAAGTACACCGCCCTGAAGCTGGGCCCGGACAAGGGCAACAGCCCGCACCTGAACCGTCTGTTCAATGGCACCCCCGCCAAACTTGCCGCCAAGCTGGCGGGCCTGCCCAAGCCGACCAATTGCATATGACCCAGCCATCCTTGAATGAAGCTCGCCCGCTTACCCTGGAAACCCCGGCCGAACACCCGTTTGCCGAATTCGTGCGCATTCTCGGCAAAGGCAAGCGCGGCGCGCGCGGCCTGACCCGAGAGGAAGCCCGCGCGGCCATGACCCTGCTGCTGGAAGGCAAGGTCGAAGACACCCAGCTGGGTGCCTTCCTGATGCTGCTGCGGCACAAGGAAGAAAGCGCCGAAGAGCTGGCCGGCTTCACCGAGGCCCTGCGTGCGCACCTGCAGGCGCCGCGCATCGCCGTGGACCTGGACTGGCCTACCTACGCCGGCAAGAAGCGCCACCTGCCCTGGTACCTGCTGGCCGCCAAGTGCCTGGCCGGCAATGGCGTGCGCATCCTGATGCACGGCGGCGGCGCGCATACCGCCGGGCGCATGTACACCGAGCAGCTGCTTGACCTGCTGCAGATTCCGCTGTGCCGTGATTGGGCTGCGGTCGGCAACGCGCTGGACCAGCACCAGCTGGCGTTCTTCCCGCTGCACGACTGGGCACCGCAGCTGCAGCGCATGATCGACCTGCGCAACACCCTCGGCCTGCGCTCGCCGATCCACTCGCTGGCCCGGGTGCTCAACCCGCTGGGCGCACGCTGTGGCCTGCAGAGCATCTTCCACCCCGGTTACCAGGCAGTGCACCGCGAGGCCAGCCGCCTGCTGGGCGACCATGCCGTGGTGATCAAGGGCGATGGCGGCGAGATCGAGGTCAACCCCGATGTCATCAGCCACCTTTACGGCACGACGGCGGGCGAAGCGTGGGATGAAGAGTGGCCGGCGCTGAGCGAACGCCGCCATGTCAAACCGCCAAGCCTGCAGCCCGAACACTTGCTGGCGTTCTGGCGGGGTGAAGTGGAAGACAGCTACGGCGAGAAGGCCCTGATCGCGACCATGGCCCTGGCCCTGCGCGGCTTGGGACAGGACCGCGAGCAGGCGTTCGCGACAGCCCAAGGCTATTGGGATAAGCGCGATCAATCGATTTAACCGATCATACCACCCGGATCTTTGCGCTATTTGTTCGAACGATTTGGCCTAGACTGGGCTCCAACGACAAACAACTTTGTTTCAGGAGCTCACCATGGGCCTTTTGATCGACGGCCGCTGGCATGACCAGTGGTATGAAAACGGCAAGGACGGCACGTTCAAACGCGAAAACGCCCAGCGCCGCAACCAACTGCCCGCGCCAGAAGCCGGCCGTTATCACCTGTATGTATCGCTGGCCTGCCCATGGGCCCATCGCACGCTGATTCTCCGCGCCCTCAAGGGCCTGGAGCCCTTGATCGATGTATCGGTGGTCAGCTGGCTGATGCAGGACCATGGCTGGACCTTCGACCAACAGCAAGGCTCCAGCGGCGATCACCTCGACGCCTTGGAGTACCTGCACCAGCGCTACACCCAGGACGACCCGCACTACACCGGTCGGGTGACTGTGCCGGTGCTGTGGGACAAGAAAGAGAAGCGCATCGTCAACAACGAGTCGTCGGAGATCATCCGCATCTTCAATAGCGCGTTCAACGAACTGACTGGCAATACTCTGGATCTGTACCCCGAGCCGCTGCGCCCGACCATCGAGGCGCTGAACGAGCGTATTTATCCGGCGGTGAACAACGGCGTGTACCGGGCGGGCTTTGCTACCACGCAAGACGCCTATGAAGCGGCGTTTGATGAAGTGTTCAACGAGCTGGATTATCTGGAAGACTTGCTAGGCCGAAATCGCTACCTGGCGGGTGAGTACCTGACCGAGGCTGATGTACGCCTGTTCACCACGCTGGTGCGTTTCGATGCGGTGTACCACGGGCACTTCAAGTGCAACCTGCGCCGGCTGAGCGATTACCACAACTTGTCGAACTGGCTGCGTGAGCTGTACCAGTGGCCGGGGGTAGCGGGGACGGTGGATATGGAGCATATCCAGAAGCACTATTACATGAGCCACAAGACCATCAACCCGAATGGGATCGTGCCTAAGGGGCCTTTGCAGGACTTCAACCAGCCGCATGATCGGGAGCGGTTGGTGGGTAAAGGGATTTGGCAGGCTTGAGATCGTTGGGGCTGCTTTGCAGCCCATCGCGACACAAGGCCGCTCCTACACAGGGATCGCGCTCGCCTCGGGCATTGCGCGGTACTTTGTAGGAGCGGCCTTGTGTCGCGATGGGCCGCAAAGCGGCCCCAACGATTTCAGCTGTTCTGCGAACCTTCGAACCAGGCCAGCTTGTCACGCAACTGCACCACTTCCCCAACAATCACCAGGGTCGGCGCATGCACTTCATGCTGGGCCACCAGGTCCGGCAAATCCGCCAGGGTACCGGTGAACACCCGCTGGTTACGCGTAGTCCCCTGCTGCACCAAGGCCGCCGGGGTACTGGCCGCACGGCCATGGCGAATCAGCTCGGCACAGATAGTCGGCAAACCGACCAACCCCATGTAGAACACCAGGGTCTGTGCCGGCGCCACCAGGTCATCCCAAGGCAGGTTGCTGGTGCCATCCTTCAGGTGCCCGGTAACAAAGCGCACCGACTGTGCATAATCGCGGTGAGTCAGCGGAATCCCGCCATAAGCGGAACAACCACTGGCCGCAGTAATGCCCGGCACCACCTGGAACGGAATGCCATGCTCGGCCAGCTCTTCGATCTCTTCGCCACCCCGGCCGAAGATGAACGGGTCGCCACCCTTCAGGCGCAGTACGCGCTTGCCCTGCTGGGCAAGGTCGACCAGCAGGCGATTGATCTGGTCCTGCGGTACGGCATGGTCAGCACGGCGCTTGCCTACGTAGATGCGCTCGGCATCACGCCGGCACATCTCGATGATCGCAGGCGCAACCAAACGGTCGTACAGCACCACGTCGGCCTGCTGCATCAGGCGCAAGGCACGGAAGGTGAGCAAGTCCGGATCACCCGGACCTGCGCCTACCAGGTACACCTCACCGCCCTGTTGCACCGGCACGCCTTCTACCATCGCCTGCAACAGGCGTTCGGCTTCAGCGCCCTGCCCGGCCAGCTGGCGCTCGGCGATCGGCCCCTGGAACACGGTTTCCCAGAAGCCACGACGCTGGTTGACGTCTGGGTACAAGGTTTTGACCTTGTGCCGGAAACGCGCTGCCAACCCGGCCAGCTCACCGTAGGCGGAAGGGATCCAGGCCTCCAGCTTGGCGCGAATCAAGCGCGCCAAAACCGGGGCGTCACCGCCGCTGGACACCGCAATCACCAACGGTGAACGGTCGACAATCGCCGGGAAGATCACCGTGCACAAGGCCGGCGCATCCACCACGTTGACCGGCAGGCTGAGGGCCTGCGCATCCGCCGACACCTGGGCGTTCAGCCCAGGGTCGTCGGTGGCCGCGATCACCAGCCGGCAGCCGACCAGGTCGGCGGCCTGATAGCCACGCACCAGCACCTCACCGC
This sequence comes from Pseudomonas sp. NPDC089392, assembly GCF_044749595.1. NCBI lineage: Bacteria > Pseudomonadati > Pseudomonadota > Gammaproteobacteria > Pseudomonadales > Pseudomonadaceae > Pseudomonas > Pseudomonas sp. NPDC089392. The sequence continues at coordinate 58,651 of NZ_JBIVIF010000023.1, forward strand.
CACCTTCCCGGGCCAACGCGGCCAACTGGCCGTCGACGTCCGGCGCCACCACGCGTAGCACGCCGCCGGCATCAGCCAGCAGGCGCGCCTTGCGCAAGGCGATCTCACCGCCACCGACGACCAGCACGCGGCCGCCTTGCAGCTTGTGGAACAGCGGCAGGTAATCCATTTAGCGGATGACCTCAACGCCGCCCATGTACGGCTTCAGCACTTCTGGCACCAGGATCGAACCGTCGGCTTGCTGGTAGTTCTCCAGCACAGCAACCAGGGTACGGCCTACCGCCAGGCCGGAGCCATTGAGGGTGTGCACCAGCTCTGGTTTGCCGGTTTCCGGGTTGCGCCAGCGGGCCTGCATGCGGCGCGCCTGGAAGTCGCCACAGTTGGAGCACGAGCTGATTTCGCGGTACTTGTCCTGGCTTGGTACCCACACTTCCAGATCGTAGGTTTTCACCGCGCCAAAGCCCATGTCGCCAGTGCACAGGGCCAATACGCGGTACGGCAGCTCCAGCAGCTGCAGCACGCGTTCGGCGTTGGCGGTCAGGCCTTCCAGGGCTTCCATCGACTTGGCCGGCTCTACCACCTGCACCATCTCGACCTTGTCGAACTGGTGCTGGCGGATCATGCCGCGGGTGTCACGGCCAGAAGCGCCGGCTTCGCTACGGAAGCACGGGGTATGGGCGACCAGCTTCAGCGGCAGCTGCTTGGCGTCGAGGATTGCCCCGGCCACCAGGTTGGTCAGCGACACTTCGGCAGTCGGGATCAGGTAGAAGTCAGCCTCGCCTTCGCGGGTGATCTTGAACAGGTCTTCCTCGAACTTCGGCAGCTGGCCGGTGCCCTGCAGGGCCGGGGCCTGGACCATGTACGGGGTGTAGTGCTCCTCGTAGCCGTGCTCACCGGTGTGCAGGTTGATCATGAACTGCGCCAGGGCGCGGTGCAGGCGGGCGATTGGGCCACGCAGCACGGCAAAGCGCGCGCCGGACAGCTTGGCCGCAGCTTCGAAGTCCAGGCCACCGCTGACTTCGCCAAGGGCGACGTGGTCCTTGATTTCGAAGTCGAAGGCCTTCGGCGTGCCCCAACGGCGCACTTCGACGTTTTCTTCTTCGCTGGCACCGACCGGTACGCTGGCGTCTGGTAGGTTAGGAATGGTCAGCAGGATGCCGTCCAGTTCCGCCTGGATCTCGTCCAGTTCGGTCTTGCCAGCGGCCAGTTCATTGGCCATGCGCTCGACGTCGGCCATCAGCGGCGCGATGTCTTCGCCCTTGGCCTTGGCCTGGCCGATCGACTTGGAGCGGGCGTTACGCTCGGCCTGCAGCTGCTCGGTGCGGGTCTGTACCGCCTTGCGGCGCTCTTCCAGTGATTCGATGCGCGCGACATCCAGGCTGAAGCCACGGGAGGCCAGGCGATCCGCCACTTCCTGAAGTTGGCCGCGTAACAGTTTGGAATCGAGCATATCGTTCTCTCGTTATAGGTAGGTGTTGGTTCAGAATCGGGTCAGGGACAGGCCGGCCCAGGTGGCCAGTAGCCCGCCCACCACGCTGATACTGGTATAGCCCAAGGCAAGGGGCACTTGCCCACTTTCCATCAGGCGCACGGTATCGAGCGAGAAGGAGGAAAAGGTTGTCAGGCCGCCAAGGAAGCCGACAATCAGGCCGGCGCGCAATTCGACCGGCGCCAGCGGCTTGTGCAGAAACAAGCCATAGAGCAAGCCGATCAGCAGGCAGCCAACCAGGTTGACCGCCAGCGTACCGATATAGAAGTGCCGTGGCCAGTGGGCCGCTACCCAGTTCGAGGTCACAAAGCGCAACAAGGTGCCGGCAATACCGCCCGCGCTGACCGCGGCGATCAGTGCAATCACGGTTTTCTCCGCTGGCGGGGGCTGTTGCGGTCGAGGTCGGCCAGGTGGCGCAGCTTCTCGCCAATCTTCAGCTCCAGGCCTCGCGGCACCGGCTGGTAATACTGGCGCGGCTCAAGCTCATCGGGGAAATAGTCTTCACCGGCGGCATAGGCGTCAGGTTCATCGTGGGCGTAGCGGTATTCGTCGCCGTAGCCCAGTTGCTTCATCAGCTTGGTCGGCGCGTTGCGCAGGTGCAGTGGCACCTCCAGCGAGCCATGCTCGGCCGCTTCGCGCAGGGCGGTCTTGAAGCCCATGTACACCGCGTTGCTCTTCGGCGCACAGGCCAGGTAAGTGATGGCCTGGGCCACCGCCAGTTCACCTTCGGGGCTGCCCAGGCGCTCTTGTACATCCCACGCCGCCAGGCACAGGCTGAGCGCGCGCGGGTCGGCGTTGCCGATGTCTTCGCTGGCCATGCGCACCACGCGGCGGGCGATGTACAGCGGGTCGCAGCCGCCGTCGAGCATGCGCGCAAACCAGTACAGGGCGCCATCGGGGTTGGAGCCGCGCACCGACTTGTGCAGCGCGGAAATCTGGTCGTAGAACGCCTCGCCGCCCTTGTCGAAGCGGCGGCGGCTGTCACCCAGCAGGCTCTGCAGCATCTCGACGTCGATCTCGCTGCCGTCTTCGGCCAGGTCCGAGGCGTTTTCAAGGAAGTTGAGCATGCGCCGGCCATCGCCGTCGGCGGCGGCCATCAGCATCTTGAAGGCGTCGTCACCAACCCGCAGGTTGCGCTTGCCCAGGCCGCGCTCTTCGCTAAGCGCGCGGTTCACCAGCTTGCGCAGCGCCGCCTCGTCCAGGCTTTTGAGCACATACACCCGCGCCCGCGACAGCAGCGCGTTGTTCAGCTCGAACGAGGGGTTTTCGGTGGTGGCGCCGATGAACAGCAGCGTGCCGTCTTCCACATAGGGCAAGAAGGCGTCCTGCTGCGACTTGTTGAAGCGGTGCACTTCATCGACGAACAGGATGGTGCGGCGGCCGTACTGGCCGGCCTGCTGCTTGGCCACCTCGACCGCCTGGCGAATCTCTTTCACCCCGGCCAGCACTGCCGACACCGTCTCGAAGTGCGCATCACAGAACTGCGCCAGCAGCCGCGCCAGGGTGGTCTTGCCCACCCCTGGCGGCCCCCAGAAGATCATCGAGTGCAGCGCACCCTGCTCCAGCGCCTCGCGCAGCGGTTTGCCACGCGCCAGCAGGTGCTCCTGGCCGACGTACTCGTCCAGGTTGGACGGGCGCAGGCGGGCGGCCAGAGGCTGGGCGACGGGTTCGCTTCGAAACAGGTCCATGACGGGCTCTGGTTACTCCTTGATCACGTCCGCACCCTTGGGGATGTCGAACTTGAACTTGCTGTCCGGCACCGCCTGGTTGGCCTTGACGCCATTGAACAGGATGTTGGTACGCTGACCAACACTGTCAATCAGCTGCATGTCGTTGATCAGGCCCTTGCGGAACGACACGCGCAGCGAGTCGAACAAGGTGTCCTTGGTCTTCGGCTTGAGGGTGAAGTCCACCACTTCGCCCTGCTCTTTCGAGGCGATGTCGAAGCTCTGGCTGATCTTCGACACGTCACCGGACAGCAGCAGCGCCGGGGTCTGATTCAGGCGCACGTCGAGCTTCTTGATGGTGGCCTGTTCCAGGTCCGGGTCCCACAGGGTGACGTTCTTGCCGTCCGACACCACCACCTGCTCCTGCGGTGCATCGGTGTGCCAGTAGAACAGGCCCGGGCGCTTGACCGTCATCTTGCCCGAGGTTTCCTGCAGGCTGGTGCCATCGGCACCCAGGGTCAGCTGGGAGAAGTTGGCCTCGATGGTCTGCGACTTTTCCAGCAGCTGGGTCAGGCGTTGTACATCTTGCTCACCGGCATAAGCCGTAACAGTGCCCAGGGTAAGGGCAGAAACCAACAGCATGCGAATCGCGCGCATGGAAATCCTCATTGGGCATTGAAAACGCCGGGCGCCACCGTTGGCGCCCAGCAAGGTGTTCATCAGTCGCGCGGGCCGCCCGGGGCAATCACTTCCCGCGAGCCGTTGCTGTTCATCGGGGTGACCACACCGGCCATTTCCATCGACTCGATCATGCGCGCGGCACGGTTGTAGCCGATCTTCAGCTTGCGCTGCACAGCAGAAATGGAAGCACGACGGCTCTCAAGCACGAACTGCACCGCTTCATCATACAGGGCATCGGTTTCGGCATCGTCACCATCGCCACCACCGCCGCCGCCATCAAAGCCACTGCCGGCCTCTTCGACACCGTTTAGGATGTCGTCGTTGTAGTCCGGGGCGCCGCGCAGCTTCCACGCTTCGACCGTGCGATGCACTTCGTCATCGGAAACGAACGCGCCATGCACGCGAATCGGCAGGCTGGTGCCCGGTGGCATGTACAGCATGTCACCGTGGCCCAGCAGCTGTTCGGCACCGCCCTGGTCGATGATGGTGCGCGAGTCGATCTTGCTGGAGACCTGGAAGGCCATGCGGGTCGGGATGTTGGCCTTGATCAGGCCGGTGATCACGTCCACCGACGGGCGCTGGGTGGCCAGGATCAGGTGAATACCGGCCGCCCGCGCCTTCTGTGCGATACGGGCGATCAGCTCTTCGACCTTCTTGCCGACGATCATCATCATGTCGGCGAATTCGTCGACGATCACCACGATGGTTGGCAGGGTTTTCAGGGCCGGCGGCTCATCGTCCATGCTTTCACGGCGGTACAACGGGTCGTGAATGATCTCGCCGGCTTCCTCGGCATCCTTGATCTTGCGGTTGAAGCCGGCCAGGTTACGCACGCCCATGGCCGCCATCAGCTTATAGCGTCGCTCCATCTCGGCCACGCTCCAGCGCAGCGCGTTGGCGGCGTCCTTCATGTCGGTGACCACAGGGCACAGCAGGTGCGGGATACCTTCGTAGATCGACAGTTCAAGCATTTTCGGGTCGATCATGATCAGTCGCGCGTCTTCCGGCCCGGACTTGAACAGGATCGACAAGATCATCGCGTTCACACCTACCGACTTACCGGAACCGGTAGTACCGGCCACCAGCAGGTGGGGCATCTTGGCCAGGTCGGTGATCACCGGCTTGCCGCCGATGTCATGGCCCAGGGCCAGGGCGACTGGCGACTTGGACTCATCGAACTGCGGCGACGACAACACTTCGGAGAAGCGCACCATCTGCCGGTTCTCGTTGGGGATCTCGATACCCACGGTGGTCTTGCCGGGGATGACCTCGACCACACGCACACTGGTCACGGCCAGCGAACGCGCCAGGTCCTTGGCCAGGTTGGCGATGCGGCTGACCTTCACGCCAGCGGCCGGCTGAATTTCGTATCGGGTAATCACCGGGCCCGGGTGGATCGAGTCCACCGTCACTTCAACGCCGAATTCCTTGAGTTTGATTTCCAGCAACTGGCCGACACCGGCCAGGGACTCTGGCGAGTACTCGATTTTCTTTTGCTCGGCCGGGTCGAGGATGGAGATCGGCGGCAACGTGCCTTCCACGGCGCTGTCGATGAACAGCGGCGCCTGCTTTTCCTTGAACACCCGCTTGATCGGCTCTGGCGCCTTGTCGGCTGCAGGCGGCACGATCATCGGGGTTGCAGGCTGCGCACGGGGCACCGCCGGCTCGCGCGGCACGACAGGTTCACGGGTGAGGGTTGGTTCACGAGCGGGTACGACAGGTTCACGAGCCGCCACGACGGGCTCGCGGCCCAGGGTCGGCTCACGTTGCTCGGTTACCGGGCCGGGCGCTTCTTCACGTTTGAAGATGCGCTCACGCAACGCCGGCTTGGCCGGTTCGCGCCTCTCAGCGGCCATCGGCGCAGCCTTGACCACCGGTTCATCCTCGCGCAGTTGCGCCTCCAGGCGCTTGCGCTCGTTGCGTGCTTCCCACCAGCGGTTGGCGGCGCCCTGTACCAGTTCGAACAGGTCGAGGGTGATCTTGCCGGTCAGGTCCATCACCTTGAACCACGACAAATCGGTGAACACGGTCAGGCCGAACAGGAACAGGGCAATGAACATCAGGGTGCTGCCCTGCACGTTCAGCAGGTTGCGCGCCAGCTCGCCAAGGCTCTCGCCCAGGGCACCACCCGCAGAGAACGGCATGCTCGCCGGAGGGTGGAAATGGATGTGTGCCAGCGCGGCACCGGACAGCACCAGGAACACCAGGCCGATCAAGCGCCAGGAGAACAGCCAGCCGCTCCAGTCCCAGGGCTGGTGGCGCTCACGGAAGATCTGCCAAGTCTTGATCGCCAGCAGCAGCGGGAAGATGTAGGCAAAGTAGCCCAGCACCATGAACAGGATGTCGGCAAAGTAGGCACCGGCACGCCCGGCGGCGTTCTGCACCTGGTCGATGTTGCTGGTGTGGCTGAAGCCCGGGTCCGAGGTGTCGTAGGTCAGCAGCGCCATCCACAGGTACAGGCACAGGGCGCCGACAGCGATCAACGCACCTTCCTTGAGGCGATAATGCATCTGCTGCCGCCATAGCGGCACGGGCAAGGGAGCTGGGGTTGCAGTGGATTTCTTCAAAACGCGTCTATTCCTGCGCGTGCTGCGCGTCCAATAGTGATCGGCCGGCGGTGCGACCAATGAACCACTACTTTTAACATTACTGCCCGCCAGCCGCCATGGCGGCACGCCGTATGGGGGTTCGGCCGGGGGCGACTTTCATATAGCTGCAATTTGAGCATGCATTTTCTTTTGTGACAAAGGCTTATGCTGTGTTTTTGCACAGGTGTGACAGCAAATGTAGCGGATGGTGCCTGCGGTTTCATGAATGTGTAGGAAATTGCCTATTTTCATTGTCTGTGGCGGCCTCTTCGCGGGTGAACCCGCTCCCACAGGTACCCCACTGCCTTCAGTACCTGTGCAATACCTGTGGGAGCGGGTTTACCCGCGAAGAAGCCACAACCATTGACCCTGCCATGCGCGCAAGCCATGCTGCCCTCTCCCCTCCCCCACCGCACAATAGACCATGCTCACCTGGCTGACCCGCGACTCGCTGACCTTCCCGCCCCTGGAAAAGGCCCTGCACGACCCCAACGGCCTGCTCGCCGCCGGCGGTGACCTGAGCCCCGAGCGCCTGGTGCAGGCTTATCGCCATGGCTGCTTCCCGTGGTACCAGGACGGCCAGCCGATCCTGTGGTGGTCACCCGACCCGCGCACAGTATTGCTGCCAGACCAGCTGCACGTATCGCGCTCGCTGGCCAAGCTGATGCGCCAGGGCCGCTACCAGGTCAGCTTCGACACTGACTTCCCGGCCGTGATTGCCGCCTGCGCAGCACCACGCGACTACGCCGACGGCACCTGGATCACCGACACCATGCGTAACGCCTACTGCGAACTGCACCGCCGCGGCATCGCCCATTCGGTGGAGGTGCGCCAGGACGGCGAGCTGGTCGGCGGCCTGTACGGCCTGGCCATGGGCCAGCTGTTCTTCGGCGAATCCATGTTCAGCCGCGCCGACAACGCCTCCAAGGTCGGTTTCGTGACCTTGGTCGAGCACCTGCGCCAGGCGGGCTTTGTGCTTATCGACTGCCAGATGCCAACCAACCACCTGCACAGCCTGGGCGCCCATGCCATCAGCCGCGCCGAGTTCGCCGGCTACCTGGCCCGCCACCTCGACCAGCCCAACAGCGCTACATGGGTGGTTGCCTAGGCGGTTTGCCATAGCTGGCTTACACTTAAACAAAGTCTCACCGATGGGGGTTGATCATGACAGAGTTGGCGCGGTTGAAGTTTTATGCCACTCAACCCCACTCCTGCAGCTACCTGCCCGACGAGCAGGCGACCACACTGTTCCTCGACCCCAGCCAGCCGATGGACGTGCACGTGTACGCCGACTTGTCGGAAATGGGCTTCCGCCGCAGTGGCGACCACCTGTATCGCCCGCACTGCCAGAACTGCAACGCCTGCGTGCCGGCACGCATCCCGGCGGCGCGCTTTATCCCCAACCGCCAGCAACGGCGCATCCTCAAGCGCAACGCCGACCTGACCGTGACGGCGGCGCGCCCGGCATTCAAGGAAGAGTACTTCGACCTGTACCGGCGCTATATCGAAACCCGCCACGCCGACGGTGATATGTACCCGCCCAGCCGCGACCAGTTTTCCACCTTCCTGGTGCGCGACCTGCCGTTCTGCTGGTTCTACGAGTTCCGCCTGGAGGGCCGGTTGCTGGCGGTGGCGGTGTGCGACCTGCTGCCCAACGGCCTGTCGGCGGTGTACACCTTCTACGAGCCGGATGAAGAACGCCGCAGCCTTGGCCGCTTTGCCATCCTCTGGCAGATCACCGAAGCCTTGCGGCAGGACCTGGAGGCGGTTTACCTGGGTTACTGGATCAAGAACTGCAAGAAAATGAATTACAAGACGCAGTATCGGCCTATCGAGCTGCTGATAAATCAGCGCTGGGTCACCCTCAACTGAAAGCATTGGCTTGACACGCAGTTTTCGGGCATAATCCACGCCACTTTTTTGCCCGGTGCGGTTATGCGTCGGGCCAACACTGGATACCGAGGGCTCAACTGCATGTCGAAAGAAGACAGCTTCGAAATGGAAGGTACTGTCGTCGACACCCTGCCCAACACCATGTTCCGCGTGGAGTTGGAAAACGGGCACGTCGTAACCGCGCACATCTCCGGAAAGATGCGCAAGAACTACATCCGTATTCTCACTGGCGACAAGGTCCGCGTCGAACTGACGCCGTACGACCTGAGCAAGGGCCGCATCACTTACCGTGCGCGCTAAGCTCAAGCCATGAAAAAGCCCGGCCATGCGCCGGGCTTTTTTGTGCCTTCAAGATCGTAGGGCGCTGCGTTGCAGCCCTGTGGGAGCGGGTTCACCCGCGAAGAACCCAACGCGATGGATGGCACCGGCTGCGCCGGTGTTCGCGGCTAAAGCCGCTCCCACAGACACAGCCCCGGCCCTTGCGTCACGCAACCTCAGCCGTGGTCTCGAAGTCAAACACCAGTTCACCATCGCGCAAGTCGACGTGCACCACGCCACCATGCTCGGCCAGCTCACCAAACAGGATCTCCTCGGCCAACGGCCGCTTGATCTTGTCCTGGATCAGCCGCGCCATTGGCCGCGCGCCCATCTGCACATCGTAGCCCGACGCCGCCAGCCAGCCACGAGCATCATCACTGACCTCCAGCAGCACACGTTTGTCTTCCAGCTGCGCCTGCAGTTCGATAAGGAACTTGTCGACGATGCTCTTGATCGTTTCGTGGCTCAGGCGGCCGAACTGGATGATGGTGTCCAGGCGGTTGCGGAACTCCGGCGTGAAGCTCTTGCGGATGACTTCCATGGCATCGGACGCATGGTCCTGATGGGTGAAGCCGATCGAGGCCCGCGCGGCGGTTTCGGCACCGGCGTTGGTGGTCATGATCACGATCACGTTGCGGAAGTCGGCCTTGCGCCCGTTGTTGTCGGTCAGGGTACCGTGGTCCATCACCTGCAGCAGCAGGTTGAAGACTTCCGGGTGGGCCTTCTCGATTTCGTCGAGCAGCAGCACGCAATGCGGTTGCTTGGTGATTGCCTCGGTCAGCAAACCACCCTGGTCGAAACCAACATAACCAGGCGGTGCACCGATCAGGCGCGACACGGTGTGGCGCTCCATGTACTCGGACATGTCGAAGCGCACCAGCTCCACGCCCAGCGCCTTGGCCAGCTGCCGCGCCGCTTCGGTCTTGCCAACGCCGGTAGGGCCGGCGAACAGGAACGAACCGACAGGCTTGTCTGGCGACTTGAGGCCGGCACGGGACAGCTTGATGGCGGTGGCCAGCGAGTCGATGGCCTGGTCCTGACCGAAAACGGTCAGCTTCAGGTCACGCTCAAGGTTACGCAGCAGCTCCTTGTCGGAACTGGTGACGTGCTTTGGCGGAATCCGCGCGATCTTGGCTACGATGTCCTCGACCTGTGGCACATCGATGCGTTTGACACGGTTGGCCTCCGGCTGCAGGCGCTGGTAGGCGCCGGCCTCGTCGATCACGTCGATAGCCTTGTCCGGCATGTGCCGGTCATTGATATAACGCGAGGCCAGTTCGGCGGCGGCGCGCAGGGCTTCGTCGCTATACTCGATGTTGTGGTGGCTCTCGAAGCGCCCTTTCAGGCCGCGCAGGATGCCCACGGTGTCTTCGACCGAAGGCTCGCTGACATCCACCTTCTGGAAGCGCCGCGCCAGGGCACGGTCTTTCTCGAAGATGCCGCGGAACTCCTGGAAAGTGGTCGAACCGATGCAACGGATTTCACCCGACGACAGCAACGGCTTGAGCAGGTTGGACGCATCCATCACCCCGCCCGACGCAGCACCGGCGCCGATGATGGTGTGGATTTCATCGATGAACAGGATTGCCTGCGGGCGCTTGCGCAGCTCGCCAAGCAGCGCCTTGAAGCGCTTTTCGAAGTCGCCGCGGTACTTGGTACCGGCCAGCAATGCGCCCAGGTCGAGGGAGTACACCACGCTCTGCGCCAGCAGGTCGGGCACCTGGCCATCGACGATGCGCTTGGCCAGGCCTTCGGCGATAGCCGTCTTGCCCACACCGGCCTCGCCCACCAGCAGCGGGTTGTTCTTGCGCCGACGGGCAAGGATTTGCGCCACGCGCTCCACTTCCTGCTCGCGGCCTACCAGCGGGTCGATACGGCCGGCACGGGCCAGCTCGTTCAGGTTGCTGGCATAGGCATCCAGCGGGTTGCTCGAAGAGGAAGATTCGCCGCCCTCTTCGTCCTGCATTTCCTGGTCGCTTTCAGACTGCGAACCATGGCCCGGCACCTTGGAGATGCCATGAGCGATGTAGTTGACCACGTCGATGCGGGCCACGCTCTGCTGCTTGAGCAGGAACACGGCCTGGCTTTCCTGTTCGCTGAAGATCGCTACCAGCACATTGGCGCCGGTGACTTCGCGCTTGCCGGAGCTTTGCACGTGGAACACGGCACGCTGCAGCACGCGTTGGAAGCCCAGGGTTGGCTGGGTTTCACGGTCTTCGTCGTTGACAGGAATCAGCGGCGTAGTGGAATCGATGAACTCTTGCAGGTCGTGCTTGAGCTTGTCGAGATTGGCGCCACAGGCGCGCAGAACGGTCGCGGCAGCCTCATTGTCAAGGAGTGCCAGCAGCAGATGTTCGACGGTCATGAACTCATGACGCTTCGAACGGGCCTCCTTGAAGGCAAGATTGAGGGTGACTTCGAGCTCGCGGTTTAACATAGCTTCACCTCATACCCAAGTGGTCGGCGATTAACCGTCCTTCTCGATTTCACAGAGTAGCGGATGCTGGCTTTCCCTGGCGTATTGGTTGACCTGCATAGCCTTTGTTTCGGCGATGTCACGGGTAAACAATCCGCACACTGCCCGCCCTTCGGTATGGACGGTCAGCATGATCTTGGTCGCCAGCTCGCGGTTCAGACTGAAGAACGTTTCGAGCACTTCGACGACGAAATCCATCGGCGTGTAGTCATCGTTGAACAAAACCACCTTGTACATCGGTGGCGCCTGCAGGATCGGCTTGGCTTCCTGGACTGCAAGACCCGAGCCGTCGTCCTCATTCGATTGCGGGCGATCCTGATTGAATGTTAGTCGAATCTCACTAGGTGCATGCATGGAAAGAATTTCATCATGAGCGACAGGTTAAGGTTGTGGGTTGACTGCAAAGGCCGCAACCGGCGCACGCGCCGCATGACCTTGACTATCGGCAAAACGGTGTTACAACCAATAAGAACCCACCGTGGTCGATAAAGATCCGCGCAGTCAACCAGATTTTTCGCAAGGTTCGTATGCGGATGACGTGGATGATACTCCAGTGATGGAGTCCTTTGCAGAGGGACTTAGGGATGGCAAGCGGTAAAGTCAAGTGGTTCAACAATGCCAAAGGCTATGGATTCATCAATGAAGAGGGTAAGGATGAAGACTTGTTCGCCCATTACTCAGCCATCCAGATGGACGGATACAAGACGCTCAAGGCCGGTCAAGCCGTGAGTTTCGAGATCATCCAGGGCCCCAAAGGCCTGCACGCGATCAACATCAGCAGCGCTTCGACTGCCTCGCCAGCGCCGGCCAGCGCACGGCCAGCCAGCAGCACTGCCGACGCCTGATCTGCAGCGCCGTCTGCCGGTATACGAAAAAACCGGCCGCTTCTTTAAGGGAAGCGGCCGGTTTTCTATTGCCTTACATATGCTTGATCATTTCATCGCCAAAGCCTGAGCTGCTCACCAGCTTGGCGCCGTCCATCAGCCGCTCGAAGTCGTAGGTCACGGTCTTGGCCGCGATTGCGCCATTGGTGCCCTTGATGATCAGGTCGGCCGCCTCGGTCCAGCCCATGTGCCGCAGCATCATTTCTGCCGAGAGAATCACCGAGCCCGGGTTGACCTTGTCCTGCCCGGCATACTTGGGCGCAGTGCCGTGGGTGGCCTCGAACATGGCCACGGTGTCGGACAGGTTGGCGCCCGGGGCAATGCCGATGCCGCCCACCTCCGCCGCCAGGGCGTCGGACAGGTAGTCACCGTTGAGGTTGAGGGTGGCGATCACGTCGTACTCGGCCGGGCGCAGCAGGATCTGCTGCAGCATGGCGTCGGCAATGGCGTCTTTCACGATGACTTCACGGCCGGTCTTGGGGTTGTTGAACTTCATCCACGGGCCGCCATCGAGCAGTTCGGCGCCGAACTCGTCGCGGGCCACTTCATAGCCCCAGTCCTTGAAGGCACCTTCGGTGAACTTCATGATGTTGCCCTTGTGCACCAGGGTCAGCGACTCGCGGTCGTTGTCCACCACATATTGCAGGGCCTTGCGCACCAGGCGCTTGGTGCCCTCGCGGGACACCGGCTTGACGCCAATGCCGCAGTCCTGGTCAAAGCGGATCTTGGTGACGCCCATTTCCTCTTTAAGGAACTTGATCACCTTGTTCGCCTCGGGCGAACCGGCCTTCCACTCGATGCCGGCATAGATGTCCTCGGAGTTCTCGCGGAAGATCACCATGTCGACGTCGCCAGGTTTTTTAACCGGGCTTGGCACACCCTGGAACCACAGCACCGGCCGCAGGCACACATACAGGTCGAGCTGCTGGCGCAAGGCCACGTTGAGCGAACGGATGCCACCGCCCACCGGGGTGGTCAGCGGGCCCTTGATCGACACCACGTAATCACGCACGGCATCGAGGGTTTCCTGCGGCAGCCAGGTGTCCTGGTCGTACACCTGGGTGGCTTTTTCGCCGGCGTAGACCTCCATCCAGGCGATCTTGCGCTTGCCGCCATAGGCCTTTTGCACGGCGGCGTCGACCACCTTGATCATCACGGGCGAGACATCGACGCCAATCCCGTCGCCTTCGATATAAGGAATGATCGGGTGGTCTGGAACGTTGAGCGAATGGTCCGCATTGACGGTGATCTTGGTGCCGTCGGTCGGAACCTTGATTTTCTGGTATCCCATGCTTGCACTACTCCGCTGTCGGGTGTGGTTTGGACATCATGCGCTGCAATGAGCCTAAACCACATCTGCCGACCTGCAAGGCATGCGGCATTACGCCACATTGCCGCTTAGTCTTTGGTCTTATAAACGGGCCGATATCACTTGGCCTTGCTGATTAGCCCGAATGGTTTGGTATACTCCGCCGCGACCGAAGGGTCATCGGGGCGAATCCCAGGAAAATGCGGACCGCCCTAGGCCAAGAATGGCCGTAAAGCCTGGCCTGTTACCGCAGCTCAGCACTTGACGCTCGACTGATGCATCCACCATCACCGCTCGCAGCCTCTCGACTTTCCGCTCATGGCGTTGCCAGGGCGATGCGCCTACCCTGCGCACCACGAGACTCGAGCACGCTCAGCACACAGAGAGTTAACCCGCATGCCCACCCGTTCCAAGATCATCTATACCTTCACCGACGAAGCCCCCGCCCTCGCCACCTACTCGCTGCTGCCGATCGTCGAAGCCTTCACCGCTTCGGCTGACATCGCCGTCGAAACTCGCGACATCTCCCTGGCTGGCCGTATCCTCGCCGCCTTCCCGGAGCAACTGGGCGCAGAGAAGCAAGTAGGCGATCACCTGGCGGAACTGGGCCAGCTGGCTACCACCCCTGAAGCCAACATCATCAAGCTGCCGAACATCAGCGCCTCGGTACCGCAGCTGAAAGCCGCGATCAAGGAGCTGCAAGGCAAGGGCTTCAACATCCCTGACTACGCCGACGAGCCGGCCACCGCGGAAGAAAAAGAGTCCCGCGCCCGCTACGACCGCATCAAGGGCTCCGCCGTGAACCCGGTACTGCGCGAAGGCAACTCCGACCGCCGCGCGCCGCTGTCGGTCAAGAACTACGCTCGCAAGCACCCGCACAAGATGGGCGCCTGGGCCGCCGACTCCAAGTCGCACGTTGCCCACATGACCCAAGGCGACTTCTACGGCAGCGAGAAAGCCGCACTGATCGAGGCTGACGACAGCCTGCGCATCGAGCTGGTCAGCAAAGACGGCAACACCACCGTCCTGAAAGAAAAGACCGCGGTCAAAGCCGCTGAAATCATCGACTGCGCCACCATGAGCCGCAAGGCCCTGAAAGCCTTCATCGCCGAGCAGATCGCCGATGCCAAGGCCTCTGGCGTGCTGCTGTCGGTGCACCTGAAAGCCACCATGATGAAGGTCTCCGACCCGATCATGTTCGGCGTCATCGTCGAAGAGTTCTACAACGACGTGCTGGCCAAGCACGCCGCTGCGCTGGCCGAAGTGGGCTTCAACGCCAACAACGGTATCGGCGACCTGTACGCTCGCATCAAGGACCTGCCAGCTGACAAGCAGGCCGAGATCGAAGCCGACATCCAGGCCCTGTACGCCGAGCGCCCAGCCCTGGCCATGGTCAACTCCGACAAAGGCATCACCAACCTGCACGTGCCGAGCGACGTGATCGTCGACGCCTCGATGCCGGCCATGATCCGTGACTCGGGCAAGATGTGGAACACCGCTGGTGAGCTGCAAGACGCCAAGGCCGTGATCCCGGACCGTTGCTACGCCGGCATCTACCAGGCCACCATCGAAGACTGCAAAGTCAACGGTGCCTTCGACCCGACCACCATGGGCAGCGTACCGAACGTTGGCCTGATGGCACAAAAGGCCGAAGAGTACGGTTCCCACGACAAGACCTTCCAGATCAAGGCCGACGGCGTCGTGCGTGTGGTCGATGGCAAGGGCAAGGTCGTGCTGGAGCAGAACGTCGAAGCCGGTGACATCTTCCGCATGTGCCAGACCAAAGACGCGCCGATCCAGGACTGGGTCAAGCTGGCCGTCAACCGCGCCCGCCTGAGCAACACCCCTGCGGTGTTCTGGCTGGACCCGGCCCGCGCCCACGACGGCGTGATGATCGAGAAGGTACAGACGTACCTGAAGGATCACGACACCGCTGGCCTGGACATCCGTGTACTGGCACCGGTCGACGCCATCAAGTTCTCCCTGGCCCGCATCCGCGAAGGCAAGGACACCATCTCGGTGACCGGCAACGTGCTGCGCGACTACCTGACCGACCTGTTCCCGATCATGGAACTGGGCACCAGCGCCAAGATGCTGTCGATCGTGCCGCTGATGAACGGCGGTGGCCTGTTCGAAACCGGCGCCGGCGGTTCGGCACCGAAGCACGTACAGCAGCTGGTTGAAGAGAACTTCCTGCGTTGGGACTCGCTGGGTGAATTCCTGGCCCTGGCCGCTTCCCTGGAGCACCTGGGCAACACCTACGACAACCCGCGCGCCAAAGTCCTGGCCAACACCCTGGACCAGGCTACCGGCAAGTTCCTCGACACCAACAAGTCGCCTTCGCGCAAAGTCGGTGGTATCGACAACCGCGGCAGCCACTTCTACCTGACCCTGTACTGGGCCCAGGCCCTGGCTGCCCAGAGCGACGACGCTGCCCTGCAGGCACGCTTCGCCCCTCTGGCCAAGACCCTGACCGAGAACGAGGAGACTATCGTCGCCGAGCTCAACGCTGTTCAGGGCAAGCCGGCCGACATCGGTGGCTACTACGCCCCGGATGCCGCGCTGACCGCCAAGGTGATGCGCCCAAGCCAGACCCTGAACAGCGCCATTGCTGCCCTGTAAGGTTCGCTTGAAGTAACAGCCCAAACCCCGGCCACGCACCGGGGTTTGTGCTTTCTGGATAATTGATTGCTAGCGGCCAACGCGAAACCTGTGGGAGCGGGTTTACCCGCGAATGCGATGCTGGGTCCACTGACGCATTCGCGGGTAAACCCGCTCCCACAGGGTCCGTATCGGTCCTGATGGAGCTGTTCATGACCTGGCAACCCCACATCACCGTCGCCACCATCGTCGAACACGAGGGCAAGTTCCTCTTCGTCGAAGAATTCAAAGCCAACCAGCACGTCTTCAACCAACCCGCCGGCCACCTCGAAGCCAACGAAACTCTACCCCAGGCCGCCCTGCGCGAAACCCTCGAAGAAACCGCCTGGGAAGTCGAGCTCACCGGCGTGGTCGGCATCTACCTGTACACCGCCCCCAGCAACGGCGTGACCTACCAGCGCATCTGCTTCGCTGCCCGCCCCGTGCGCCACCACGCCGACCTGGCCCTGGACAGCGACATCGTCCGCGCCGTGTGGCTGACCCGCGACGAACTGCTGGCCGACCCCAGCCGCTGGCGCAGCGAACTGGTACCGCGCTGCCTGGACGACTACCTCAAAGGCCCGCTGCACAGCCTCGATCTGTTGCGCGACTGACGCGGCGCCACGGGTTTGATAGAATCGGCGTTTTTCCCTTTGATACACACCGGTACCCATGACCAGCCCAGCACTCAAAGACCCCGCCAAGACCCGCGTCATCGTCGGCATGTCCGGCGGCGTGGACTCTTCCGTCTCCGCCCTTCTGCTCATGGAGCAGGGCTACCAGGTGGAAGGGCTGTTCATGAAGAACTGGGAAGAAGACGACGGCACCGAATACTGCACCGCCCGTGAAGACCTGGCCGACGCCCAGGCCGTGTGCGACCGCATCGGCATCAAGCTGCACACCGCCAACTTCGCCGCCGAATACTGGGACAACGTGTTCGAGCACTTCCTTGAAGAGTACAAGGCCGGCCGCACGCCGAACCCGGACATCCTCTGCAACCGCGAAATCAAGTTCAAGGCGTTCCTCGACTACGCCCTGTCGCTGGGTGCCGACCTGATCGCCACCGGCCACTACGTGCGCCGCCGCGATACCGGCGAGCTCACCCAGCTGCTCAAGGGCCTGGACCCGAACAAGGACCAGAGCTACTTCCTGCACGCCGTCGGCGGCAAGGAGATCGCCCGCACGCTGTTCCCGGTTGGCGAACTGGAAAAGCCCGAAGTCCGTGCCATCGCCGAAAAACACGGCCTGGCCACCGCCAAGAAAAAGGATTCCACTGGCATCTGCTTCATTGGCGAACGCCGCTTCAGCGACTTCCTCAAGCAGTACCTGCCGGCCCAGCCAGGCGAGATCGAAACCACCGACGGTGAAGTGATCGGCCGCCACCACGGCCTGATGTACCACACCATCGGCCAGCGCCAGGGCCTGGGTATTGGCGGCCTGAAGGACGCCGGCGACGAGCCGTGGTACGTGCTGCACAAGGACCTGACCCGCAACGTGCTGGTGGTCGGCCAAGGCAACGAACACCCATGGCTGTTCTCCCGCGCCCTGCTCGCTTCGGAAATCTTCTGGGTCAACCCGATCGACCTCAGCAGCCCGCGCCAGCTCACCGCCAAGGTGCGCTACCGCCAGAGCGACCAGCAGTGCGCCCTGGAGCTGACCGAAAGCGGCTACCGCGCCGTGTTCGACGAGCCGCAGCGCGCCGTTACCCCGGGCCAGTCGGTGGTGTTCTATGACGGCGAAGTGTGCCTGGGCGGCGGCGTGATCGAAGCGGCCGAGCCGTGGAGCCCGCGCGCATGAGCAACCTGCAGGAGCAATTGATTGCCCTGGGCGGCGTATTTCAAGCCGCCGTACTGGTCGACCGCATCGCCCGCACCGGCCAGGCCAGTGAGGCCAACATCGGCTGCATGCTCGGCAGCCTGCTGGTGCGTGACCCCAAGGACACCCTGGAGGTGTTCGGCGGTGACGACCTGAACCTGCGTGACGGCTACCGTGCGCTGGTCGGCGCCCTTGAGCGCGACCCCAGCAGCCTGCAGCGCGAGCCGCTGCGCTATGCCCTGTCGATGCTGGGCCTGGAGCGCCAGCTGAACAAGCGCGGCGACCTGCTCGACACCATCGGCAACCGCCTGCCGCAAATCCAGTCCCAGGCCGAGCATTTTGGCCTGGTTCACGAAAACGTCATCGCTTCCAGTGGAGCCTTGTACCAGGACACCCTCAGCACCTTGCGCCAGCGTATCCAGGTGCATGGCGACATGCGCTTCCTGCAGCAGGCCAGCAACGCCTCGAAGATCCGCGCCCTGCTATTGGCCGGCATCCGTGCCGCGCGCCTGTGGCGCCAGCTGGGCGGGCACCGCTGGCAGCTGGTGTTCAGCCGGCGCAAGTTGCTTAACGAACTGTACGACATGATGCGTTCGCCTTCCTGACAGGCGACACCAATCCCTGTGTAGGAGCAGCCTTGTGCTGCGAATGGGCTGCGCAGCAGCCCCAGGATTTCGGCCCTGGTACAGATTGCTGGGGCTGCTGCGCAGCCCATTCGCAGCACAAGGCCGCTCCTACACAGGGACCGCGACATGCGTTTTAGGCCCGACCTTTGGTCAGCCACCCGACTCGGGCGCAATTTTCATGTATGATATGCGCCCTTCCAAAAGCCTGACTGTCCGAGAACACCCCATGCAGCTTTCTTCGCTCACTGCGGTTTCCCCTGTAGACGGCCGTTACGCCGGCAAAACCCAGGCCTTGCGCCCCATCTTCAGCGAATTCGGCCTGATCCGTTTCCGCGCCCTGGTCGAAGTGCGCTGGCTGCAGCGCCTGGCCGCCCACCCGCAGATCGGCGAAGTGCCGGCGTTCTCCGCCGAAGCCAACGCCCTGCTGGATAACCTGGCAACCGATTTCAAGGTTGAGCACGCCGAGCGCGTCAAGGAAATCGAGCGCACCACCAACCACGACGTCAAGGCGATCGAATACCTCCTCAAGGAGCAGGCCGCCAAGCTGCCTGAGCTGGCCAAGGTCAGCGAGTTCATCCACTTCGCCTGCACCAGCGAGGACATCAACAACCTGTCCCACGCCCTGATGCTGCGCGCCGGCCGTGACGACGTGCTGCTGCCGCTGATGCGCCAGATCGCCGACGCCATCCGCGCCCTGGCCCACGCCCACGCCGACGTGCCGATGCTGTCGCGCACCCACGGCCAGCCGGCTTCGCCGACCACCCTGGGTAAAGAACTGGCCAACGTCGTGTACCGCCTGGAGCGCCAGATCGCCCAGGTTGCCGCCGTACCGCTGCTGGGCAAGATCAACGGCGCCGTGGGCAACTACAACGCCCACCTGTCGGCCTACTCGCAGATCGACTGGGAAGAAAACGCCCGCGCCTTCATCGAAGACGAGCTGGGCCTGCAGTTCAACCCGTACACCACCCAGATCGAGCCGCACGACTACATCGCCGAGCTGTTCGACGCCATCGCCCGCTTCAACACCATCCTGATCGACTTCGACCGTGACGTGTGGGGCTACATCTCGCTGGGCTACTTCAAGCAGAAGACCGTTGCTGGCGAAATCGGCTCGTCGACCATGCCGCACAAGGTCAACCCGATCGACTTCGAAAACTCCGAAGGCAACCTGGGTATCGCCAACGCGCTGTTCCAGCACCTGGCCAGCAAGTTGCCGATCTCGCGCTGGCAGCGTGACCTGACCGACTCCACCGTGCTGCGCAACCTGGGCGTGGGCTTTGCCCACAGCGTCATCGCCTACGAAGCCAGCCTGAAAGGCATCGGCAAGCTGGAAGTCAACCAGGCCCGCATCGCCGCCGACCTGGACGCCTGCTGGGAAGTGCTGGCCGAGCCGATCCAGACCGTGATGCGCCGCTTCAACATCGAAAACCCCTACGAGAAGCTCAAAGAGCTGACCCGTGGCAAGGGCATCACCCCTGAAGCGCTGCTGACCTTCATCGACGGCCTGGACATGCCAGCCGACGCCAAGGCCGAGCTGAAGCTGCTGACCCCCGCTACCTACATCGGTAACGCGGCAGCCCAGGCCAAACGCATCTAAGCTGACCGTCGCGTACAACGCCCGGCCTGGCCGGGCGTTTTTATTCCCGGACGAAAATTACGTTTTTTCAATAGGTTGAACATGAATCCTGATACTCCACTGCAGCTGCTCGGCG
This sequence comes from Pseudomonas sp. NPDC089392, assembly GCF_044749595.1. NCBI lineage: Bacteria > Pseudomonadati > Pseudomonadota > Gammaproteobacteria > Pseudomonadales > Pseudomonadaceae > Pseudomonas > Pseudomonas sp. NPDC089392. The sequence continues at coordinate 78,749 of NZ_JBIVIF010000023.1, forward strand.
GCATCTCGGCCCGCGAATTCATGCGCGACTACTGGCAGAAGAAGCCGCTGCTGGTGCGCCAGGCCTTCCCGGACTTCATCAGCCCGATCGACCCCGACGAGCTGGCCGGCCTGGCCCTGGAAGAGGAAGTCGAGTCGCGTATCGTGCTGGAGCACGGCGCCAACCCGTGGGAGCTGCGCCGCGGCCCGTTCAACGAAGACACCTTCGCCGAGCTGCCGGAAAAAGACTGGACCCTGCTGGTACAGGCCGTCGACCAGTTCGTCCCGGAAGTGGCCGAGCTGCTGGAAAACTTCCGTTTCCTGCCGAGCTGGCGTATCGATGATGTGATGATCAGCTTCGCCGCCCCGGGTGGCAGCGTCGGCCCACACTTCGACAACTACGACGTGTTCCTGCTGCAGGGCCACGGCGAGCGTAACTGGAAGATCGGCCAGATGTGCAACAGCGACAGCCCGCTGCTGGAACACGCCGACCTGCGCATCCTGGCCGAGTTCGAGCAGAGCGAAGAGTGGACCCTTGAACCAGGCGACATGCTCTACCTGCCACCGCGCCTGGCCCACTACGGCGTGGCCGTGGACGACTGCCTGACCTACTCGGTCGGCTTCCGCGCGCCAAGCGCCGCCGAAGTGCTGACCCACTTCACCGACTTCCTCGGCCAGTTCCTGCCGGAAGAAGAACGCTACAGCGACGCCGACGCGCAACCGGCCAGCGACCCGTACCAGATCCAGCATGATGCCCTTGACCGCCTCAAGGCGCTGATCGACAAACACACCAACGACAAGGACCTGCTGCTGACCTGGTTCGGCCAGTTCATGACCGAGCCACGCTACCCCGAGCAGATCGTTGGCGAAGAGCTGAGCGAGGAAGAGCTGGTCGACGCCCTTGAACAAGGCGCCATCCTGATCCGCAACCCAAGCGCGCGCCTGGCCTGGTCGGAGTTCGAAGACGACCTGCTGCTGTTCGCCAGCGGTCGCAGCTGCCCGCTGCCAGGCAAGCTGCGCGAGCTGCTGAAGCTGGTTTGCTCGGCCGACGCCCTGCACATCGACAATCTGGCAGAGTGGCTCCAGGACGAAGATGGCCTTATGCTGGTACAGCAGTTGGTCAAACAAGGAAGCCTGGGATTCGCCAATGAATAAAATTCGTGTGCGCCTCGCCGACTGGCACAAGGACAACGCTGAGATCCGCCGTATCCGTGAAGCGGTGTTCATTGCCGAACAGCACGTACCGCCGGAGCTGGAATGGGACTCAGACGACCCGAGCGCCGCGCACTTCCTGGCCCTGGAAGGCGACTACCCGATCGGCACCGCGCGCCTGCTGCCCGACGGCACCATCGGCCGGGTTTCGGTGCTGAAGGACTGGCGCGGGTTGAAGGTGGGTGACGCGCTGATGAACGCGCTGATCGTTGAAGCGCAGAACCGCGACCTGAAGCAGCAGATGCTCAGCGCCCAGGTGCACGCCACGCCGTTCTACGAGCGGCTGGGCTTTCGCGTAGTCAGCGAGGAATTCCTCGAAGCCGGCATACCGCACGTGGACATGGTGCGCGACTCGCGCGCCTGATACCTAACTGCACCGGCCTCTTCGCGGGTGAACCCGCTCCCACAGTGACCCCACAAACTTCAGATATTGTGCGGTCCCTGTGGGAGCGGGTTTACCCGCGAATGGGCCGGCACAGGCTTATGACACTTCCCCAGACAAAAAAACCTGTACATCCATCCAGATAAAACTTGCCTCCGCGCCCCCGCTTGCGCATCCTAGTGCCCATCACCCCCGATGAAGCGTCCCCGGCCATGCGCCTGTTCCTCTGCGAAAAACCCTCCCAGGCAAAAGACATCGCCAAAGTGCTCGGCGCCAACCGCAAGGGCGACGGCTGCTGGCAAGGCACCGACGTCTGCGTAACCTGGTGCATCGGCCACCTGCTGGAAACCGCCCCGCCCGACAGCTACGACGAACGCTACAAGCGCTGGAACCTGGCCGACCTGCCGATCATCCCGGACAAGTGGAAGATGCTGGTCAAACCCAAGACCGCCAGCCAGTTCAAGGCGGTCAAGCGCCTGCTCGGCGAAGCGCGGGAACTGGTGATCGCCACCGACGCCGACCGCGAAGGCGAAATGATCGCCCGCGAGCTGGTCGAGCACTGCCGCTACCGCGGCCCGGTGCAGCGCCTGTGGCTGTCGGCACTGGACGACGCCTCTATCCGCAAGGCCCTGGCACGCCTGCTGCCGGGTCACGAAACCTTCAACCTGTACCACTCGGCGCTGGGCCGTTCGCGCGCCGACTGGCTGATCGGCATGAACATGAGCCGGCTGTTCACCTTGCTGGGCCGCCAATCCGGCTACCAGGGCGTGCTGCCGGTGGGCCGGGTGCAAACGCCTACCCTGCGCCTGGTGGTCGACCGCGACCGCAGCATCGCCGACTTTGTGCCGGTGCCGTTCTGGGCCATCGACGTGCAACTGGAACATGCCGGCCAGCGCTTCAACGCCCAATGGCGCGCTCCCGAAGACGCCTGCGATGACCAAGGCCGCTGCCTGAAGCAAGACCTGGCGCAACAAGCAGCCACCGACATTGGCAATGCCGGTACTGCCCGGGCCGTAAAGGTAGCCACCGAGCGCGTGCGTGAAGCCGCGCCGCTGCCCTTCGACCTCGGCACCCTGCAGGAGCTGTGCTCGAAAAAGTTCGGCCTGGGCGCCCAGGAAACCCTCGACATCGCCCAGGCGCTGTACGAAACCCACAAGCTGATCACTTACCCCCGTAGCGACTGCGGCTACCTGCCGCAAAGCCAGCACGCCGAGGCACCGGCCATCCTTGCCGCCCTGCAGCGGGCCGATGCCAGCCTGGCGCCGCTACAGCCCTACCTGGAGCCGCAGCGCCGCTCGCGGGCGTGGAACGACGCCAAGGTCAGCGCCCACCACGGCATCATCCCCACCGCCGCCGCCAGCGACCCATCGCGCCTGCCGGCCAAGCACAAAGCGGTGTATACCCTGATCCGCGCCCGCTACCTGGCGCAGTTCCTGCCCAACCACGAGTACGACCGCACCCAGGCCGACTTCGACTGCGCTGGCCATGCCCTGCGCGCGGTGGGCAAGCAGATCGTCGAGCCGGGCTGGCGCCGCGCCCTGCCTGAAGCGCTGACCCCAACCAAGGGCCGCGAGGCACCACCAGCCCAGGTACTGCCAGCGCTACGCGAAGGCCAGGACTGCAGCGTGCAGGGCCTGCAACTGAAAGACCTGTGGACCCAGCCGCCCAAGCCGTTTACCGAAGGCGACCTGATCAAGGCGATGAAGAACGTGGCCAAGCTTGTGGACGACCCACGGCTGAAGCAGAAGCTCAAGGAAACCACCGGCATCGGCACCGAGGCCACCCGCGCCAGCATCATCCAGGGCCTGCTCGATCGCGGTTACCTGGTGAAAAACGGTAAAGCGCTGTCGGCAACGCCTGCAGCCTTCAGCCTGATCGACGCCGTGCCCCGCGCCATTGCCGACCCCGGCACCACGGCGATCTGGGAGCAGGCGCTGGACATGGTGCAGAGCGGCGAGATGACCCTGGAAGAGTTCGTCTCCCGGCAGTCGGCGTGGATGGGCAAGCTGGTGGAGCGTTGCAGTGGTATGCGCATGACCATCAGCGGGCCGGCGGCCGGGGCGGCGCCGCCGTGGAAGAAGAAGCGTCGCGGTGGCGGTGGGAAAAGCAAAGCGGCCGGAAGCAAGTCGGCAGCAACCAAGCCGCGTCAGCCCCGAAAAAAAGCGATGACCTGAGGTTTATGCAATTCAGGCCCGGCCTCTTCGCGGGTAAACCCGCTCCTGCACAAGAGCGCGCAATGCTGTTGTGTAGGAGCGGGTTCACCCGCGAAGAGGCCAGCCCAACCAACACATCAACCACAGGCAAACCACAAATCCCGCCCGACTCATTGGCACCATGAAATTTACCTGCTAAGTTTTCATGAAAATAATCACAATAATTTTCATGAGGTCCCTGCATGTTCAAGCAGTCCGCCCAGCACGTCGCCAGCTACTATGCCCAGACCTACCCCGCCAACATCCCGCTACGCCCTGCCCTGCAAGGCACTCACGACACCGATGTACTGATCATCGGCGCCGGTTTCAGTGGCCTGCACACCGCCCTGCGCCTGACCCAGGCCGGCAAGCGCGTCACCCTGCTGGAAGCCAGCCGGGTAGCCTGGGCCGCGTCCGGGCGCAACGGTGGCCAGGCGCTGCTGGGCTGGTCATGCGACATGCAGCCACTGGAAAAGGCCTTGGGCGTCGAACGCACCCAACGCCTGTGGGCCAGCATGTGCTGGGCCGCCGACGAGATGCACGAACTGCCCCAGCGCCACGGCTTCGACATCGACTACCGGCTGGGCAGCCTGTGGACCGCGGTAATGCCGCGCCGGGTGAAAATGCTTGAAGAGGCCCTGCACGAGGCTGAACACAAATGGGGCTACGACGCCCTGCGCCTGATCGGCCGTGACGAGCTGCCGCAATGGATCGACAGCCCGCGCTACCAGGCTGCGCTGTACGACGCCAGGGGCGCCCACCTCAACCCGCTGAAGCTGGCCCAGGGCCTGGCCAGCACCATCGAGGCAGCCGGCGGGCGCATCTACGAGCAGAGCCAGGTGCTCAGCTACCAACAGGCTGGCGACGGCTATGTCGCCCGTACCGACCGTGGCGAAGTACGTTGCGATGTGTTGGTGCTGGCCTGCAATGCCTACATCGACCGCCTCGACCGTGACCTGTCGCGGCGCCTGTTGCCGGTCGGCTCTTACCAGGTAGCCACCGCACCACTGGATGCCGACTTCGCCCGATCACTGCTACCACGCAACAGTTGCGTGATCGACAACCAGTTCGTGCCTGACTACTTCCGCCTCACCCCGGACCACCGCCTGCTGTTCGGCGGCGGCTGCACCTACCTGGGTGGTATTCCCAAGGACGTCGCCAGCGCTACCCGCCCCTACCTGGAGCGGGTGTTCCCGCAGCTGGCCGGGGTGGCCATCGACTATGCCTGGGGTGGCCACATCGACTGCAGCATCCAGCGCACCCCGGACGTCGGCCGCGACGGCCAGCGCTACTGGCTGCAGGGTTTTTCCGGCCACGGCGTGCTACCGACCCTGGCGGCGGCACGGGCGGTGAGCGATGCCATTCTTGGCGATGAAGACCTGCTGGCACTGTACCAAGGCATCGACAACGGCCGCTTCCCTGGCGGCGACCTGCTGGCCGCACCGCTGGAAGCCGCTGCCAAGGCCTGGTACCGCATGCGCGATCGCGTCTGAAGGGTAATTTGTGTCGCCTGTGCGGGCCTCTTCGCGGCGGTTCGACGCCTCGATGAACCCGCTCCCACAGGTTATGTACAGATATCAAGACCTGTGCAGTTCCTGTGGGAGCGGGTTCATCGAGGCGTCGAACCGCCGCGAAGAGGCCCGCACAGGCGACACATGGCCTGCTGGCTTTCGTAATTCCTCCTATTCTCAATAGCTCCCTTCGCTTCCTGCACCCAGGAGACACGACCATGAGCTATGTAACCACGAAGGACGGCGTACAAATCTTCTACAAGGACTGGGGCCCACGCGATGCGCCGGTCATCCACTTCCACCACGGCTGGCCGCTCAGCGCCGACGACTGGGACGCACAGATGCTGTTCTTCCTCGCCCACGGTTACCGCGTGGTCGCCCACGACCGCCGTGGCCATGGCCGCTCCAGCCAGGTTTGGGACGGCCACGACATGGACCACTACGCCGACGACGTGGCCGCCGTGGTCGCCCACCTGGGCACCCAGGGCGCCGTGCATGTCGGCCATTCGACCGGTGGTGGCGAGGTGGTGCGTTACATGACCAGGTACCCCGACGACAAGGTGACCAAGGCCGTGCTGATCGCCGCCGTACCACCCCTGATGGTGCAAACATCCGGCAACCCGGGTGGCCTGCCCAAGTCGGTGTTCGACGGTTTCCAGGCCCAGGTCGCCAGCAACCGTGCGCAGTTCTACCGGGATGTACCGACCGGGCCGTTCTACGGCTACAACCGCCCCGGTGTCGAAGCCAGCGAAGGCATCATCGGCAACTGGTGGCGCCAAGGCATGATCGGCAGCGCCAAGGCCCATTACGATGGCATCGTGGCGTTTTCCCAAACCGACTTCACCGAAGACCTGAAGGGCATCCAGCAACCGGTGCTGGTGATGCATGGCGACGATGACCAGATCGTGCCGTATGAAAACTCCGGGCCGCTGTCGGCGAAGCTTTTACCCAATGGCACGCTGAAGACCTACAAAGGCTTCCCGCATGGCATGCCGACTACTCATGCCGATGTGATCAATGCGGATTTGCTGGCGTTTATTCGTAGCTGATGTGCTCGCCTGTACCGGCCCTTTCGCGGGTAAACCCGCTCCTACAGGGTTACGCTACCCATGTAGGAGCGGGTTTACCCGCGAAAGGGCCGGCACTGGCAACACACCTCCCCCAGGATTACCATGTCTCCCTTCTAGCGCTGCCATTTGCCGCCCCCTTGCCTCCCTGCCTGCCAAAACCCCATGCCCTTCGAACTCACCGTAGAACCCCTAACCCTGCTGATCCTCGCCCTGGTCGCCTTCGTCGCCGGTTTCATCGATGCCATCGCCGGTGGCGGCGGCCTCCTCACCACCCCGGCCCTGCTCACCGCTGGCATGCCGCCGCACCTGGTGCTGGGCACCAACAAGCTCAGTTCCACCTTCGGTTCGGCCACCGCCGGTTTCACCTACTACAAGCGCAAACTGTTCCACCCGGCACAATGGCGCCCGGCGTTGTTCGCCACCTTGGTCGGGGCGTTGCTCGGCGCAGTCATTGCCCACTACATGCCCGCCGAATGGCTGAACAAGATGCTGCCGGTAATCGTCTTCGCCTGTGGCATCTACCTGCTGTTCGGCGGCACACCCAAGGCACCGCTGGACGCCGATGCGCCGATCAAGAAAAAATGGCAAGTGCCGCAAGGCTTCACCCTGGGCTTCTATGACGGCGTGGCCGGCCCGGGTACCGGGGCGTTCTGGACAGTCAGCACCCTGCTGCTGTATCCCATCGACCTGGTCCGCGCCAGCGGCGTGGCGCGCAGCATGAACTTCGTCAGCAACATCGCGGCGCTGACGGTGTTCATCATTTCCGGGCAGGTGGACTACATCGTCGGCCTGTGCATGGGCCTTTCAGTGATGGTCGGCGCCTTCTTCGGCGCACGCACGGCGATCAGCGGCGGCAGCAAGTTCATCCGCCCGGTGTTCATCACCGTGGTGCTGGCGTTGACCGTGCGCCTAGCGTGGCAGCACTGGTTCGGGCAGGCCTAAACGTCTGGCGACATACAGGTCAATCAGGTAGCGGGCGATGGAGCGCCCGGCCGGCAGTGGCGGCAGGTCGTGAACGCTGAACCACTGGGCGTCCTCGATCTCGTCCGGTTGCATGACGATATCGCCGCCAGCGTACTCGGCATGGAAGCCGAGCATCATCGAGTGCGGGAACGGCCAGCACTGGCTGCCGACGTACTGGATGTTCTGCACTTCCACCGCCACTTCCTCACGCACTTCGCGCACCAGGCAGTCTTCGGCCGACTCGCCCGGCTCGGCGAAGCCTGCCAGGGTGCTGTACACGCCAGCGACGAAGCGTGGTGAGCGCGCCAGCAAGATTTCGTCGCCACGGGTCACCAGCACGATCATGCTCGGTGAAATGCGCGGGTAGCTGCGCAGGTCGCAGGGCTGACAGTACATCGCCCGCTCCCAGCGGATTTGCATCATCGCCTGGCCACAGCTGCCGCAGAAACGGTGCTCGCGGGCCCAGGTGCCAATCTGCGCGGCGTAGCCCAGCACTTTGTAGGTGTCGAAGTCGCCTTCGAGCATGAACGCGCGCAAGCCGCGCCAGCTGCAGCCTGGCACGTCGGTGGCACTGCGCAGCTCCAGCAGGAACACTGGCTGGCCGTCGAAGTGGCCAATGCCATGCTCGCACAGTACGTCGAGGTCCTGGCGCTTAAGCCAGTCGCGAGGGAACAGCGCGCCGTTGGCGTCCACCAGGAACCCTTCCGGGCTGCGGGCCACGGCCAGCCCCCCGGTAATCTGCGGGTCGAGTACTGCGGTAGTCCAGCGTGCTGACATGTCGGGGGTTCCTTTACTGCGCGTCCCCCGGTTTGATCAGTCGGCGAACGTCGGTTTCTGTTTACTCATGTGCGCCGCCACGGCCACGCGCAGGTCTTCGGACTGCAGCATCGCGGCGTTCCAGGTGGCGATATAGTCCAGGCCATCGTCGATGCGATGGTCACGCATGTAGCTGAGCATTTCCTTGGTGCCGGCCACGGCAATTGGCGATTTTGCGGCAATCTCGCGGGCAATGGCAAAGACCCCGTCGAGCAGCGCGGCCTGATCATCATAGACCCGGTTGACCAGGCCGATGCGCAGCGCCTCGTCAGCCTCGACATTACGCCCGGTGAAGGCCAGCTCACGCATCATGCCGTCGCCAATGATACGTGGCAAACGTTGCAGTGTGCCGACATCGGCGGCCATGCCCATGTCGATTTCCTTGATCGAGAACTGCGCGTCGCGGCTGCAGTAGCGCATGTCGCAGGCCGAGATCAGGTCGATGGCGCCACCAATGCAGTAGCCCTGCACGGCAGCCAGAACCGGCTTGCGGCAGTTGTCCACGGCGTTGAACGAGGCCTGCAGGCGCTGGATGGTCTTGCGCAGGAAGCGCGCATTGCGGCCCACATCCTTGCCCATCTGCCCGGCCAGCGAAGCCAGCATCATCAGATCGATACCGGCGGAGAAATGCTTGCCGGCACCGCTGATCACCACCGCGCGCACGGCATCGGTGTCGTCGACCCACTGGAAGATGTCGATGATCTCCTCCCAGAAGGCCGCGTTCATCGCGTTGACCTTCTCCGGGCGGTTGATCTGAACGTGGGCGATGTTGTCGGTCAGTTCGACCTTGAACGCGCTGTACTCGGTCACGGGCGGCACTCCTGCGGGTGAAAGGTTCATAGCGCGGATGGTAACCCAGGCCGATGACCGCACTTGTGCCAAAAACGGGACTGCGCGCCTTGCCTAAGGCGCGCTGATCCGGCACCGTGCGCCATCGCCGAATTATAAGGATACATATTCATGTCACGCTCCCTGCCCGGCGCCCTCGCCCACGGTTTTCTGGGCCAGTCCCCGCAGTGGTACAAGGCGGTCATCTGCCTGTTCCTGGTGCTCAACCCGTTGCTGCTGGTAACCGTTGGCCCGGCTGCCGCGGGCTGGGCGCTGGTGATCGAGTTCATCTTCACCCTGGGCATGGCGCTGAAGTGCTACCCGCTGATGCCCGGCGGGCTGTTGCTTATCGAAGCCATGCTGTTGCAGATGACCACGCCACAGGCGCTGTACGAAGAGCTGCAACACAACTTCCCGGTAATCCTGCTGCTGATGTTCATGGTGGCCGGCATCCATTTCATGAAGGAACTGCTGCTGTTCCTGTTCTCGCGCATTTTGCTGGGCGTGCGCTCGAAAGCCATGCTGTCGCTGCTGTTCTGCGTGCTGTCGGCGTTCCTCTCGGCGTTTCTCGATGCGCTGACCGTGACGGCCGTGATCATCAGCGCGGCGGTCGGTTTCTACGCGGTGTACCACCGCGTCGCTTCCGGGGCCAACCCGCGCGAAGACAGCCCGCTGGACAGCGACCAGCAGATTGCACAACTGCACCGTGAAGACCTCGACCAGTTCCGCGCCTTCCTGCGTAGCCTGCTGATGCATGGTGCCGTGGGTACTGCACTGGGTGGTGTGTGCACGCTGGTGGGCGAGCCACAGAACCTGCTGATCGGCCACGAGATGGGCTGGCACTTCGCCGACTTCTTCTTCAAGGTGGCGCCCGTATCGTTGCCAGTGCTGGGGGCCGGCCTGCTGACCTGCGTGCTGCTGGAAAAGCTGCGCCTGTTCGGTTACGGCACGCTGATGCCCGAGCCGGTGCGCCAGGTGCTGGCGGCCTATGCCGCTGAGGACGATGCCGCGCGTACCGAGGCCCAGCGTATTGCGCTGTGGGTGCAAGGGTTGGCGGCGCTGATCCTGATTGTGTGCCTGGGGCTGCACGTGGCCGAGGTCGGCCTGATCGGCCTGATGGTGATTGTGCTGATCACTGCGTTTACCGGCATCACCGACGAGCACCGCCTGGGCCGTGCCTTCCAGGACGCCATGCCGTTCACCTCGTTGCTGGTGGTGTTTTTCGCCGTGGTCGCGGTAATTCACCAGCAACAGCTGTTCAGCCCGTTGATCGCCTGGGTGCTGACCCTGCCGGCCGAGCAACAGCCGGGCATGCTGTACCTGGCCAACGGCTTGCTGTCGGCAATCAGCGACAATGTGTTCGTTGCCACCATCTACATCACCGAGGTAAAGCAGGCGTTTCTCAATGGCGGCATGAGCCGTGAGCATTTCGAGATGCTGGCGGTGGCGATCAACACCGGCACCAACCTGCCCAGCGTGGCAACGCCGAATGGGCAGGCGGCGTTCCTGTTCCTGCTGACCTCGGCGATTGCGCCGTTGATCCGGTTGTCGTATGGGCGGATGGTGTGGATGGCGTTGCCCTATACCGTTGTGATGGGTGGGCTGGGGTGGTGGGCGGTGACCTACTGGTTGTGATGTTGGCCTGTGCCGACCTCTTCGCGGGTAAACCCGCTCCTACACAGGTATTGAACCGCTTTCGAATGCGGCGATACCTGCGTAGGACCGGGTTTACCCGCGAAGAGGCCGGTACAGGTTTACGCTGTCGATTCTGCCTTCTGCCATTCGACTATCCCATGCCCCCAGCCACCCCGGCTGCCACCAGGAGAGTCCCCATGCGCAAACTTATCGTAGCCGCCTTCATCAGCCTCGACGGTGTCATGCAGGCCCCCGGCGGCCCGCAGGAAGACACCAGCGGCGGCTTCACCTACGGCGGCTGGATAGTGCCCTACGCCGAGGAAGTGTTCGGCCAGGCCATGCAGGCGCTGTTCAGCCAACCCTTCGAGCTGCTGCTTGGCCGGCGTACCTACGACATCTTTGCCGGCTATTGGCCAAAGATAAAAGACAGCTCGGAAGACTTCTCCATCGCCAACCTGTTCAACAGCGTGCCCAAGCACGTGGCTACCCATACCCCCGCTACCCTCGACTGGCACAACAGCCATGCCCTGGGCGCGGATGTAGCTGCGGCAGTGCGCACACTTAAACAGCAGGCCGGCGCCAGCCTGCTGACCCAGGGCAGCGCCGAACTGGTGCAGCAACTGCTGGCGGCAGACCTGGTCGATGAACTGCAACTGCTGATCCACCCACTGCTGCTCGGCCCCGGCAAACGCCTGTTCGGCAACGATGCGGCAGCGGCGGCCTTCACCCTGCAACACTCGCAGGTTTCGCCAAAGGGCGTGGTCATCACCCGTTACGTGCGCGCAGGCCAGGTGCAGACCGGTTCGTTCGATGCGGTGTAATTGCGTACAACTTTGGTTCTTCACGGGAAACTGGGGAGGAGTGGCTGCGATTTGGCCGTCGGGGGATGGGATGAGGGCTTTTAGGTGCATGGTTTGGGATTTGGGGTGATGCACAGATCGAGCGCCGCCCGCGCGGCGCTTCGCAGCACAAGGCTGCTCCTACATCTGTTTCGGGCCAGTATCGCCTGTGCCAGAGCGCGCGACCGCCCTGTTTGTCCGCCGCGATATCGAGGTGAACACCAAGGGGCCGCGCGTCTATGCCTCAGGAATAACTGGCCCGAAACAGATGTAGGAGCAGCCTTGTGCTGCGAAGCGCCGCGCGGGCGGCGCTCGATCTCAAAGCCGATAAAAATGTTGTGCCAAGCACCTCTCAGCCGAAATGCTTTATCAGAGCAGGCAAAAAAACTTTTGCCCCGCGCCGGCATCGAAACACAGGTAAGCCCCCATCCGTATCAAGGAGGTTCGCCATGGCGCTACGCACCACGCTGTTATTGTCCTGCATGACCCTGGCCCTGCTCGGCTGCGCCGGCAACGATCACCCGGCGCCGCCGCGCACCCAGCAGGTGGACCTGCAACGCTACCAGGGCACCTGGTACGAACTGGCGCGGCTGCCGATGTTCTTCCAGCGCAACTGCGAACAGTCCGAGGCGCACTATGGCCTGCGCACCGACGGCCGGATCGACGTAACCAACCGCTGCAAGGAGAAGGACGGCCAGTGGAATGAGGCCAAGGGTATCGCCGAGCCCCAGCAAGCGGGCAGCACCGACAAGCTGTGGGTGCGCTTCGACAACTGGTTCAGCCGCCTCGCGCCCGGCCTGACCAAGGGCGAGTACTGGGTGCTGTACCACGACAAGGACTACCGCGTGGCCTTGGTCGGCCACCCCAACCGCGAGTACCTGTGGTTGCTTTCGCGCACGCCTGCAGTCACCGACCAGCAGCGCGAGCAACTGCTCACCATCGCCCGCGAACAAGGCTATGACACCAGCAAGCTGATCTGGCGGCAGGACGAGTAGCGAGCCATCGACTCCATGCGGCAATCCGGCTAAGGTGTGCGCCCTTTTATCGCCTCGAAGGAACGAGCCGTTGACTACCCAGCCGCCATTGGCACCCCGCATCCGGTTTCTCGCACTGTGCGTGTTCCATCACCAGGGCAAGATTCTGGTCAATGTATTCGAAGACCCGGCCAGCGGTCAGACACTGTGCCGCCCATTGGGTGGCGGCATCGAGTTCGGTGAGTTGGGCCGCGATGCCATCGCCCGGGAAGTCCATGAAGAACTGGGCCAGCCGATCAGCGATGTGCGCCTGCTCGGCACCCTGGAAAGCCTGTTCACCTATGCCGGCAAGCCAGGGCATGAGATTGTGCAGGTGTACGATGCACGCTTCGATGATGCCAGCCTGTACCAGCAAGATTGGCTGGACGGCCATGAGTCCGACGGCAGCCCGTTCCGCGCCCGCTGGTGCGACAACGCCGATTTTTCGCGTATTGGCCCGCTGGTGCCACAAGGGCTGCAGGCGTTGCTGCGCGACCTGGCACTGATAGGCTGAAACAAGGAGCCTGAACATGGACCTGCTGTTCCTCGGCACCTCCGCCGGGGTGCCGACCAAGGCACGCAATGTCAGCGCCACCGCGGTGATCGAGGCCAGCGGTAGCCACTGGTACCTGGTCGACTGCGGCGAAGGCACCCAGCACCAGTTGCTGCACACGCCGCTGTCGATCCGCGACCTGCAGGCGATCTTCATTACTCACGTGCATGGCGACCATTGCTTCGGCCTGCCCGGATTGCTGGCCAGCGCCAGCATGAGCGGGCGCACCCAGCCGCTGGACATCGTCTTGCCCGCTGCACTGCACGACTGGGTACGCCAGGGCCTGGTGGCCAGCGACACCTTCCTGTCGTTCGAGCTGCGCCTGCTGGCCTTGGAAGGCCTGAGCGAGTGGCACAATCAGAGCCAGCAGGTGACCGCCGTGCAGCTGTCGCACCGGGTGCCGAGCGTGGGTTTCGTGTTCACCGAACGCAACCCCGAACCACGCCTGGACATCCTGCGCCTGGAGGCTGAAGGCATACCCCGTGGCCCGCTGTGGGGCGACCTGGCCAAGGGCCTGGCGGTGCAGCATGGCGAGCAGGTGCTGAACGGCAACGACTACCTGCGCCCCTCGCGCCCACCACGGCGGGTGATCGTGTGCGGGGACAACGACAACCCCGAACTGTTGGCTGACGCCGCCAAAGGCGCGGATGTGCTGGTACACGAAGCCACCTTCACCCAGGCGGTGGTCGAGCGCACCGGGGTTACCTTCGGCCACAGCACCGCGGCTGCGGTGGCACGCTTTGCCGAAGCTGCAGGTGTGCGCAACCTGGTACTGACGCACTTCAGTGCCCGCTACCAGAACGACCCGAAACGCAGCCCGAGCATCGACGATGTGCGTGCCGAGGCGCTGGCCCACTATAACGGGCGGCTGGTTCTGGCGCAGGACCTGCAGCGCTACCACATCGGCCGTGATGGCTGTCTGGAGCCGGCGGGATGAATTGTGGAGCTTCGCGGGTGCTTGCCACTACATTTTCATCGCCTGTGGAATCGAGCGCCGCCCGCGCGGCGCTTCGCGGCACAAGGCCGCTCCCACTGTCTGTTTCGGGCCAGTTATTTCTGTGCCAGGTGGGTTGCAGCCCTGGTGCATGGCTGGAAATTGATGAAGAACAACTGCGTTCCCTTCGATATCCAATGGAACAAACAAGGCGGACAGCGGTGACTTCACAGAAGTGACTGGCCCGAAACAGACAGTGGGAGCGGCCTTGTGCCGCGAAGCGCCGCGCGGGCGGCGCTCGATTTCACAGGCAATGAAGATGTTGTGGCGAACACATGCGAAGCCCTTCACAACCCGCCGTTCCACTATGCCGCCAGACGCCCGCTGGCAATCGCCTCCGACGCCGCCAGCATCGCCCGCAGCAACACCGCACAACCCGCCGCCAGATCGTCAGGCGTAGCGTTCTCGATCTCGTTGTGGCTGATGCCGTTTTCGCACGGCACGAAAATCATCCCCGCTGGCCCCAGTTCGGCCAGGAAGATTGCGTCATGCCCGGCGCCGCTGACGATGTCCATGTGCGGCAAGCCCAGCGCCTTGGCCGACTCGCGCACGGCATCCACACAGTCTTTATCGAAGTAAAGCGCCGGGAAGTCGGCCGTAGGCACCAACTCGTGGCTCAAACCATGCTTGGCACAGGTCGCCTCGATTACTCCCCGCACTTCGGCAATCATCGCATCTAGTTGCTCGCCTTGCAGGTGACGGAAGTCCAGGGTCATGCGCACTTCGCCCGGGATCACATTACGCGAGCCTGGGTACGCCTGCAGGCAACCCACCGTGCCACAAGCATGCGGCTGGTGGCCAAGGGCAGTACGGTTGACCGCCTCCACCACGGCCGCCGCGCCGACCAAGGCGTCCTTGCGCAGGTGCATGGGCGTAGGGCCGGCATGGGCTTCGACACCGCGCAGGGTAAGGTCGAACCACTTCTGGCCCAGGGCACCCAGCACCACGCCGATGGTCTTGGCTTGGTCTTCGAGAATCGGCCCCTGTTCGATATGCGCTTCGAAATACGCCCCCACCGGGTGCCCCAGCACCGCGCGTGGGCCGGCGTAGCCGATGGCGTTCAAGGCTTCGCCAACGCTGACACCTTGGGCATCGCGTTTGGCCAAAGTCTCCTCCAGGGTGAACTTGCCGGCGAACACCCCCGAACCCATCATGCACGGGGCAAAGCGCGAGCCTTCTTCGTTGGTCCACACCACCACTTCCAGCGGCGCTTCGGTTTCCACGCCCAGGTCGTTGAGGGTGCGGATTACCTCCAGCCCGGCCATCACACCGAAGCAGCCATCGAACTTGCCGCCGGTGGGTTGGGTGTCGATATGGCTGCCGGTCATCACCGGGGGCAGCTTGGGGTTACGCCCCGGGCGACGGGCGAAGATATTGCCGACGGCGTCGATGCTGACCGTGCAACCGGCAGCCTCGCACCATTGGACGAACAGGTCGCGGGCCTGGCGATCGAGGTCGGTCAGGGCCAGGCGGCACACGCCGCCCTTGGCGGTGGCGCCGAGGTGGGCGAGGTCCATCAGGGATTGCCACAGGCGGGTGCTGTTGATGTGGTGGGCGGTGGTCTTCAGGATCTCTTTGACTGGGGTCATGGGTTTTTCCTTCAGGCTTTTTTGTTGTCTGTGCTGGCCTCTTCGCGGGTAAACCCGCTCCTACAAAGGCCAGCGCAGCCCGCGATCTTTGTAGGAGCGGGTTCACCCGCGAAGAAGCCAGCGCGGTCTCAAGGCAAGGGCTTGGCCACCCGCGCCGGACTACGCGCGACCACGCCGGCGAAGAGGTAATACAGCCCCCCACCCAGCAGCGAGCCGGTAAACCAGCCGTAGTCGTAGAACCAGCTGAAACTGCTGTTACCAATGGCCATCACCGTCAGCGCCACCGGCAACGCAAAAGCGGCGAAGCCAGCCCAGTTCCACGCCGGGTACACGTCGTCGCGGTACAGCCCGGCCAGGTCCAGCTTCTGCCGGCGGATCAGGAAGTAGTCCACCACCATGATCCCGGCAATCGGCCCGAGCAGGCTGGAATAGCCCAGCAACCAGTTGGAGTACACGCTCTCCAGGCTCAGGTCGGAGACGATCCAACCCAGCTTCTTCAGCAACTCATGGCCCATCAGCGCCAGGCCGATGAAGCCGGTCAGCCATACCGCCCGGCTGCGCCCGATCAACCGTGGGGCGATGTTCTGGAAGTCGTTGGTGGGTGACACGATATTCGCCGCAGTGTTGGTCGACAGCGTGGCGATCACGATCAGCGCCATGGCCAGGGCCACCCAGAACGGGCTGTGGATCTTGCCGATCAGGCTGACCGGGTCGGAAACGGTCTCGCCTACCAGCGACGCCGAGGCGGCAGTCAGTACCACCCCCAGCGCGGCGAACAGGAACATGGTCAGCGGCAGGCCGAAGATCTGTCCGAGAATCTGGTCCTTCTGGCTGCGGGCATAGCGGCTGAAGTCGGGAATGTTCAGCGACAGCGTGGCCCAGAAGCCGACCATGGCGGTAAGCCCGGCGCAGAAGTAGCTGACCACGCTCGCCCCTTCCGGGCGCTTGGGTGGCTGGGCCAGCAGTTCGGTCATCGACATGTGCGGCAAGGCCCAGAACAGCAGGCCCACACCCACCGCCACCAGCAGCGGTGCCGACAGCGTTTCCAGCCACTTGATCGATTCGGCGCCGCGCAGCACCACCCACAGGTTCAGGCACCAGAAGATCATGAAGCCGATCACCTCGCCGGTACCGCCCAGGGCCTTCCAGCCGTCGAACACCGAGCCAAGGAACAGGTGAATGGCCAGCCCGCCGAACATGGTCTGGATACCGAACCAGCCACAGGCCACCACCGCGCGGATCAGGCACGGCACGTTGGAGCCGAGAATGCCGAACGACGAACGCAGCAGCACCGGAAACGGGATGCCGTACTTGGTGCCCGGAAAGGCGTTGAGGGTGAGCGGGATGAGCACGATCAGGTTGGCCAGCAGAATCGCCAGCAAGGCCTCGCCCACGCTGAGGCCGAAGTAGGCGGTGAGCACGCCGCCGAGGGTGTAGGTGGGCACGCAGATGGACATGCCTACCCACAGGGCGGTGATGTGCCATTTGTTCCAGGTGCGCTGGTGCACCTTGGTCGGTGCGATGTCGTGGTTGTAGCGCGGGCTGTCGAGAACATCACTGCCCTCGGACAGCTCGAACAGGCCATCCTTCTCGACCACTTCCGATCTGCTCTGTTGCATGGGCCCTTCTCCAGATTTTCTTGTAGTTGTTTGCTCATCGGGCTAATTCGATGGCCGGAGTACACACGCATATTGTGCTTAGAAATCTCGACCAGATTTTCATCTTGTCAAGTTAGTCAAAATTTCTGAAAGACCCGTAGTCAGCACAACTGAACAAAATAATCTTTTAAATTCAATAATTTAAAAACCAAAATATTTATAAGAAAACTTCCTTGCTGAATTACGGATCAGCATCTAGCCTCCAATCTTGTCAGGCCTGACAGGATTAACCGCCCTGCCCGCCCGGCACCCAGACAATTCCAAGAACCGGCCCAGACCGGTCAGCCTGCGAGGAAAACGGCATGTCCCTGTTGATCCGTGGCGCCACCGTGGTTACCCACGAAGAGAGTTACCCCGCCGATGTCCTGTGTGCCGATGGCCTGATTCGCGCCATTGGGCAAAACCTCGAACCGCCTACCGACTGCGAGATCCTAGACGGCAGCGGCCAGTACCTGATGCCCGGCGGCATCGACCCGCACACCCACATGCAGTTGCCGTTCATGGGCACCGTGGCCAGCGAAGACTTCTTTAGCGGCACCGCGGCAGGCCTGGCCGGTGGCACCACCTCGATCATCGACTTTGTCATCCCCAACCCGCAGCAGTCGTTGCTGGAGGCCTTCCATACCTGGCGTGGCTGGGCGCAGAAAAGCGCCAGCGATTATGGTTTCCACGTCGCCATCACCTGGTGGAGCGAGCAGGTGGCCGAAGAGATGGGCGAACTGGTAGCCAAGCATGGGGTGAACAGCTTCAAGCACTTCATGGCCTACAAGAACGCGATCATGGCCGCCGACGACACCCTGGTGGCCAGCTTCGAGCGCTGCCTGCAACTGGGTGCGGTGCCCACCGTGCATGCCGAGAATGGCGAGTTGGTGTACCACCTGCAGAAAAAACTGCTGGCCCAAGGGTTGACCGGGCCAGAGGCGCATCCGCTTTCGCGCCCTTCCCAAGTAGAAGGTGAAGCGGCCAGCCGCGCTATCCGCATCGCCGAAACGATTGGTACGCCGCTGTATGTGGTGCACATTTCCAGCCGTGAAGCACTGGACGAAATCACCTACGCCCGGGCTAAGGGCCAGCCGGTATACGGCGAGGTACTGCCTGGCCACCTGTTGCTGGACGACAGCGTCTACCGTGACCCCGACTGGGCCACCGCCGCCGGCTATGTGATGAGCCCACCGTTCCGCCCGCGCGAACACCAGGAAGCGCTGTGGCGCGGCTTGCAGTCGGGCAACCTGCACACCACCGCTACCGACCACTGCTGCTTCTGCGCCGAGCAGAAAGCCATGGGCCGCGACGACTTCAGCCGCATCCCCAACGGCACCGCCGGCATCGAAGACCGCATGGCGGTGCTGTGGGATGCCGGGGTCAACAGCGGGCGCCTGTCGATGCATGAGTTCGTTGCACTGACGTCGACCAACACCGCGAAGATCTTCAACTTGTTCCCGCGCAAGGGTGCCATCCGCGTTGGCGCCGATGCCGACCTGGTGCTGTGGGACCCGCAAGGCACCCGCACCATCTCGGCCCAGACCCACCACCAGCGGGTGGACTTCAACATTTTCGAAGGCCGCACCGTGCGCGGCATCCCCAGCCACACCATCAGCCAGGGCAAGGTGCTCTGGGCCGATGGCGACCTGCGCGCCGAGGCGGGCGCGGGGCGCTATGTGGAGCGGCCGGCGTATCCGTCGGTGTATGAGGTGCTGGGGCGGCGGGCCGACCTGCAGCGGCCGACGCCGGTTCAGCGCTGAGGCCATTGGGGCTGCTGCGCAGCCCTTTCGCGACACAAGGCCGCTCCTACAGGAGTACGCGGTCCCTTGTAGGAGCGGCCTTGTGTCGCGATGGGCCGCACAGCGGCCCCCACCCTCGCAACACCTGTCGCCTGCACCATAAAAAATAGAGAGGCTACAACCGTGATCGACGCCCTGAACCACTTGCCGCGCCCCCGGGCCGGCGCCGACCAGTTGGCCGAGCGCTTCAGCGACCTGGCCCCACCCCTCACCGCCCGCCAGGCTGCCGTGGAAAGCGCGCGCTGCCTGTATTGCTACGACGCCCCCTGCGTCAACGCGTGCCCCAGCGAAATTGACATCCCTTCCTTCATCCACCGCATCAGCGACGAAAACCTGCAAGGCGCCGCCGAACGTATTCTCTCGGCCAACATTCTCGGCGGCAGCTGCGCCCGCGTCTGCCCCACCGAAATCCTTTGCCAGCAAGCCTGCGTGCGCAACAATGCCCAGGAATGTGCACCGGTACTGATCGGCCAGTTGCAACGCTATGCCCTGGACAACGCCCAGTTCAGCGAGCACCCGTTCAAGCGCTCCCCCGCTACCGGTAAACGCATTGCCGTGGTCGGCGCCGGCCCTGCCGGGCTGTCTTGCGCACACCGCCTGGCCATGCACGGCCATGATGTGGTGGTGTTCGAAGCCTGCGACAAGGCCGGCGGCCTCAACGAGTACGGCATCGCCCGCTACAAGCTGGTGGACGACTATGCCCAGCGTGAGGTGGAGTTTTTACTCGGCATCGGCGGCATCGAGATTCGCCATGGTCAGCGCCTGGGCAGCAACCTCAGCCTGGGCGAGCTGCGCGACCAGTACGACGCGGTGTTCCTCGGCCTCGGCCTGAATGCAGTGCGCCAACTCGGCCTGGCCGATGAAGAAGCCCCCGGCCTGCTCGCCGCCACTGAATATATCCGCGAACTGCGCCAGGCCGATGACCTGAGCCAGCTGCCGCTGGCCGACCGCTGCCTGGTGATCGGCGCCGGCAACACCGCCATCGACATGGCCGTGCAGATGAGCCGCCTGGGGGCCCGCGACGTCAATTTGGTATACCGCCGTGGCCACGCCGACATGGGCGCCACCGGCCACGAGCAGGACATCGCCAAGGCCAACCAGGTCCGCCTGCACACCTGGGCGCGCCCCGATGCCGTGCTGCTGGACGACACCGGCAAGGTGCGTGGCATGCGCTTTGCCCGCACCGAACTGGCGGACGGCCGCCTGCGCGACACCGGCGAAACCTTCGAGCTGGCCGCCGATGCCATCTTCAAGGCCATCGGCCAGCGCTTCGACGGCGCCAGCCTTGGTGACCCGGTGGCCGCGCAACTGGCCCGCGAAGGTGAACGCATTCGCGTCGACGAAACCCTGCAGACCAGCCTGCCGGGCGTGTACGCCGGTGGCGACTGCACCGCGCTGGGCCAGGACCTCACTGTCCAGGCTGTGCAACACGGCAAGCTGGCCGCCGAAGCCATCCATGCCCAACTCATGCTCAACGTGGAGGCAGCATAAATGGCCGACTTGTCTATTGTGTTCGCCGGCATCAAGGCACCCAACCCGTTCTGGCTGGCTTCCGCGCCGCCAACCGACAAGGCCTACAACGTGGTCCGCGCCTTCGAGGCTGGCTGGGGCGGCGTGGTCTGGAAAACCCTGGGCGAAGACCCGGCAGCGGTCAACGTGTCGTCGCGCTATTCGGCGCACTATGGCCCCAACCGCCAGGTGCAGGGCATCAACAACATCGAACTGATCACCGACCGTTCGCTGGAAATCAACCTGCGTGAAATTACCCAGGTGAAGAAGGACTGGCCCGACCGTGCGCTGATCGTGTCGCTGATGGTGCCATGTGAAGAAGAATCCTGGAAGTTCATCCTGCCACTGGTGGAGGCCACCGGTGCCGATGGCATCGAGCTGAACTTCGGTTGCCCGCACGGCATGCCGGAGCGCGGCATGGGCGCTGCGGTGGGCCAGGTGCCGGAATACGTGGAGATGGTCACCCGCTGGTGCAAGACGTACTGCTCGCTACCGGTGATCGTCAAGCTTACGCCGAACATCACCGACATCCGCCAGTCAGCCCGCGCCGCGCACCGAGGCGGGGCCGATGCGGTGTCGCTGATCAACACCATCAACTCCATCACCAGCGTCGACCTCGACCGCATGGTGGCCCACCCCATCGTCGGCGACCAGAGCACCCATGGCGGTTACTGCGGTTCGGCGGTGAAGCCGATTGCGCTGAACATGGTGGCGGAAATTGCCCGCGACCCGGAAACCCGCGGCTTGCCGATTTGTGGCATTGGCGGCATTGGCAACTGGCGTGATGCGGCGGAGTTCATGGCCCTGGGCAGTGGCGCCGTGCAGGTGTGCACGGCGGCGATGCTGCATGGGTTCCGCATTGTCGAGGACATGAAGGACGGCCTGGCGCGCTGGATGGACCAGCACGGCCACCGCAACATCGAAGCGTTCCGTGGCCAGGCGGTGGGGCACACCACCGACTGGAAGTACCTGGACATGAACTACAAATCGGTGGCGCACATCGACCAGGCGGCGTGCATTGGCTGCGGGCGCTGCCACATTGCCTGCGAGGATACCTCGCACCAGGCCATTGCCAGCACGCTGAAGGCTGACGGCACGCATGCCTACAGCGTAATCGAGGAGGAATGCGTGGGCTGCAACCTGTGCCAGATAACCTGCCCGGTGGAGAACTGCATCGACATGGAGGCGCAGGACACCGGCAAGCCTTATTTGAACTGGACGCAAGACCCGCGCAACCCCTATCGCGAGGCCAGTTGAGGTAGATTGGGGCTGCTGCGCAGCCCTTCGCGGGTGAACCCGCTCCTACAAGGGCAACGATAAACCTATAGGAGCGGGTTTACCCGCGAAGGGCCGCACAGCGGCCCCATTCGCTCAGGCAACCGCCGATTCAAGGCTCCAGCCCAATCCCCCGCAAGATCACGCTGGTCACCGTCTGCACTGCACTTTCAAAGGCCATGTCCGACAGCGCCTCACCGCCATTGAGCAGTTCCACCTGGTAACCAAAGTCGGCATAGTGCTGGGTCGAAGCCCAGATCATGTACAGCAGCGCCGACGGTTCCACCGGCAGGATGCGCCCTTCCTCCACCCAGCGGCGGATCTTGGCTTCCTTCAGTTTGGCCCAGGGCACCAGGCTTTCGTCCAGGTTCACCCCCAGCACCGGCGCCCCGTGCAGCATCTCTTCGGCCCAGATCTTCGAGCCCAACGGCCGTGAGCGCGAATGGCCCATTTTCGCCCGGATGTAACTGGTCAGCACCACACGCGGGTCGTCGAAATTCTCGAAGCACAGCGCGTCCTGCTTCCATACATCCAGCAGGTCCTGCAGCACTGCGCGGAACAGCTCGTCCTTGGTGCTGAAGTAGTAATGCAGGTTGGAACGCGGCAACTCGGCCTGCTCGGCAATATCGCCCATGGAGGTGGCGCCGAAGCCCTTCTCGGCGAACATCTTTTCCGCCGCCTGCAGAATCTTCTCGATATTGCGTCGGCGGATTTCGATCTTGTGGTTGGCCATCAGGCTTGGGCCGTCCACACCGCCAGTTCATAGCCGTCCGGGTCGATGAAATGGAAGCGCCGCCCGCCAGGGAAGGCAAAGGTCGCCCGGCTGATCTTCATCCCCGCCGCCTCGACCCGTTGCTGCGTGGCTTCCAGGTCATCGGCGTACAGGATCACCAGCGGCCCGCCCGGGCGCACCGGCTCACCTGTGGTAAAGTCGCCGGTCAGGCGACCATCGCTGAACTCGGCGTAGGTCGGCCCGTAGTCGGTGAAGGCCCAGCCGAACACACTGCCATAGAAGGCCTTGCTGCGTGCGATGTCACTGACATTGAACTCGATGTTGTCGATCTGCCGATCCGTACCGCGAATACCCATGTGTGCTCCGTGCCGAATGGTGTTTGGCCTAGTCTACTCCGCTTGTTCGAAGCTGGTGCAATCCCTGTAGGAGCGGCCTTGTGTCGCGATCGGGCCGCGGAGCGGACCCAAATTTTCAGCTTCGCCGCTGAACTCGCTGGGGCCGCTCCGCGGCCCGATCGCGACACAAGGCCGCTCCTACACAGGCTGTGTGAAAACCTGAAATTTTGAGCCAGCTCCTGCAAAATGCCCCGCATCAACGATGCGG